>JBAQYM010000201.1:0-4968 GCA_049300095.1 Syntrophobacteraceae bacterium
CGCTTGAGCATATTGTCATTTCGACCGGAGGGAGAAATCTTTCCGTGGTGCGGAACAAACAAGATTTCTCCCTCCGGCCGAAATGACAAAACAGGGTATGTTAACGCTTAAAGCAACAGCATTGAGGGTTGATCGGTCCCGACCCCATGCGTCGCAATGTATTTTCAATTCAAAATTCTCGGGAATATATGAAAATCGTTAGTCTTGGTTCATCTGACGATAACATAACGCGCAGGTCGCGGGACATGTAAATAGCCGGCTAAGGAAATACCCGCTTGACCTTTTTCCCGGCATACAACATCCGGATATGCAATTCCGGCAAACGCATTATATACAATGTCATAAATAATTGCGAAATAACGAATTTCCTCATTTCGGCGGAAGCCCGAATCCAACCGCCCGCACGCCCCTTATGCACCGTGAATGCGCTCCGGGTCCCGGCTCCCGCCTCGCACCCGATCCGCGCCGGCGCTGTGGGGGGGCAGTTGTTAGTGACGCTGCGAATAGTCGCGCCGTATGGCAACCGGCCTCACGAGGGGCCGTGATATGCTCCTCCAGAAGTTTGGACAATATAATCATCCCCTTCGCACCCGTGGGATGTGAATATAAGCAACCGATTTATCCATGCCCTCATCCAGCCGCCGCCGAGTCGCGGAGGACACCGGGAAGCCGCGACCCGCAAAAAACGCTGATTTAGCCGAAATCACTTTCTTCTCAGCGTTCTCTGCGTCTCCACAGTGAGCAGGCGCGTAATGCGCGCAACAGGACACATCCCGCCGCCGGGGTGGAGAAATGCTTTTAAGGCAAGTCGTTTTACCATAGAATGTGGAACAATTACGAATGTGTCATTGACCGGACAAGTGTGGTATGCCGCTCCCGACGGGTTCAACCCGGACGTGAAAATGAGTTATGCCGGAGGGCCGTGTGAATATCCCGTCCGGCCGCCGGGCAGGCGCGAACCGGGGATGATCTCCGCCGCTTGCGCCCGTCTGGCGGGATTTTTCGCCGGACAGTATGCAGATCGGCTTTCCGCAACAGAGAAGGACAGCATATGCCGGGTAGGTCCCCACTGCAATCATTGGCCGGAGTACTGGGCAGTTTCAGGCTGCTGGTCCTCCTGATGCTTGTCGGCTTTCTCGCCGCCGCCGTTGCCGCCTTCATGCTTTTCACAAGGCGGGAGGTCACCGGGGCGATGCTCGAAGCCGGGGACCGGGAGGCGAAAAACGTCCTGCGGGCGGTGCGGTTCGATATCGAGGGCCGGTACAAAGACCTGGAATCGTTCAAACACTATGCGATGACCCGGCACCGGGAGCAGTTGCGGGACATCTCGGGCCTCGTGGTCGCCCAGATCGAATTCTTCAATGAAATGGCCGGCCGGGAGGTCCTTCCCGAAGGGTTGGCGAAGCAACTGGCGCTGGAAGCCGTCGAAAAGCTGCGAGTCGGAAATTGCGATTACTTTGCCGTCTACGATGCGAATGACATGGCCATTTCTCATCCCCTGGAGAACATCCGGGGACAGGACATGTCCTGGGTGAAGGACATATATGACCGGCCGGTATTGGAGACGGCCCGCAACGAAGCCGGGGAAAAGGGAGAGAGCTTCATCACGATTTCATGGCGGCGGTTCGGCGAGGCCGCCGAGGCGCCGAAGCTGCTCTATTTCGCATACTACCCGAAGTGGGACTGGCTGATCGGCGCCGGCGTCTATATCGACGACATCGACTCGGACGTCCGGAAGAAGATGAACGGGATAGCAAGGGACCTCGGGGAAACCCTTGCCGATATGAGGCTGTTCGATACCGGACACTACTTTCTGTTCAGCGGGGACAAGAAAACGGTCATCCCTCCGCGAGTCGCGGAAGCGCCGGAGGCGGGGACGGCGGATGCACCGGCCGGCGGGGACCGTTTCGAGGCCCTCGAGCGCGCGTCCCGAAACCCCGGCGTCCCCGGGACATATCTTTGGGACAAGCCGGAGTTTCCGGGCCGGCACCGTTTCACGAAATATTCCCACGTCGAGCGATTCGAACCGTTCGACTGGTACGTGGCTTCCTCGGTCTACAAGGACGAAATCGAGCGTCCCGCCCGCGATATCGAAGACCGGCAGGTAATATTCGCCGCATGGGTGGTGGGCCTCTGCGCAACCTGCGCCTGCCTGTTCCTGTTTTTGCTGATGCGGCCGCTGCGCCGGCTCGCACACCATGCCGCCCGCCTCGGGGAAACCGACTTTTCTTTGCCCCCCGCGCCGGGCGACGAACTGCCCGCGATCCGGTTCCCGAGCGAAATGTCCCGGCTGGCCGAGGTTTTCCGGAAAATGGAGTCGAGGCTCCGGGAGTACCTTGTCGAATCCGAGAAGAGCGCCGCCGCCCGCGAACGCGTACGGATCGTCTCCGATATCCGGATGGGCATGTTGCCGCAAAACCTCTCCGGTATCCAAACCGGCGGGGACATCGATCTATCCGCGCTCCTCCACCCCGGCGGGGACGCCGGGAGCGACCTCTACGATTTTTTCTTCATCGACGGGAGCCGCCTGTGCCTGTTCGTGGGGGACGCTTCCGACAGCGGGATACCGGCGGCCCTTTTCATGCTCAGGTGCCGGACCCTGCTGAGAAACGCCGCCCCGGAAAACCCGCTCGCCCCCGACAAGGTGCTGGCGAAGGTCAACCGGGAACTCGCCGAGGGCAACGATGCGCGCATGTTCGTCACCGCGTTCCTCGGGACGCTCGATATCGAGACGGGCGAACTCGTCTACAGCAACGCCGGGCACGCGCCCCCGCTGATTCTCCCGGCCGTGGGCGGAGGCTGTGAAACACTCGACCTGCCCACGGGAAAACCCCTCGGGATATCCGGCAGCACCTCCTATACTTCCCGGTGGCTCCTGCTCGGCGCGGGCGACGGCCTCCTGGTCTTTACCGACGGGGTGACCGACGCCGAAAACGCCGAAGGCAATCTCTACGGCGATATCCGCCTGCGGGACCTCTTGCGGGACGGCATGCCCGCCGGGGGCGCCGGGGAAGTGGTGCGACAGGTCTTCGAATCGGTGCGGGATTTCTCACGCGGAGTCCCCCCCGCGGGCGACATCGCCATCCTGTGCGCCGGACCGGCACGCAAGGTGGAGGGACCCGCGAACACGGGGTGAAAAGCATTCACCGCGGAGCACGCGGAGAGCGCTGAGAACGGAGGACAGAAGACAGAGGACAGAAGACAGAAGACAGAAGACAGAGGACAGAGGACAGAGGACAGAGAATTTTTCCGTCATCCGTCATCCGTCATCCGTAAAGGAGTGATGAATATGCTCATTTCCGAATCAAGAAATGGCGACACCTATATTCTGCACCTGTCCGGGAAGCTGGATGCGATCATCTCGACCGCGTTGCGGGAAAAGCTCGTTGCCGCCATCGACCAAGGTGACCGCTCGATCCTCCTCGACTGCGAAAACCTCGAACACGTGAGCGCCCCCGGCCTTCGGGTCCTGTTCGAAGCCGCCTGCAACCCTGACCGGCATCCCGGAAGGCTGAAGTTCTGCGCGGTAAACAGCACAGTGCGGAAGATATTCGACCGGGTGGATTTGACTTCGGAAGTGACAATCCTTGCGACCCTGGAGGAGGCGCTGCGGTAGCTTTTAGGTGTGGGTCCGTGTGTGACGAGCCGTGCGTTCTCGTTCCCACGCTCCCGCGTGGGAATGCAGACCGGACCGGGTTACGGGAAGAAGTCGCTATCAAGTTGCCCAAAGCGAGCTCAAGAGATTATTAGGGGATTGTGGGTTTGTTGGAAGTTCGCACACAGTGGTGCGGGTATGCATTCCCACAGTGCGCGGCCCGCAAAAAAAAGAGAGCCAGGGTTTTCCGGGGCTGGAGGGGGACCTGGCTCTCTCGATGCGGGTGGTACGTTTGCACCGACTTTTTTATAAGGATTCCGGCGGCGTCCGCATCGTGGTAAGAGATGGTATTTTGGCGGGAAATTCACGGTATTTTGGTACATACCGCGTCGTGTTCATGTATGCTGAATCGGCGTATGGTGAAATTATCGCCCTCTGAGGGCATCTCGGCACGCGCACGACCAGGGAGCACCGGAAAATGAGAACCACGGCGGCACAAGCCTCCCCCGCAGGCGGGGGACCTTTGCGGATCGCGCTTGTTTTTCCGCCGGCGACGCACCCCACGAGTCCGCCCCTCGGCATCGCCTCGCTGAAGGCTTACCTGGGCGCGGGCGGCCTGGCCGATGTGCGCAACTTCGACCTCAACCTCGCGTACTACGAGCAGGCGCTTGACTGGGTGCGGGACGGGCGCCTCAAGGTGGGGCTCCGGAAGATGGACCAGGGCGAGACGGCCCGGCGCGCCCCGGCGGCGAGGGATTTTTTCCGGGGCCGGGGCCGGACCGGGCGGGAGAAATTTTTCGACCTCGCCGCATATAACGCCCAAGCCGACACATACACCGGCTTCGCGGCGGTCGTAAACGGCCTTTTCGACAGCTTTTCCCGGAAGATCCTCCTCGATTTGCCGGCGCCGCCGCTTGTGGAAAGATTTTTCGACGACCTGATCGACCCGCTCAGGTCCTTCCGTCCCGATCTCGTGGGGTTTTCCATCCTTTTCAGCCAGCAGCTTTTTTTCGCCCTGGCGCTGGCAAAGCTGTGCAAGAAAATGGGGGCGAAAACGGTTTTCGGCGGGGCGACCTTTTCCGTGATGCCCGACCCGGCGCGGCTCCGCGCGGGACCGGTCCCGGTCCGGGCGGGCGGGGAGGCGCGAAGCCTCGATCTCGCTCCGCTGATGGATTTCCTGATTGTCGGCGAGGGCGAGGCGGGCCTGAAAGCTCTTGCCGACGCACTCCGCGGGGGCGGACTTCAACCGCGCGGTGGGGCCGGTGTCCAGCCGCACCTTGGGACCGGTTTGCAGCCTCACCTTGAGATCGGTTTGCAGCCTCACGATGGGCGCAACTTTCAGCCTAACGGTGGGAGCGGCTTGCAGCCGCGAT
>JBAQYM010000202.1:0-77492 GCA_049300095.1 Syntrophobacteraceae bacterium
AGAAGATTTCACTCCCTGGATACTTCTATAATTCAGATAACTGCCGTTCGCCACGTTTATTTTTGGCGACAATCATCGCCGGTGAGAATGCGGGGCAGGGCGGTCAAACCGGGGCTGTTGCCGAAAGAAATATTCCGGCTGTGCGACCATGCAGCCGGACGTGAGTCCCCCTCCCCGCGATGGGATCGGTTAGGGGAGGGTGTTAAATTTTCAAGTACTTACGACCCCCTCCCCCAGCCCCTCCCGCCAAGGGAGGGGAGACCTCCGCCCTGTTTTGGCCATACCTGTCGTAATTTTTGCATTTGAGCAACAGCCCGTACCGCCTTTCCCCGTATCGCCGAGCGTTCCAACCAGGCGTCGCCTTCCGCCCGGAACGCACGCAAACCCGTGTGAACACCTTGAAAGTCCGACCGAGGAGATATACTTTAGCGTCGACTCAAATCTATTCGCCGAGGAGAATTGCTATGCAAACGAATAAGCAGTGGGTTACATTGGGTAAAGGATTAGTCTTTCTGGTGTTTCTATTCGGATTCGCCTTTATCCCCGCGGCAAGTCACCACGTGTTGGCGGCGGGCGATCTTACCAAGCCCGTCATTTTAGCGGGCGTCATCACCTTTGCCGAGTCCGACGGCACGTTTACCATGCAGGCCTCGGACGGCTCGGTGGTGCTGTTTTATGCGCGCAAGGACACGAAAATATCGGCAGGCGGCAAGGCGGCCAAGGTAGCCGACGTGAAGGCCGGGGCCACGGTGCAGGTTGTCTACATCCCTCAATCCAAAACGGCCGTCGAAATTCAGATCTTGCCGTGATCCCGCGATCTTGAACGACCGGTTTCCGGCGCTCGCCGCTCATCACTCATGCAAAACAGGGGCTGATTTCACAGCCCCTGTTTTCCCGTCCCTGATTTTATTCCCCGGCGTCGATATTGGAGACGGCCAGCTTTTTCTTCAGATCGAAATGCCATTTCCAGGTTTCATATATTGCCGGATAGACGAGCAGTTCGAGGAGAAATGAAGTAAATATGCCGCCTATCATGGGTGCGGCGATGCGCTTCATGACGTCCGACCCCGTCCCGATGGACCACATTATCGGCACCAGCCCGAGGAAGGTGGTGGCCACGGTCATGAACTTCGGGCGCAACCGCCGGGCCGCCCCATACCGGATGGCTTCCCGAAGATCGGCCAGAGAGTGCAGCCGGTTCTTCTTCTTGGCCGACTCATAGGCAAGGTCGAGGTAGAGGAGCATGAAAACCCCGGTTTCCGCATCCACGCCAAGCAGGGCTATCAGGCCCACCCAGACGGCCAGGCTCATGTTGTACCCGAGCAGGTAGAGGAACCAGAGGGCCCCTATGGCCGAGAAGGGCACGGCAAGCAGCACGATGAAGGTTTTCGCCGCCGAGCGCGTATTCAAATAGAGCAGCAGAAAAATCAGGCAAAGCGTAATCGGAACGACGACGGTCAGTTTCTCCCTGACGCGCTGAATCGCCTCATACTGGCCGCTCCAGGATATGGCATACCCCGCTGGCAGCGGGATTTTGTCCCGAATGAGCTGGGCAGCCTCCTCGACATACCCGTTCAGGTCGCGATCCGCGATGTCCACATAAACATAGCCGGTGAGCAGGCCATCCTCGTCGCGGATCATCGAAGGGCCGCTGACCGCCCGAATTGTGGCGAGCTGTGAGAGCGGAATCTGCCGCTGGCCGGATGAAGCGGGGACCAGGACGCGGTCGAGCGCTCCCCAGTCGCCCCGGAAATCGGGTTTGTAGCGCACATTCACCGGGTAGCGTTCCCGGCCCTCGACGGTCGTCGTGACGTTCTCGCCGCCGATGGCATTCTGAATCACCGCCTGCGCCTCATCGATGCTGATATTGTATCGGGCAAGCTCCTCGCGGTTCCATTCGAAATTGAGAAAAAAGCCGCTGCCGGTGCGCTCGGCAAAAACGCTCCGTGTCCCCGCAACGCCGGGCAGGAGCGATTCAACCTGTATGCCGATATCCTCGATGACCTGGAGGTCGGCCCCCGATATCTTAAGCCCGACGGGCGTCCTCAAGCCGGTGCTCAGCATCTCGATCCGCCCTTTAATGGGCATCGTCCAACTGTTGGAAAGCCCCGGAAGCTTAAGCGCCTCGTCCATGCGAGCGATCAGCTCTTCCTGGGAGATATGGTCGGGGGAGATGCGGCGGAAAACGGGCTTGATAAATTCGGGGGCCCACGAATACCAGGTATCGATCTTGGGCCATTGCGATTTGGGCTTGAGGGTAATCAGGGTTTCGATCATCGAAGGCGGCGCGGGATCGGTCGAAGTCTGGGCCCTTCCCGCCTTACCCAGAACACGCTCGACCTCCGGAAACTGCCGGATAATCCTGTCGGTCATCTGCAGGACCCTTTGGGCCTCGGTGATGGATATTCCGGGCATCGTGGAGGGCATGTAGAGGATCGAGCCTTCCTCGAGGGGCGGCATAAACTCGGCGCCGATTTTACTGTAAACGGGTATCGTAATCGCCATGAGCGCCAGCGCGGTCCCGAATACCACCCACTTGCGGTGCAGCGTCCATTCCACAACCGGTTCGTATATCCGGATGAGCGTGCGGCTTATCCAATGTTCTCTTTCGGGCCGTATCCTGCCGACCACGACCGTATTGGCGGCGCGGCAAAGCCAGAGCGGCTTGAAGCTAAAGTTCCGGGCATGCGTCAAAAGCACTCGCAGGGCCGGGTCGAGCGTTATGGTCAAGAACGCCGCGACGAACATGGACAGGTTCTTCGTGTAGGCGAGCGGCTTGAACATCCGTCCTTCCTGCGCTTCGAGGGTCAGGATGGGAAGGAACGATACCGCTATTACCAGCAGCGCGAAAAAGCTGGGGCCGCCCACCTCTTTTACGGCGCTGATGACCACCTCCCGCTGGTCGCCGACCGACCCCGCGCTCTGCCAATCCTCGAGTTTCTTATGGGTCTGTTCCACCACCACGATCGCGGCGTCGACAAGCGCGCCGATGGCAATGGCGATGCCGCCAAGGGACATGATATTGGCGCTCACCCCCATCATCCGGAACGGAATAAACGAGATCAATACCGCGACCGGAATGGTGATAATCGGAATGAGCGCGCTCGGAATGTGCCCCAGGAAAAGCAGGATCACCAGGGACACGGTCAGGATGACCTCGAGGATAGTGTATTTCAAGTTGTCGATGGATCGTTTGATAAGCTCCGAGCGGTCATAGATGGGTACTATCTTTAAGCCCGCGGGAAGACCGGGCTCGATTTCCCTGATCTTTCTCTTGACGCGTTCTATCACATCCAGGGCGTTCTGGCCTTGCCGCATGACCACAATTCCCGAGACGACCTCACCCGCCCCATCGAGGTCGGCAACCCCTCGCCGCAGGTCCGGGCCGAGTTCGACCTGCCCGATGTCCTTGACGCGAATCGGGGTGCCCGTATCGCTGGCGCTCAGGACGATGTTCTCGAAATCGCCGATCGAGCGGGCATATCCTTTTCCACGGACCATGTACTCGGTCCCGCCGAATTCGAGCAGCCGCCCGCCGGCGTCGTTGTTGCCGCCCCGAACGGCTTCGACGACGCGGTTAATGGACACCCCGTAGGCGAGGAGGCGGTTCGGGTCGATGTTGACCTGGTACTGCTTTTCGAACCCGCCTATGGGCGCCACCTCGGCAACGCCCGGAACGGACTTGAGATAGTAGCGCAGATACCAGTCCTGAAAAGAGCGCATCTCGGCGAGGCTGTATTTTCCGGAGCCATCGACCAGGACATACTGGTAGATCCACCCCAGACCGGTTGCGTCGGGTCCGAGTTCGGTTGTGACCCCCTTGGGCAGCCTCGGCAAAACGCCGGAAAGGTATTCCAGGGTGCGCGATCTTGCCCAGTATATGTCCGTCCCGTCCTCGAAAATGACATAAACATAGGAGTAGCCGAAATCGGAAAAGCCGCGGACCGACTTGACCCTGGGCGCTCCGAGCAGCGAGGTCACGATCGGATAGGTTACCTGGTCTTCAATGATGTCGGGGCTGCGGTCCCACCGCGAATATACGATGACCTGAGTGTCGCTCAGGTCGGGAATGGCATCGAGCGTCAGGTGTCTCATCGACCACCAGCCTCCCAGCGACGCCACCAGCACCAGGGCAAGGACGAGAAAGCGGTTGTTGGCCGAAAATTCGATTATTCGGTTAATCATTGGCGTCCTCTCGCCGCGCGATATCCTTAATGCGCCGCATTCCAGGGAAATCCCCAGCCCAACTTTCGTTTGTGGGACCTGATCACCAGATTTTTTTCAGATCAAATTCCGCTTGTTTCTTTGCAGGGGCAGACATGCCCAGGGAGCCGCCATGCGCCGAGTTGGCATCCGCGGCATTATGTTCGGACGCGTCCCGCTCTCCCGTGGAGAGGGAATGGTCCTCTGAAGGGGCCGCGCCAAGCGGGGCGGCGGGTCTTACGGCATTGTCCTTCATCGGTACGGAGGGCGGCATTGTCGAGATTGAATGGTCGGGTTCGGTTTGCCCGGCAGCCTGACCCGGCCCCTGGGACATAGGCGCATCGGTTACCGGGGGAGATCCGGGGGAGTGCTTCCCGGCCAGAAAGGGTCCCGGATGGGCTGCAAATCGCTTTTTGCATGTGTTGGAGCAAAAATAGTACGTGTTGCCGAGATACTCGAGTTGTCTCTCCAGCGCCTTGGCCTTGGAAACCACGACAGTCATGGAGCAGACAGGGCAGTAGTCGAATTTCTTCTCGCCGCGAACGGAGGATACCTTCTCACCCGCGGGGTGCGAATGGCCGTGATGTCCTGTGTCCGGTGAGACGCTTGGCGGCTTGGCAGTCTTGTCTTTCTCATTCTTGAACTGCGTGACGCACTCGTTCGAGCAGAAATAAAAGGTCTTCCCATCCAGATCGACCGTCCTGCCCTCGGCCTTGGCCTTGCCTTCGGCCACTTCCATGCCGCAGGAGGGGCACTTGCCGAGCTTCCCGCTCAGGCCGGCCCGGGCCAACTTCATCCGGCTCTCGGAGTCGAGGAGGAAGTTGCCCGCGACCACGATCTTCTCGCCCGGCGAAAGCCCCTCGACAATCTGGATCCGCCCGCTCAGGCGCCATCCCGTCTCGACGCTCCTGGGCTCGAAGTAGCCGTTGCCCAGATCGACATAGACAACCCTTCTCGTCCCCGAATCGATAACGGCATCCGCGGGGACTGAAACAGCCGGAGGGAGCGCGGCCATGACTTCGACGTCAACGAACATGTCGGGCCTTAGGATAAAGTCCGGATTGTCGACATCGAGGCGAATTTTGAGCGTGCGGGAAACAGGATCGAATTGAGGCGGCACTTCGCTTATCGATGCCTCGAACACCTTGCCCTGCAGCGGGAGCCTCACCCGCACCGCCGACCCGGGCGAGATGAACCCGGCCTCGGATTCGAACATGTCGGCAAGGACCCAGACGTGGCTCAAGTCGGCAAGTCGAAACAGGTCGGAGTTTTTTTCAATCCGCTGTCCGGGAGATATATTCCTTTGAAGCACGAGGGAGGTGGCGGGCGCATAAATGAAAATTTCACGCGTGTACTGCCTCGTGCGCGCCAGTTCTTCGATTTGCTGTTTTGCCATGCCGAGGGTCTCGAGGTTCTCGATAGCCGACTGAAGCTGGGAATTGCTGAAAGCCTGCTTTTGTTGGGGATAATCGGGGTCGGGCTCATCTTCGCTGGGCTGGAGCCGGTCGAATGTATTTAGCGCATAAAAATAACCCTGCTGGGCGGACAGAAATTCCCTGCTGAAAAAGGATGCAATGGCTTCATCCTTCATCACCAGGCTTCCGGTGGAACTGTTGAGCAGGCTTCTTACTATGCCGTCTGTAATGGTGCTCAGACGGTATGTGCGGTCCTCGTCGGGCACGACCCTGCCCAACGTCCTGAGCGTGTGCGTGAAAGGGGTCTGTTCGACGGTTTCCGTCCGTACGCCGATAATCTGCTGTTTTTCGAGGCTTATCCTGATGTTGCCCGTGGAGAGGGCGGGATTTTTGCCGGATTCGCCACGCGATTGGTCGTCGTCCGCGTATACCGGCTCCATTTTCATGCCGCAGGGCGCGAGCCCGGGCTCGCTCGACGTATGGGCGGGGTTCATCGGATCGACGTAATAGAGGACGGGGCGTTTGGTTTCGGCCCCCCCCCGACCGGCTGAGCGATGGCCGGACCAGTAACCGACCAGGAATAACCCGGCGAAGAGAATGGAAAGCACAATGCCTGGAAGCACTCGTTTCATCATCGCCATCAAGCCTTTCCTACCCGTGGGCATGAGACATTATCAGGTATCGAGGGCATCCACCCCTGGGGTGAAATCCCCGAGCGGCCCAGGCGCGGCATTGTGCGCCGGACCTTTCGGCCTGGACCGTTTATAACTGTCAGCCTTACTAAGATACAGGGATTATTACAGAAATTGATCGCGTTTCAAGCGCCGCGCTCAAGAACATGTTAAAAAGGACCCCGCAACTGGCGCGGGGTCCCTGTTTATGGCCGACAAATCACGCCGGGCAAGATTATTCTGAATTACCCCGTGGCTGTTACGTTACCACCAGGGGCCGCATCATGTCATGCTCCTCGTGTTCGAGGATGTGGCAGTGGTACACGAACTCGTTGCCGCCCGTCCTCGGACTCGGCGGCACAACAAACGGGAGGCCTGCCGAGAGGTCGAATTTCATTATGACGGCGATTACTTCCCCTGGATGCATCTTGAGGGTTTCCTTCCATCCCTTCTCCTGGGCGTCAGGATAGCGCCGCGGCCCGGTATAGGTGGGCGTTCCGTTATAGGCCGCCACATTGAAAGGCCTTCGCCACAGGACCTGGACATTTACAAGGTGAAAGTGGATGGGGTGGGTGTCCGCACTGATATTGGCGATCTCCCAGATCTCAGTGGTCCCCGCCGCGACACTCTCCGTCACCGGATCGGTGTAGGCGCGGCCAAACTTACCGGGACTTACCGGGACGTTCGTCCCGATCAACTGGATCAGGCGACCAAAGCTATCCACGTCCTCGTTGAGGGTGAGCTGTCTTACGGGAGTTCCCGGAGGCGCGACAGGCCTTCCGGTTGTCGGGTCGTAAGGCGCGAGAAAGGGGTCTATCCCTGGGGTAAGATCCGTGTTGGGTCCAAGCTGGCGCGGCACATCGCCCGGGGCGGTTATCGTCGTGCCCACGTTGAAGCGCATGATCTGCCGCGTATCCGGACCGAAGCCGGCCCTCGAAGAGGCGTAGACTTTCGGGTTGCCGAAGAAGAAGTCGGCGAACGGATCTCCATTGGGAAACGGGGCCGGGGCATCATTGTAGAGAATGATCTTCTGGCCCGCAAAATTTTTGAAGTCGACTATGAGGTCCCAGCGCTCGGCGTTACCCGTAATGAGGCTGCCGCTATAGACCGGGTTGCCGCTTCCGTCGACCGTTACCTGGAACGGGACATTGGCTGCTTGCCAATACGGGTTCTTGAGAAAGCCCCCTTCGGTTCCGAGCACCAGGAAGGCGGGCCCCGCGACATTTGTCGGCACAAAAGTGCCGCCCGGGCCGGGGACCAGGGTGATTCCGTCCGCGCTTCCGTCATCGACATACAACTGCAAGTTCAAAAAGCGTGAATTACAGGCGTTCAGTATGCGAAACCTGTATCTTCTCGGCTCCACCACCGCCTCCGGATAAACCACCCCGTTGGTGAGCATGGTGTCCCCGAACATT
The DNA here is from genome assembly GCA_049300095.1 of Syntrophobacteraceae bacterium. GTDB lineage: Bacteria > Desulfobacterota > Syntrophobacteria > Syntrophobacterales > Syntrophobacteraceae > SbD1. The sequence continues at coordinate 7,705 of JBAQYM010000202.1, forward strand.
TCCGGGACGACGGAGGGATCGACAGCAGGCGCGGCGCTATTGATGTGGGGATACCACATGGTGCCGCGAGTCGTCCCCTTCGTCCAGGTCGGGTCAACCGTCAAAATGTTTTTCTCATTTACAAAGACCTTGTCCTGAATAACAATCGGTATCTCATTGCCCCCGTTCTCGATAAAATCGGGCAGGCCCAGGTTTCTGAGATTACCCTCGAAAGTATCCCGGATTATATAGGCGGTGGCCAATCCCGCATAGGCATTCAGCCTCGTGGTTCCGATCGCGTGGTCGTGGTACCACAGGAGCCTGGCGCTTTGATCGTTGGGGTAGTAGTATTCGCCTTCATTCTTGAGAGCGGTTGGATTCAATACCTGGTTATTCAGAAAGCTCGCTCCATGGTTGTTGGATACGCCAAACCAGTCAAACGGCCCTCCGTCGCTGATCCAGGGCACCAACCCGCCGTGCAGGTGGATAGCCGCGCGGTTCTGCGGCCGTTGCGCCCCCGGTATGGTGAGATCGACGGGCAGGATATGGGTAAAGGGGAGTTGGTTGTTGAAAGTGAACTGGAGCGGTGTCCCTCTGTTTACCACGACAATCCCGCCCAGATGCTTCGGCGGTTGGACTCCCCCGCCCAGGGGGACCCTGGGGTTGTATCCCCAAAGCGTTGTGGGCCCGAGATTGGGATGCAGCGTATCCGTAAACTGCAGCATATCCACAGTGCAATGGGTGACATTTGTTACGGGCGCCTGAAAGGCATCCGGCGCTACGATGGGTATCCCGCCCGGACCGACTCCGCGTAACGGCTGTACGAATTTCCTCAGGAGCGGACTCTTGGCTGCAAACGCGCTGGTGGGAAACGAGAGAAGCCCCGTCCCCAGCGCCCCGGCCGCCACTCCCGACATTACCGAAAGCCTGATAAACTCCCTTCTTGTCATCCTCATGTTTCATCTCCTCCGTGTTGCGGTGATTCGATCCATCTTTCTTGCCGAAGCTCAACTTCCCGCCGATGAGTCGGGCGTGGGTTGTTCACGGCCGGTCGCGCAGCCGGGCGACCGGGGGAGGGCCGCACACGCCTCCCAAAACCTGCTTGGTGTGGGCCTTACCGGCAGTTCACGCTGCCCGGAGGATGCCGGAGAAACAGTTCGGCATCCAAAGCCCGCTTGCGTCGGTTTCACAATCGACGGGCACTGGCAGGCCAGAAAAAGGTAATACATAACCTCTGCCGCGTGTTCCCGGCCAAGGGGTTTGAGAGATGCTTTTCCTGCGATCATACTCTCTGCTACCGTTTTTAATCAGGTTGTGGGGAAGTTTCAATCAGGTGAACTAGGTATTTTGTGGACCGCTGACATGTATATGTATAAACAAGATAATTCAGAGGCGCTTAACGCCCGCATCGTTTATCATTGACGCTCAAAACAAGGCCTGTATGTCGCCTGTATCAATTGGCGACGGCAGGAGAAATTGTTGCCGCCGCACCCACGGCCTTGCCTGTGCCCGCCCATGGATGGGATGGGAAACTGCGCCCCTGGCGTGATGCGGAGTGCGACCGGGCTAGAACGCTCCGGATGTGATAGAACGCGTCAAGACAAAGATCGGGGTAGGGGAAGCCGCCCCTGGCCGGAAGATACGAAGCGGGAAGGAGATCGTTTCGGAGGGAGAACCATATATGCCGGAGATGAGATTCCGTGCTCTTTCAGGGGGCTTTTCCTGCCGCACATACCGAGATAGGTGCTTGGAATGGTTACTGATGTCGTTGGATTGCCCTTTAAGGGAGGGACCTGATCTTATGGACTTGGCGGGAGACGGCGGCTTGCAGGCTAAATCCACACGAAAACAGTATATTTAGTCCGGCGATCCCGACCTACTGTGGTTACCGGTGGCCTGAAAGTTCTATTCCCTCTTGGGAACCGCAACGTAATAACTGTTACATTTCGTGAGTTCGTTCGTAGTTCGTAATTCGTAGGATGGGTGGAGCGCCCCGCGCAACCCATCGCCTCAGGAGTGTGTGATGGGTTGCGGGCGCTCCACCCATCCTACGCGATCCTGCGCGATACATCGAGCTTTCATGAAATGCAAAGGTGATTACGTTGCGGTCACTTACAGCTTTATACGATAGAACCCGATCTTTGACGGTAGTTTCTCAAAAGCCCCATCACCACCCCCACAACCTCCACCTCATCGGCAGCTACCCGGATAGGCTTCATGCTCTCATTTGCGGGGCGGAGTTCTATCTCTTTTCCGTGGTGATAGAACTTCTTGACCGTTGACTCCCCATTCACAAGGGCCACCACGGTTTGCCCGCTTTCCGCATGAGGCTGCCTGGTAATGACCAGGATGTCCCCATTCCGGATGCCCTCGTCAATCATGGAGTCCCCCTTGACTCGCAGGGCGAAATTGCCTCCATGTCCAAGGAAATCTTCCGGCACTTCAATGGATTCAGGCACCTCGACGGCCTCGATAGGGGTCCCCGCCGCCACAACTCCGAGAAATGGAATGACTCCGCTTCCGGTTTGGAGAGGGACCAGCTCCAGGGCGCGTTTCTTGTTTTTCCAGGGAATCCTGAGATAGCCTCTTTCCTCTATCTGCTTGAGATGCTTGAAGACGGCGTTCAAGGATTGGAACCCGAGATTGCTTCGGATCTCCTCGTAGGATGGGGCGTAGCCATGCTGATCGATATAGCCTCGCACAAACCGGTATACCCGTTCCTGGGCCGGGGTGAGCCCCATAGAATGTCCTCCCGACGTATGGGTCAGCATGAATACCCGAACCGCACCGCCTTCTCCCGCAAGGACCCCAGGAAATGCAGGTCGGCGGGCGAGGCCCTGTGTCCTTTTTCCTCGATGAACCTGATCAGGCCGAGGATTTTTGAAATCCTCGGAGACACGACATCATAGCCGTTTTCCCTGGATTTTCCACTTCTATCGCCGGATTGCACGAACCGACCCTGGAATCTGAGAAACTCCTCGCCGGACTCAAAGACCTCTCCGTGCCAGAAGTCTTTGTAGACTTTTGTCGAGCCTTCATCAATGCGCCGCGCCGTCTCCACTATATTGATGCAAGCCTGTTCCCTGACCGTTCGGAAGAGATATCCCCAAGTCTCCCTCTCGCCGAGATAACCGAAAGGAGCGGGGAGTTCATGATCAAAGCAGTACGACCGTTTGAAAAACGGCCACTTGAAGATCGGAGAGCCCGGCCGCGGAAGGCCATTACGCCCGACCTGGACGACAAACTCGGGAAGCTCGCCATGTTCCCCCCACTCCTTGTGGGCGGATTTGACAGAGCGGTCCACCATCTCTTGCGAATCCTGCCAAAGGGCGTGCTCGACGGCAAGCTGGAGCAAGTGGATGGTTTCCCGTATCCCATTTTGGGCAAGCACCACAACAGCCCTTTTTTTCAATGTATAAAGGTCAACGCTCATCTTTCCCCCTCGAGACTTCTCCGTTTGTGGTCCAACTAAATTTTTTCAGCCCGTTTACGCTCGCCCGCTTTTTTGAAAGAGGATGCGATTCGCGCCTCCTCGGTGGTGAGGTGAATATAAGGTGAAAGTTAGTCCGGTGTCAAGTATTTTTTTGTTTGTCTAAAGACGGCGGGAACGGGGGCGGCGACCGGGGAAACGACGGGTGCACGCGCCACCGCCCCATAATGTGTGGCGCAACAGGTCGGAAGGAGGCCTGCGGACTTGACATTTCCGCTCGGAGCTAATAAGAATTCCTGGACCTTTTTAAATACACGGAGTTCAGTAACGGAACACGGTGCAAGTCCGTGACGGTCCCGCCGCTGTGACCGGGGACGCAGATCAGAGTTATGAGCCACTGTACGGGGCGTAGTCCGTACCGGTATGGGAAGGCTATGATCTGGCGGATGATCCGGAAGTCAGAAGACGACTGAGCGTCCCATGTCAAGGAATCTGATGGCAAAGGGTTCCGGTAGCCGTGTCGCGGCTGTCGGAACCCTTTTTCCGTTTTTCAGGGGGGTGGATCAGACCCATGGAAATGTCGGCTATCCTGGTCAAAGATATCGGCGCTTTTGAACTGACGACGGTCCCGGTGCGAGACCTTGAAGATGATGAGGTGCTGATTGAAGTCGAGGTGACCGGTCTGTGCCGAACGGACCTTAAACTAATACGTGTGGGACACCGCGATCTTACGCTGCCGAGGATACCGGGCGAAGAGGTTGTCGGCGTTATCCGAAGGAAGGGCGGCAATGTGTCCGCGTTGCACGAGGGCTCCAGGGTTTATGTGTACCCGGGCCTGTGGTGCGGCCGTTGCGTGGCTTGTCGGACAGGAGCGGAAAACCTGTGCCGGGGAATGCAAATCATGGGGTTTCACCGGGATGGCGGGTTTGCGGAGTATGTCATCGCGCCCGCAAAGAGCGTTATTCCAGTGCCGGATGGTCTCAGTGCTGAACGGGCCGTATTTGCCGAGCCACTTTCCTGCTGCCTCAACGCCCTTGAACTGGCTCGCCTCGGCAAAGGGGAAACCGTGGGCATCTGGGGCGCCGGTCCCGCTGGGACCCTGCTTGCGAGAGCATCCCGGACGATGGGGGCCGAACCTTTTGCCATCGAGCCGGATCGGCGGCGCGGAGAGATCGCTCAAGGAATCGCCTGCCGCGGGAGCGAGAAATTTGATGTTTGCATCGTTGCGGTCGGATCGGGACAGGCCTACCGGGAAGCGTTCGGGGCGATGAACCCGCGCGGGCGCCTTGTGATCTTCTCGGGGCTGCATGCGTCGGAAGATGAAATGCCCCTTAGCCTAAACCAGTTGCACTACCACGAGCAAACCATAGTGGGTGCTTACGGATGCAGCTTCAGGCATGGCGTTCAGGCACTGCGCCTGATCTCCACGGGAGCGGTCGCCGTTGAAGACATGATCTCGCACCGAATGGCTCTGGGCGATCTGGAACAAGCACTGCAAATCGTTGAAGACCGTAAGGGCATGAAGGTCCTACTCTACCCTTGAGTGGTACGATCTCGGGGGAGCACGGGCAACACGGGAGAAATGGAAGATGGCATGGTCGGAAGGATCGTTGAGAGAATTCGGTGCGAATATCCAGAGGCTTATCCGCAAGGAGGACCTTAACCGCGCGGAAAGCTACGAGATGTTTCGGCAGATTTTGCTGAATGAGCAGCCGGATTTACAGCAGGGCGCATTCCTTTCCGCCCTGGTGTCGAAGGGTGAGACGCACCTGGAGATTGCCGGCGCGTGGCAGGCCATCGTCGAGCACGACACAGCCCTTATTGGCGATGAATTCGACCGCCCCCTGGTCGAAAATTCCGGGACCGGCATGGATCAGCTCAAGACATTCAACGTGAGCACGGCCGCATCGGTGGTTGCCGCGGCCGGGGGCGCTCGTCTTGCCCGGCATGGCGCGCGGGCCCTCACATCTTCTTGTGGCACGGTGGATCTGCTCGAGAGAATTGGCATCGACGTCGAGTGCGAACTGGAAATAGTCGTTGCGAGCATAAAGAAAGAGGGAATCGGCTTGTTTAACGGCACAAGCTCTAAAGTCCATCCGCAATCGCTCGGGCGGATTCTCAGTCAGATCCGGTTCGGGTCCACTCTCAATATCGCCGCGTCGCTGGCAAGCCCGTGTCGTCCCACGCATGCGCTGCGGGGCGTGTATTCGGCGGAGTTGGTCCCGAGGGTGAGCGAGGTGATGAAAGAGATCGGCTACGAGCGGGCGATGATCGTGCACGGGTTTGATGCAACGAAAAAGAAGGGAATGGACGAGATCTCGACCATAGGAGAGACTTTGGTCTGTGAGTTCCTCCCCGGTGGAGAGGAGCAAACATTTCTGCTGGCCCCGGAAGATGTCGGCCTCAAGCGGGCTGACTACTCAGACATAGCGGCAACCGGAGACGTCCGAAAAGAGGTCGTTCGATTCATGAAGGTGATCAGTGGGACCGGGCACCCTCAATGCATTGACATGACGTGTCTCAACGCGGGCGCGATCCTCTATCTGGTGGGCAAAGCCGAAGATATACGGATGGGCGTTGAAATGAGCCGTGAGATCATAGAAACAGGCAAGGCCCTGGCCAAACTCACCCGCTGGATTTCAGTTCAGGCCGACCCGTCGGGAAAGGGCCCGGTAAAGTACCTGAATGCGGCCGCCGAGGCGGGCATAAGGGCGGAAGTGGCCGCGCTGTTGTAGGACCCATCGATGCCCTTGGGACTATGTTGGGCCTGTTCGGCATGAGCGGGAATCATGGCGCACGTCCCTGGCTGCCGGTGGAACATTAAGAGCTTGTCCGTAAATAACCCAGTCGACTGCGAGCACAGCCTTACGGGTTGCTGTCCAATCACATACGACAGATTACCCATGCAACTGAAGTTCGGCTCGGGTCGTCAAAACCGTCATTCCCTGTTTGAGTGCTTTTGGGCGGGAATCCAGTGTCTTGCTTTGCGCAACAGACCGAAAATACGCTGGATTCCCGCCCAAAAGCACTCAAACAGGGAATGACGATCCGTAGATCCCGACGTGTTCGCAGACCGCTTGGAATTCTGAGCTATGCCACTGGGCAACAGATCCTAAAATCGCTTCACAGGCTACTTACGGACAAGTTCTAAGTGAACAGTATTGGAGTCAGCCGGCCGGCAAGGAAGAGCGGCCGCTCTCTCGATACGGGGCACGGCGGGCTAATCGATGGTAGAATGGATCGCGAAGAGACGGAGGACCGAAATGCGAGATGGTATTGAGAAATGATGCAAATCCAAAGAAGCCTTGCAATTACTCTCAGTTGCATCGCGATTCTCTGGGCGGTGTATTTCGTGGGCCTTGTCTTGCCCGTTGATATTCGGATTTATGGCATCAGACCACGGAGAATCGACGGCTTGCCGGGTCTGATATTTTCACCTTTCCTCCACTTCGGCCTCAGGCACTTACTCTCCAACACCTTGGCCCTGGCTCCCTTACTATTCTTTTCGTTGACGTACAGCATAAGACTCACCATGAAAGCCGTCATCATCATCGCCCTTATCGGGGGAGCCGGTGTCTGGCTTTTTGGACAGAGTCACACTGTGCACATCGGATCGAGCGGGATCGCCTTCGGTTTGATAGGCTATCTGCTCGCTATCGGTTTGTTTCGAAAAGAACTGTTGGCCGTGCTTGTTTCCTGTGTGGTGGCTTTCTATTACGGCTGGGTATTGTATTCCCTGGTGGCTGTTCTGCCTGGTGTGAGTTGGACGGGGCATTTCTTCGGTTTTGCATCCGGCGTTCTGGCCGCATGGTCCATGAAACAAGAGAGGCAATAGGAGCGGTCTGTTTTTCGCCCGCGCGGTCTTCTTGATAATGGGACGGCTCGGGTGGGACACGGCTTCGTGAATCGAAACCACATTGCTCCCCGCAGGTGAATCTGTGGCTTCCTGGAGCGGGAAGTGGGTGAAAACGGCGGCTATATCTGTTCACCATGGTGCTGATCTTATCCGGGAGCACTCTCATTTTACGATGGGAAGGACCTTGCGGAATTCTTCCGTATTGGCGCGCCTGGCCCATTGGAAGATAACGATCTCCGCCGAGGTGATCACGGCCCCGGCCTCCCTGAGAAGGTCTATGGCGATATCGCGGTTTTGACTGGTCCGTGAAGCCACGCCATCCGCCACAAGCTGGAGGCGGTAACCTTTCGCGATGAGGTCCAGGCCCGTTTGCAGAACACAGACATGGGTCTCCATTCCAACGACCACGATCTGGCTGCGATGGTATGATTCGATCAATGGCGGGAAGTCCGTCTCAAGGCAGGCGCTGAAATGCTCCTTGTGAAACACCTTCGGAGACCTGATCCGGTCAAGGACTTCTTGAATGGTTCCCCCGAGTCCTTTGTTGTATTGTTCTGTCAGGAGAATCGGGATACCGAGGGCGTCCGCGGCTTGAGTAAGCTGATTCACCTTTCGGGCCACGTTCCGCCACGTGTCGATTACCTTGAGCATCGCCCGCTGGATGTCGATAATCAGCAACAGGCAGTCTTCACGGGCGGCAACGAATTCATGCCGGTTCATGGGTCCCTCGTTTCTGAGAAAATGATTGGAAAGGGCGGTCCGGTGCTGAGGGCGCGCACCTTCGATTGAGCGTCTCGCACCTCTTCAATGCCTCAACCGGATGTCCGGTATTCCCCGGATTCAGCGCCCGACTCACGATCTATTTCGGCTTTGGAACTGCTCACCGCTTGTCGCCGACAATCTGCTGGAGTAATATGCCGCTCTCATCACTTTATGGATTCTACCAAAGCTAAACGCTCCGCGCACTTTCGTTTTTGAGGAATGGCATCATCCGATACAGACTTGCATGATTGACCGTCCGTGATTCAAGCCCCGCATACTGGAGAGAAGGGATGAAGCGGAACAAGCCTCCGACTCCTCAAGCACCCGTGACGCCCGGTGAGCCGGCGCCGCCGGAAGCTCCGGCACGGCCGGCCAAGCCGAAGAAGTACCGCAAGACCACGCTAATCGTCCTCGGAGTGGCAATGACCGGGCTTATCATCTGGTCGCTCTCGGATGACGAGCCGCCTCCGGAGGAGCGACGGTGCGTCGACCCGAAGACCGGCAAAGTGGTTCAGGAGTACTACTGCGAGGATGATGAAACAAAGAGACGCTATGCCCCGACCTACGGCGGCTGGGGCGGCGGCATGCATTTCTGGTATTACGGGGGGGCCGGGTACAATGTGGGAGATTCGGCGAACGGAGGGTCCAGGACGCCTCCAAGAGGCTATGTGGCGAGGGGTGTTTCCTACACGGGGTCCGGTTCTTCCCGCGCGTCGAGTTCCAGTCGATCGTCATCGAGCGTCCGGGGTGGTTTCGGCAGTTCGGCATCGGCGCACGGCGCCGGTGGCAGTTGATGGGGGAAAGGGCCCGAGTATGAAACGAGTTCCTATCAAGCCGCGGCGGAATTGGCGGGAAAAAGTGGAAGAAACCGGCCTGCTCTTCCACCATACGGCGGAAGGCCCGTATTGGAACGAAAACTCGTATTATGACTTCAGCGCGGCGCAAATCGATGAACTGGACGATGCGGCAAACGAGCTTCACCGTCTGTGCCTGAAAGCTGTTCAACATGTAATTGACTACAACCGTTTCCAGGAGCTTTCCGTACCTCCTTTGGCGGTCCCCGCCATAAAGGCGTCCTGGGAGGAAAAGCAGCCGACTATTTGCGGCCGATTCGACTTCGCCTATGACGGGGTAAACCCGCCCAGGATGCTCGAATACAACGCGGATACTCCCACGTCTCTCCTGGAAGCCGGTGTGACCCAGTGGTTCTGGCTGCAAGAGCGGTTCCCGGAGGCCGATCAGTTCAACTCCATCCATGAAAAGTTGGAGGAATGCTGGCGGAATTCAGATCATCTTAGGAAAAGCGGCGGCGGAAAAATCCACTTTGCATGCGTTTCCGAGCATGTGGAGGACCTTGTCACGGTGACCTACCTGCGTGATACGGCCGGAAACCAGGGGTTCGAAACCGACCTGGTCTACATGGAAGACATCGGCTGGGACCCCTCGGGGCGCCGGTTCACCGACCTCCAGGACCTAACCATACGCAATATCTTCAAGCTCTACCCCTGGGAATGGATCGTTGCCGAGCAGTTCGGCCCGCATGTGCTGGAGACCTACCAGGAAATGAACTGGATCGAGCCGATCTGGAAAATGATACTGTCCAACAAGGGTATTCTCCCGATTTTGTGGCAGCTTAATCCGGGACACCCCAATCTGCTCGAGGCCTATTTCGACGAACCGAAAGGCATGACCGATTATGTCCGGAAGCCGAAACTCTCCCGCGAGGGCTCCAACATCTCCATTTTCCGGAATGGCGGTGAGCTTCACACCGCGGGGACTTACGGCGAGGAAGGATACATCTGCCAGTCCATTGCCCCGATACCCTGTCTGGCCGGAAGCTACCCAGTCCTGGGGTGCTGGATCATAGGGGGTAAATCGGCCGGGATGGGGATACGGGAGACTTCGGGGCCCATTACATTCAAGCATGATCGCTTTGTGCCGCATCTTTTCGGGTGATCTTTTCCGAAAAACAGGGAGAAGAACATGGAAGATGTAATCAAAATTGCCGCTCCTTTTTTCATATTCCCGCTCGTCGCCCTGGGATTCATGTGGGCATTGAAACTTCTCGATGGCCGGCGCACCTCGTTCAACGAAGACGATCAGATGATTTCCGGTAAGAACCTGGCGGTCAGCCTCCGAAAATCCGGGATGTATCTCGGACTCGCCTTCGGGCTTGCCGGAACTTTTTTCGGCCCCTCCCATGGGCTTGCCACCGACCTGACGAACTTTATGATAGCCGGCATAGTGCTCCTGGTTCTTCTCTTTGTGGCCTTTGTGATCAATGACAAGGTCATCCTCTGCAGGGTGGACGGCGACAAGTCGATAAGCGAAGGAAATACGGCGGTTGGCTTGGTGGAATTTGCCAGTTATCTATCAAGCGGCATCATCATGCACGGGGCGTTCTCCGGTGAGGGAGGAGGTCTCCCGGCGGCAGCGGTTTTTTTCCTTCTGGGCCAGGCAGGGCTTGTGATTGCATTTTACCTGCTGGAGGCGCTTACTCCCCGCAATATATGCGAAGAGATCGAGTTGAGGCAAAATGCCGCGGCCGGGATGGATGTTGCCGGTATGCTCATCGCCCTTTCAATCATTCTTCGGTCAAGCCTGGCCGGGCCGTTCACCGGATGGGTCCCCGGTCTCAAGGGCTTCGGCCTCTACCTGGTCGCCGGACTCATTGCCCTGGCGGTCTTTCGCTTTCTTGGCAACAGGATATTCGTGCCCGGGTCTTCCTATGACCAGCAAATTTCCGTTGCCCGCAACCTTCCGGCAGCCACTCTTTCCTCGGTTGTGCAGGTCGGCCTGGCCCTGGTGATTGCCGGTACGTTCTAGCAGGATAATGCCTCGAGGCTTTCTTCCACCATTGTCCTGGTCGGACGTAAAGGGTGGTCCTCGGGAATCAGGCTCTCCGGGCAGAACGAATAAGATATCCCCGGTTGCCGGCGAACAGGCTTTCTCATTGATTGCCTTGTCGGATTTACTCGTATATTCAGTGACTTGATACTACATCAAACCCGCCAAAGATACACGTGTATTGATGATTACTTCAGCAACCTGCTGACCCCGCAATTCAGCTCACGCGAAAGATCCCTGCAATCATGCGGACTTGTACGAAATCAGGCGGTAAGTTATAAGGGAAGCATACGCTTTGACCAACGAAGAAGTTTGACGGGGCCCGGGACGCAAGCGGTCATGAATTCGAGAAGCCGATTCAAGTTTGCCCGTAGTTATTTCACCTGCCTGGTTCTCGCCTGCCTGCTGTTTCCGACGGCTTGCAGCCGTGACGAGGACACCAGGGTTATTGATTTTTCCAAAACCGTTCAGGTGTCTCGCCCGGATGGGGCCAGCCGTGATCGTCCCACGCTCCGGGTTGCCGTGGGAGCCATGATTTCTCCCAAGGAGACCTTCATCTACTATCGCCAGGTCCTGGACTATATCGCGGCTGGATTGGGCTGGAATGTGGAACTTGTCCAGCGAAAGACTTACTCCGAAGTAAACGAACTTATTGGGAAGGGCCAGATCGACCTCGCATTTATCTGCTCCGGACCATATATCCGCGGCAGGGAGAAATACGGGTTCGAGCTTCTGGCGACTCCGGAAGTGAAGGGAAGCCACTTCTATCAATCGTATCTGATCGTAAACAGCGCGAGTCCCTACCAAAGCCTCTCCGACCTGAGAAAACGGGTCTTCGCCTTCACAGACCCCGATTCTCATTCGGGAAAGCTGGTGCCGACCTTTTGGTTGTCCGAAATGCACGAACAACCCGACAGCTTCTTCGGGAAGACCATTTACACTTACAGCCATGACAATTCGATCATGGCGGTCTCGCGGGCCCTGGTGGACGGCGCCGCTGTCGATAGCCTGATTTGGGAATACTACAATCGGAAGGACCCATCCATGACCGCCGGAACACGGATAATCAAAAAATCCGATTTGTTCGGCATACCCCCGGTGGTCGCATCGAAGTCTTTCCCACCGGAAATGAAAAGCCGGGTGCGTGAGATACTCCTCGCCATGCACAAGGACCCCGAGGGAAGCAAGATTTTGCGGGAGTTGATGATAGATCGATTTGTCGCTCCTCGGGAGGAGTGGTACGATGCCATTCCGCGGATGGAACGGAAAATCCAGGCAGGAAAGTAGGCAATGAGACTGCAAAGTTTGAAGGGCAAATTGCTCGTGGGAGTTTCAGCTCTTGTCATTTGCAGTGGACTTTTGATCTCTTTGCTTGTCACCCAACGATACAGCCGCGGCCTCTCAGAGGCAATGTCCGCCCAAGCCGAGTATTTGACTCATGCCGTGGCTCTTCAGGCTGCCGACCTGGTCCTGATAAACGATCAGGTTGCTCTTCAGAAACTGCTGGACCACCTGCTGAGCAGCACCCCATCCCTTGCCTACCTGTTCATAGTTAAGGACGGACAGGTGCTGGCGCATACTTTCAGCGGCGGTATGCCCGTGGATTTGCTCACCGCAAATGAAGCCCCGCCTTCGGATGGACCTCATGCCCGGAAGGTCGCATCCTCAAGCGGCGATTATTTCCTGGACATGGCAATGGCGATTTTTGAGGGGAAGGCGGGAACACTTCGCCTGGGTTTTTCCGAGAAGCCCCACCGTGAGCAGATCACCAGACTATGGCTGCAAATGAGCCTGTTTACGCTGGGAATCCTCTTGCTGGCGCTTGTCGCCAGCCTGTTTTTCATCAGGAGGATAACCGGGCCTCTGTCAGACCTCGCCCGGGCCGCGGATAAGGTCGATAAAGGGGAACTGGACTTTAAAGTCGGCGTCCACGGGCAGGATGAGGTTGCCAATCTGGCGGCCTCGTTCAGCAACATGGTTTCCCGACTGCACAACTATACTAGCCGGCTGGAAAATAAATCCATCGAGCTCGAGCGCGCCCACCAGCAGACGCGCACCTTTTGCGGGGTCGTGCAAGAGGTGGGATCTCTTCAGAATCTCGGTGAAATCGGAACTTTTCTCATTCGGCAATGCCGGGCCATCCTCGGGGATGCGCAAATGGTCTTTATGATCGGGGACACTGCCGGGAACTCCCTGTATCTCCTGCGGGAATCCATCGCCGTTGACATTAGAGACCCTGCAAATATCCAGCGTTTTTCCAAAATGATCGAAAGCTTTGGCGGTAAGCCCGAGCCTGTGTGCGGGAAGGACCTCGGGATTATTCAACTCGTCGATCGGGATTTAGCGGGATACGCCCACCAATGCCTGATTCCCTTCTTTCATGAACGCCGCGTGCTCGGCGTCCTGGCCATCGGCGGTAATTCGCCGCTGAGGTGCGGGACCGATGAACTCGACGTCGTCGGTTCGATGCTCGGCCATGCCGCCGGGGTAATTAATCGGGCCATTTTCCACGAGCAGGAAATACGCGCGCTTCAAAATCGGATTGAGAGCTCATGCGAATTTTGCGACATAGTGTCCAAGGACCCCAGGATGCAAGTGATCTTCAGGTTGATCGAAGATATCGCTCCCACGGATGCCACCGTTCTCATTCAAGGCGAAAGCGGCACCGGAAAGGAACTTGTGGCCAGGGCGATTCATCTTAAAAGCCCGAGAAAAGAAAAACCTTTCGTTGTGATAGATTGCTCCGCCTACCCGGCCACTATCCTGGAATCCGAACTTTTCGGCCATGAAAAAGGTGCTTTCACGGGCGCAATTCGGCAAAAGCCGGGACGATTCGAGCAGGCGCATGGTGGAACGGTCTTTCTCGATGAGATCGGGGACATTCCGCTCACGGCTCAAATCAAGCTCCTCAGGGTGCTGCAGACGCAAAAATTCGAGCGCATTGGAGGAGAGAAGACCGTCACGGTGGAAGTGCGGATTATCGCCGCCACAAATAAGAACCTGCTCGATGAAGTTAAACACGGACGCTTTCGCGAAGATCTCTACTATCGGTTAAGTGTCATTCCTATCGACCTGCCGCCCCTTTCAAAGCGAAAAAATGATATTCCTTTGCTTGCGCATCATTTCATGAACCGATTCGCCGCTGCCCATGGCAAAGCCGTCGATTCATTCAGCCCGGATGCGATGCGGTTTCTGCTCGATTACCAGTGGCCCGGAAACGTCAGGGAACTCGAAAACACCATCGAGCATGCGGTAGTGCTGTCCAGAGGATCGCGGATTGAGGCGGCGAACTTACCTGAAGCATTTCGGACGGCCGCGTCGAATAGCCCGGTGGACAGGTCTTCCACAATCGAGGAAAATGAGAGAAAGCTTCTCGTGGAGACTATGGCGGAGTGCGGTTGGAACAAGAAGAAGGCTGCCGGTCGATTGGGTATAAGTCGAAGCACTTTGTACGAGAAGCTGAAAAGACACGGGATCGCCCCTCCGATGACACACTGATGTACACCTCCCCGGCCCCACAATGCTTGAGACCTTCCGACAGTGACCGGAAATCGTACACTGCATAACTCGTTGTAATGTCACCCAAACCCGTGATCCACATCTTTATCTGTCCTCCATCCGTACACTCCAGCCCCCCCGCCTGCCTGCCTGAATCCAAGTCCCGCGGCTTCAGCTAATGCTTTGGGGACGATGGCATGGTAATTGCCCTATGAATGCAGGTAGTTAAGCCGTCTGGAGAAAGAAAAATGCCTAAGCGCATAGCCGTTGTGAACGGGGACAATGAGGAGCGCGCTCAACTGTGCGCGGCCCTTCGCATGCGGGGTTTCCACGCGGATGGTTTTTCATCGCTTGTGGAGTTTGAGCGGGATGGAAGGGATTTCGCGGTGGTCATATTCGACCTTGCAAGCGTGCTTGTAACCAACCAGTTGCTGAAGGACTACAGCAAGGCCATGCCGGGCCTTCGTATGATTGCCATATCCGGTCGCACTCTTCACCCTGAACTCAGGGAATCCATGGCCACATGTCTTACCGCCTGTCTCACGAAACCCGTCGATCTGAACGAACTGGTTTATTTGTTGAACGGAATATGAGTGAAAAAGTCGCTGTTCAGTAGGAGCAAAGTTTAAGTGTCTTGGACTCGGAATTCGACACCGGGAAAGGATGGTCGCTCATGAGCATAGATTTACCTTTGGAAGATCACCTGATCAGGATGCAGCGGGACCTAAAGAGGGCACAGACCAAGAATCCCGCCGACATAAAATGGACGATGGTGATTGATCTGGCCAAGTGCATCGGATGCCATGCGTGCACATTGGGCTGCGTGGCTGAAAACAAATTACCACCCGGAGTGGTCTATCGCCCCGTGATCGAGGAGGAAATCGGAAAATATCCCGACGTGAGGCGGCGCTTCTTGCCGAGGCCCTGCATGCAATGTCAGAACCCCCCGTGCACCAAAGTCTGTCCCGTCTCGGCAACTCACAGGAATGAGCAGGGCGTGGTCGTCGTCGACTACAACCGTTGCATAGGATGCCGATACTGTCTGGTAGCCTGTCCCTACTCTGCCCGCACATCGGATTTTGGGGAATACTATACCGGGAAGACACCTGACGTTACCGGGAAAATCCTTGGCCGAAAGATGGCGGCCGAGTGCTACGAGGCGCATCCGGCAGCGGAATACGGCAAGAAGTGGCCTGAGCGGGGCAACGGGTCTCCAATAGGGAACGCCCGCAAGTGCCATTTCTGCCTGCATAGGCTGGCAGTGGGTATGTTGCCGGCCTGTGTCACGACCTGTGTGGGACGCTCAACTTTGTTTGGAGACCGAAACGATCCGGAAAGCCTGGTCTACGCTTTGCTCGGCTCACCTCGCATCTATCGCTTGAAGGAAGAATTGGGCACCAAACCCGCTGTTTACTATCTCAGTTAAAGGAAGGATGAAGCCATGACCAAAAGGTCGTTCAACACTCTGCTTGCCGTGGCCATCCTCGGCCTAATTGTCGGCGCCTGGGGAATGGTCGAGAGGCTGATGCACGGGCTCAACCCGGTGGCTTTCGGCTCCTATGTTCCCTGGGGTCTATGGGTGGCCTTCTACCTGTTTTTCCTGGGGCTTTCAGCCGGGGCATTTTTGATCGCCACGCTGACATATGTATTCAGGATTAAACGTTTTGACAAAATAGGACGACTCTCGGCTTTTACGGTCCTGATAGCACTCCTTTGCGAAGTGCTCTTCATAATCATGGACCTCGGCCGGATGTCCCGGATTTACAGGTTTTTCATAACCCCCAGCTTCACTTCGCTGATGACGTGGATGTTCGTGCTGTTCAACGCCATGCTCGTCATCTACGCTCTCAAGACCTTCTTCCTCATTAGAGAGGACCTCGTACTCTGGGCAAATGACAAGAACAGGAACGGCAATGGCTTCTACCGCTTCCTCGCCCTTGGAAGAACGAGCTATGGAGAATCGGACCACCTGCGGGATGAGAACCGGGTGCATATTCTCTCCATGATCAGTCTTCCCGTCGGACTCCTGTTTTACGGCACGAACGGCGCCTTCTTCGCAATTCTGATGAATCGCCCCATCTGGAACAGCGCCCTCACACCGCTCCTTTTCATAATGGCCGCAATCCTTTCCGGCGGCGCCCTCATCACCTTTCTCACCCATATGTTCATGCGAGATGACGAACTGGTCACTTCTCTCGGGCGCACGATTCTTTTTGTGCTCATCGTCTACCTATTCCTCGAAGCGTTGCAGTTTTTCGTCGGATATCAGACCGGGGTCACCAACGTTGTGGCAACCCTCGACCTGATCATCTCGGGACCTTACTGGTGGACCTTTTGGCTTGTTCATCTCCTGATCGGAAGCCTCGTCCCCCTGTTTCTTTTCATCGGACGCCCAAATGATTCAAAGACTGTTGCCTGGGCGTGCTTTC
Source organism: Syntrophobacteraceae bacterium (assembly GCA_049300095.1). Classification (GTDB taxonomy): domain Bacteria; phylum Desulfobacterota; class Syntrophobacteria; order Syntrophobacterales; family Syntrophobacteraceae; genus SbD1. The sequence goes on from JBAQYM010000202.1 coordinate 24,506, forward strand.
TCATTGTGATCACCTTTATTGCCGTACGGATGAATTTCGTGGTTCCCGACCTGGCCGTCTACAAGTTGGAGGGCCTGGAGAACACCTTCTACCATGCTCGGTTACGGACCCAGTACACGCCCAATTTGAACGAATGGCTGGTGAGCCTCTGGATCGTGTCGCTTGGACTTGTCGCCTTCCTTCTGGGGGCGCGGTGGCTGCCGGTGATCTCTTCTCGGAGAGGAGGAATGGAACATGCCAGGTATTAGCTCGGAAAAAAAGGAGAAATACCCTTTGAAGATGGAAATGAAACGACGCGAGTTCCTAAAGTGTTCGGCGCTCTTCGGAGGGTCCCTTGCCGCTGTGACCACTCTGGGGCGCTCTGTTGATGGTGATGGGAGCGACTCCGCATGGGCAGGTGCAAACGCGGTCGGCATGTCAGAGAACGCCTATTTGCATCACCTTCCCGAGAACCAGCTCATGTCCGTCTGCCAGCAGTGCAACACCAACTGCGGCATGAAGGTGAAGATGGAGAATGGCATGGTTGCCAAGATCGACGGCAATCCATACAGCCCGTGGACTCTCACGCCCAATATCGCCTACAACACGCCGCTTTCGGAGGCCGCGGTGATAGAAGGGGCGCTCTGCCCGAAAGGGCAGGCGGGAATCCAGGCGCTCTATGACCCTTACCGAATCGTTAAAGTCCTCAAGCGGGCCGGTAAACGCGGTGATAACAAATGGAAGACCATCGGTTTCGAACAGGCCATAAAGGAGATTGTCGAAGGAGGCGATCTTTTCGGCGAAGGCAAGGTCGACGGTCTCAAGGACATCTGCACTCTCAAAGACCCCAAGGTCGCTTCGGCCCTCGCGGAAGACGCCGCGCAGGTTGCGGCGAAAAAGATGACCCTGGCGGCTTTCAAAGAGAAGCATGCCGACAATCTCAAGTATCTCATCGATCCGGACCACCCCGATCTGGGCCCGAAGAACAACCAGTTCTGCCTCAACTGGGGCCGCCTGAAGGGAGGGCGCGCCGAGATGCTGAAGCGTTTGGTGAACAACGCTCTCGGGTCGGTGAATACCCACGGGCATACGACTGTTTGCCAAGGCTCTCTTTATTTTACCTGCAAGGCGATGAGCGACCAGTATGTGGAAGGGAAATTCTCCGGTGGCAGCAAGTTTTACTGGCAGGCCGATCTCGGCAATGCCGAGTTCGTGCTCTTCGTTGGGGCGAACCCCTACGAGGCAAACTACGGCCCGCCCTGGCGAGCCCAGAAAATCACCGAAGGTCTGGTCGGCGGAAGACTCAAAATCGCGGTCGTTGACCCGCGCTGCTCGAAGACCGCATCGCGCGCGTGGAAGTGGCTCCCCGTGAACCCGAACGGCGTGGGGGCGCTCGCCATGGCGATAATCCACTGGATCATCGAAAACAAGCGATATGACGCCAAATACCTTGCCAACGCAAACAAGGCCGCCGCAACGGCCAAGGGTGAACCCACATGGACTCAAGCCGCATGGCTGGTGAAAGTCGGCTCGGATGGGACACCCCTCACCTTCCTGCGCGGTTCCGAAATCGGTCTTCCGACGGAAAAGCGCACGAACAAGGCCGGCGCGGAATGGACTTTCGATCCTTTCCTGGTGCGAAGAGGCGATCAGTTCGTTCCTTTTGATCCCAATGACGAAAAGACGCCGGTTGAAGGCGATTTGCTGGTCGATGCCGACGCAAACGGGACCAGGGTAAAAAGCGTTCTCCAGATCTACCGCGAAACGGCAGGCGAGAAAAAGCTTCCCGAATGGGCTGAAATAACTGGACTTAAAGAATCGGACATCGTTGAAGTCGCGCGGGAACTCACCAGTCATGGAAGGAAAGCCGTCGTCGACGTGCATCGTGGGGTCTCCCAGCATACCTCGGGATTCTACAATGTGCTTGCATGGATGCTTGTAAATGTGCTCATCGGCAACCACGATTATGCGGGTGGCCTCGCAAAAGCGACTACATTCAACATAGTTGGGGACAAGGAGGGAAAACCCTTCGATACGAGCAAGCAGGGCGGCAAGTTGAAGAGCTTCGGCATCTCGATTATCAGACACGAGGCCTCTTATGATAAGTCGACGATCTTTGAAGGATATCCTTCCAAAAGAGTGTGGTATCCCTTCTGCAGCGACATCTACCAGGAGGTGATTCCCAGCATGGGAGACGCCTATCCGTACCCCATCAAGGCCCTGCTCCTCTACATGGGAACGCCGATCTACTCCCTGCCCGCGGGTCATAAGCTGATCGAAATCCTCTCCGATCCCAAGAAAATCCCGCTGGTGATCGTTTCTGATATCGTTGTCGGTGAAACCAGCATGTACGCTGATTATATTTTCCCCGACCTCACTTACCTGGAAAGATGGGAATTCTCCGGCTCCCATCCATCCGTTACGCCGAAGGTAGGCCCGATCCGCCAGCCGGTCGCGGCGCCGCTAACGGATACGGTGACGGTATTCGGGGAAAAGATGCCGCTCTCGCTGGAATCTCTTCTGCTCGGACTCGCCCAGGAAATGAAGCTTCCCGGATTTGGCGAAAACGCCTTCGGTCCGGGTCTTCATCTGAAGCGGGAAGAGGACATGTACCTGCGGATGGTTGCAAATATCGCGTTCGGCGACAAGCCCGACGGGTCCGAAAAAGTTCCCGCCGCAAGTCAGGAGGAGATAAGGATATTCGAACAGGCGAGGAGGCATCTTCCCTCCACCGTCTTCGATGCCAACCGGTGGAAGGCTGTTGTCGGCGAAACGCTCTGGCCTCACGTGGTCTATGTGTTGAATCGTGGCGGCCGGTTCCAGGGCTATGAGCAGGCATATAAAGACAATCAGCTTGCAAATAAATACGGCAAAATGATCGGGATATATTTCGACCGGTTGGTCACCGCCAAACACTCTATGACCGGGATGCCCTATGTGGGTCACGCCCATTACATCGAAGGGCCGCGCGATTGCTCCGGGAACCTGTTGGACGATAAGACGCGGGGGTATGACATGACCCTCATCACTTACAAGACGATCACCCAGACCAAGAGCCGGACTTATGGCAACTATTGGCTTCAGGCACTCGAACCTCAGAACTACATCGAGATCGCCGTGAGCGATGCCAGGCGCCTTGGACTCGTGGAGGGCGACCGGGCAAAACTTGTTTCCGCCAGCAATCCCGACGGAGTATGGGACTTTGGGAACGGGAAGAAAAAACCGATGATCGCCCGGGTTCGCATCCTGGAGGGTATCAGGCCGGGAGTGGTCGCATTTTCGCTCGGCTTTGGGCATTGGGCCTATGGGTCCTCGGACCTGGCGATCGACGGTGTGGCTATACCGGGAGACTCTCGCAGGGCTACCGGCATGCACGGAAACGCGGCCATGCGGGTCGATCCGGTTCTGAAAAATACCGGGCTCGTGGATACGGTTGGCGGCAGCGCTGTTTTTTATCAGAGCCAGGTAAAGGTCGTTAAGGTTTGAGCCTGAATGAAGTTTCGCTAAAGCAAGGAGAAGCCTCGATGCCGGATCAGGTCAGGGTGTGCGGAAGGTCCATGGAGGAATTTCTGGACATGATCGAGAAATTCCACGGGTGGAGAGCTCCCGGGCTCGTTATCGGCGGATTCATGGTCGATTGGGCACAGGAACTGATAGGCCCGGGCATCGAGGCCGACGCCTTCGTTGAGACTTGCCATTGCTTGCCGGATGCCGTCCAGCTTTTTACTCCCTGCACATACGGCAACGGTTGGATGAAGGTCCTGGACTGGGACAAGTTCGCGCTCAGCCTCTACGACAAGAAGACGCTGGACGGGTTCAGGGTCTGGTTTGACCTGGAGAAGGCCCGCTCGTATCCCAATATCCACAACTGGTACATGCGTCTTGTACCAAAAAAATCCTTGCCCCTGGAAGTGTTGCTCGATGACATCATCGCGGCCGGAAGGTCGATGCTCTCCAGCTCACCAGTGCGAGTCACCCAACTGCATGGCAAGAAAAAAAAGGGAGAAATAGCCGTCTGCTCCGGTTGCGGTGAAGCTTACCCCACCCGGCAAGGTGGGAGGTGCCTTGCGTGTCGGGGGAAGGGGTATTATGACATTGGTCAATATCTCCCCAACGTGAGGTCTTGAGATGGGCCAGGCAAAGGTAAAAGTCGAAGACGCCATCGGAATGGTTCTCGCCCACGATATAACCGAGATTCGACGCGGCGAATTCAAGGGCGCGGCCTTCAGGAAGGGCCATAAAATACGGGAAGCCGATATCTGCCATTTGCAGAGGCTTGGGAAAAATCATCTCTACGTCCTGAGAATCGAAGAGGGCTATCTTCACGAAAACGATGCCGCCATCGCGCTTGCCGATGCACTCAGCGGAGACGGGGTCACCTGGAAAGACGAACCGAGGGAAGGAAAAATCTCGCTTCTGGCGGCTGCGGACGGCCTCTTCAAGGTGGACGCGGATGCACTGACCGGGATTAACATGCTGGAAGAGGTGATGTGCGCAACCCGGCACACCAATTTCCCGGTAAAGCGGGGCGATGTGGTGGCGGCGGTCCGTGCAATTCCGCTCGTGATCCGCTCTGAGATAATTGACGAGGCAGTCAGGATATCAGAGGCTCATGGCGCGGTCCTCAGTGTGAAACCGATTAGGAAGGCTCGGGCGGGCATAGTCATCACCGGCAACGAGGTTTATTCCCGATTGATCGAGGACCAGTTCGAACCGATACTGCGCGGGAAGATGGCTCGAATAGGCTCGGATGTCATGGGTGTTGTGTTCACGCCTGATGATCCCGAGCATATAGAGCGGGAAATCAGGAATCTGCTCACCAATGGGGCGGACCTCCTCCTTGTCACCGGAGGCATGTCGGTCGACCCGGACGATGTCACACGGCAAGCAATTGCCCGGGCCGGGGCGAAGGAATTTCTGTATGGGGCCCCGGTGCTGCCGGGTGCAATGTTTATGACTTCATTTATTGGAGATGTCCCGGTCCTCGGCATTCCCGCTTGCGGGCTCTATCATGAAGCAACCATCTTCGATCTGATTCTGCCCAGGGTCCTTGCAGGTGAGCGTCTCACCCGCAAGGACATCGCGGAACTCGGTCATGGCGGTTTGTGCCTGCACTGTGCCGAGTGCCGGTATCCCGTCTGCCCGTTTGGAAAGGGACACTAAGAACTTGTCCGTAAATAACTGGTTAGCTGTGAGCACAGCCTTACGGGCTGGCGCCAATCACAGAAGGACAAATCCCCATGAAACTGAAGTTCGGCTTGGGACGTCAAAATCGTCATTCCCGTAGTGTCTCTGGGCGGGAATCCAGTGTCTTGCTTTGCGCAACGTATCGAAAAGACACTGGATTCCCGCCCCGAGACACTCAAACAGGGAATGACGATCCGTCGATCCTCAGTTGTATGTGGACTGCATGGAATTTGAGGTATGCCATTTGGGCAATAGCCCCTAAAAACCCCTACACAGATTATTTACGGACAAGTTCTAAGGGACGTAGAAAATACTACTGTACCTTTTTGTTTCTCGCTGCCTCGTTCCCACGCAGGAGCATGGGAACGAGGGCTACTTCGGTAGAGGCACATAAAAATCTGCCCTAAAACGGGACAATGATATTTTCTAGATCCCTTAATACGGCCCAGCCATTAGCCCAGATGACGATCAAAGACGGGGCAACACTTTTTCGGCAATGCGGCGGGCAAGTTCGAGATTTTCCCGTTTGCTCGTGTTTCCCACCGAAATCGTTACATACGCCTCTCCTTTGAGTATGTGCAGACCGGGGGTGCCCCAGCAGGCGTCATCCCCTAATCCCGGCGCCTTCTCCAAAGGATCGAGCATTGCTTTGGTGGTGTTATAGATTTTCGTGGCAGTTTGTCCATGCTTTCGAATTCCCGGCGCAATATCGGCGGTGCGAACAACGGAGATCTGAATGAGCCGCGAAGAAACCGTGGTGTAGAGGCACATCTTCTGCCCCAACGGGTTCTTGGCGTCTTTCTGCTCCGGTCCTTTGACCGGCTCGCCGACAATTGCTTGCACCTCCTCCCTGGTGATAAGCCCGCATGGGTCGAACGAGGCGGAGGCTTTTGCCGGTCCCCAAATCGCCGTTAACAGGAATATCACAACACCGGCTATGAGTTTTTTGTTCATGATCCACGCCCCTCCTGAATCATGCGAAACAAACCCATTCGGGTACATAAATGCGTTCATTGATTTGTTCCCTTTCTGTGGGTTTCGACCGGAATACTGCACCAGGTTGTGTGGCATGCGTCAAAACTGCATTCTCAGGTCGGATGTCGCCTCAAAAACTCCTGGCACAAGACCAAAGTCCGCCAAACCATACGATTTCTCAATCACCCATGCAACTGATATGTCAACAAAACGGGTGTTGGCAAATTCACGACACGTCTCCATCCCCCGAGGTCAAGGCCCTCGCCCTCTTGTCCAGGTTGCGCGGTTCAGGCGAAAGTCGAGCGGTAGTAACGGTTGAGACAAAAACCGATCAGCGAACCTGCCGCGGATGACGGGGTCGGTTGGTCCGGGCGGATGCAAATTATACCGTCCTTTACCAGCAAGCCTGGTGCGCCGGCAACAGACGTTTCTCGCCTTTTCCCGGCACGTAATTCGGGGCCTTGAAGCTGGAAGACCTTTCCATGATCTGTCATCCAGCCTCAAGCCCATTGATTCTGATCTCAAGCCGCCAATCGGATCTTCGTCCGAGGCAAATCTTCCAAAGCTCCGTCCACCGCGACTCGCAACTGGTTTATCTCATCGGGGATAGCAAAATTGCGGTAAAAATGGTGCTCGAAAATCAAAAAAGGGGCTGCCGAATCCCGGTAGCCCCTTGATTTTCTCATACGCCTGAAGGGATTCGAACCCCTTACCTACGGATTAGAAGTCCGTACAAATACATTTCACTTCTCATCACATTACCTCACTTAATCCTTGACACGCCTACATTTAAGGCCTATTGTACCTTCACTTTCCATCAGTCCGAACCCCGCTGCTTCACCCCAAAAAGCGGGACAGGAGCGGGACAAATCGCGGGACAGGGAGAAGGCCATGAACAAGTGGATCAAGACCAAGTACACAGGCATCCGCTACCGAGAGCATCCGACCAGGAAACACGGGGTTCGGAAAGATCGATACTATACGATCAGGTACAAGCTCGACGGGAAAGACCGAGAGGAAAAACTTGGTTGGGAAACCGATTGGGCAAAGGCCGAACTAGCCCGGAAAGAACAGGGGAATGCTACGGGCAGGACTCTTGAGCAGGAAGCCATTCTCCGCTTTTCAGAGTTGAAGGGTAACAGAGAATCCGGCAAGGGGCCTTTCACCCTGGAAGAGAAGCAAGGATCGGAGCTTGCCAAAAGAGAGGCGAAAGCCCGCGAAAAGGAGGCTGAAGACCGGGCGGTCATGCCTTTTTCGGCTGTGTGGGAGAAGTACATCGCGCAGGCTGAAGCGGACGGCAAGAAGTCTGTCGTGCGCGAAAAGAGCTTTTACAGCAATTGGATTGAACCGGCGATAGGCAACAAGCCCATTGCCGAAATCGCCGCATTCCACCTGGAGGACATAAAGCGCAAGATGAAAAAGGAGGGCAAGCGGGAGATGAAAGGGGAAAAACCGGGGCTTTCGCCTCGATCCATTCATTACTGCCTCGCGGTAATCCGCCAGGCCTTCAATTTCGCCACGCGCCATGGGTTTTATGCCGGCCGCAATCCTGTTGAGAATGTCAAAAAGCCCACCGAAGACAACCGCCGGATGCGTTTCCTTACCTTTGACGAGGCTGAATCGTTGTTGGGAAAAATCAAGAGTGCAAGCGTCGATTGCTGGCGGATAACTCTAATCAGCTTGCATTGTGGCCTTCGTTTCGGGGAAATAGCCTCCCTGGTTTGGGGTGACGTGGATTCCGGGAAAAATTGTCTCTGTGTTCGCAATCCAAAGAACGGACGGACCCGGTTCGTGTTCATGACTGAAGAGGTAAAGACTGCCCTATCAGAAATGGAGAAGGGGGCTTGGAGCGACTTAGTCTTTCCTGCCCGGAAATCCAAGGAACGGGAGACGGGCCTGGTTCGTGACGGACAGAGGCGCCGTCAGATCAGCGACACCTTTGACGCCGCTGTTGAAGGCTTGAAAATGAATGAGGGCATAGACGATCCCCGGCAAAGGGTCTGTTTCCACACATGCCGCCACAGTTATGCGTCCTGGCTCGTCCAGGGCGGGACCGATCTTTTCACGGTCAAGGAACTGCTCGGGCACAAGTCCCTGTCTATGACCGAACGATACAGCCATTTGCAGCCTGAAACACTCCAAAAAGCGGTCAACGGCCTGAACCGGCAATTGGTGGTAGAGAGTGAGAAAAGAAAGGCGCAGAGCCGGTCTAACGTGGTCGCAATGCCTTCTTCGGTTTAAATGCCAAGCTGCGGGAGTTGGGGTAATTAATTCGAATCCTCGATAGGGATTATGTATAATAATCGCATCGAAACGGCATTCCGCCTTTTGGGTAACAGAGGGTCGCACGATGACCTCCAAATGGAAGCGGCACGAGAAAATCAGGAACAACCCCGAAGACGTTCGTTTCGATGAAGCGGAATCATGGCTGTTGTCTTTTGGATTCAGAGAAAGAACGGGGAAAGGCGGCCATAAGGTCTTCACTCATCCGTTGTGGGACGGCAGGCTGACCATGCGAAACCACAAGGGGAAGGGCCAAGCCGTATCAGATTAAACAGGCGCTCAAGGCCATTCGGGAGATTCACAATGTCTGATTTCAAGTATCCTGTAACAATTTTCTACAGTGAAGAGGACGGCGGATACATCGCTGTTGCTCCCGATCTCAAGGGATGCTCGGCTTTCGGTGAAACCCCGCAGGAAGCTCTGAGAGAACTGGAAACGGCCGTTGAACTGTGGCTGGAAACAGCGCGCCAGGACCGGGCACCCATCCCTGAACCGACTCGAATGAGCGCGTAGAGATGATCTGCCGATGAGAATGATAAAGCCCGGACTGAGCCGGGATCGATGAACCTCATTGCCGGGCAGATTTCATCACGCGAATGGTCAACACCGAGAGGGGGAGTATACAACCTCCTCTATATTATACCGCTCTTTATATTATATATCTCTGCCCCCCTCTGGAGACCTCGACCCAAATGCAAGAACACCGGGACCTCTCCCGTCTGATTCCTTTGTGAGTTGACACCAGTCGAAATTCCCCATGAGGCAAGTTGCACCCCTATCCCTCCCAAAAAAACAAAGAGAGGGCGTTGGGTTGGCCTGAAGAAATCGATTGTGGGCGGTTCTGGACAGGTCAGAATGCATTTTAAGCCGGACACGAAGTCCGGAAAGGGAGTGTCCAATGGATAATCAGGAAAAAAATCCATCGGACAACCGAAAGCCTTGCCCCCTATCGGGACAAAGAAGACGACCTTCCGACCAACGTGGTCGATCTACTCACCGACCTCATGCACCTGTGCCGCCAGGAAGGGATCGGCTTCAGGGGATGTGTGCTGATGGCCGAGGTCCACTTCAATGAGGAGAAATAAGACATGGTGTCGGCCCTGAATTCTCTGATTAGGCCACCCGTGCCCAAAACCTGCAGATATGATCCCGGAGCCTGTAGAATCTCGGCTATCCATATAGGAGAGGTGTTTTTGAGTTTTGGTTGGTCCCTCCGGAATGAGTAGAAGAGCAGTAACCGGAGGAAGTAAAGCGGTTTACAACCATTTTCTTCTAAATAAAATATGGAGCGGCTCGATTCTCCCTGGGTCCCCACCGAGTTGCAGCTTCGCCAGAGAGAATATCGGCAACCTCACTAAAAAGCATCCGGGTATTGTAGAGTGGATAAAACAGAACGGCGGGCACGCGCCCAGCGGGAGGCTGGTGCTGTGGAACAGAACTGAAGATCGTGCACGAATACTGGACGCCCTATTTACCGCCGAATCGCCCGGCAGGGGGCGGGTGGAGCCCCCCTGCCGGGAGATAAAGGGGCGAAGTGCTTACGGCCGGCCGCTCCGGCGCAACTTGCCGGAACGGCCGGCTCTTTCGGGACAAACCGTATGCCGGAATAAAAGGCCGGTTACTTGCCGGAGCGACTCTGGCTGGACTTTCTCATCTGATTCATGCCCCGGTCCTGGGACATCTTGCGGGTCTGGTCACCGCTTGCGGCGGTTGACGGGGTCGTCAGGCGCGACTGGTCGCGAAGTCGAAGCTGCTGTTGGTCACGGGTGCGGAGCTGGTCCTGTGCAAAGCAGAGGCCGCTGCTCATAATGGTGGCCGCCGTTCCAAGAACCAGGACAGTCTTCACGATTCTTCTCATCTTGTTCCTCCAGATTTGGGTTTTGGCGGAAAACAAAAAAACCGCCGTTCATCTCCAATTACACCCCAAACCCGGAAAAGGTCACAACCGCCGCTACAAAAAATGTGGAATGGTCCGAGCCAAAGAAGGACAGGTTACCGTCCACCACCACCACCACCACCGCCTCCTCCTCCTCCCCCGCCGGCACCCCCGCCTCCAGGCCCGCCGGAGCCCCCACCGGGGCCGCCAAAACCGCCACCAGGCCCCCCGAATCCGCCGAGGCCCCGACCACCAAACCCTCCAAAGCCTCCGCCATGCCCTTGCCCGCGGCTCCCGATCTGGGGACCGAAGCTTGCCAGGTCACGCGATGAAACCCCGACTTTTGAGGCGAATCCGTCGAGCGAGTCCCTACCCTCAAGGACGGCCAGCGCCGACTCGGCGCTTCGGGCGTCAGGGACTCCTTTCTTCCTGGCAATGGACATGATCTTGGAAAACTCCGCAAGCCCGCGTCCTCCGCGTGCGAAAGAGTCCTCCCGGAATCCGGTCAGGACGAGATTTTCCGAAAGGTCGGCGTCGAATCGGATATTCCTAAGCATGGCCAGCAATTCCAACCCCCGGGCCAGAACGCCGAGGGGCTTATCCGGATGCCGACCGACAATTCTTTCGAGGTCCTGTCTCGTAAGCCCGCTGTTAAGTGTTTCGGCTACTCGCACCAGGCACTCGTCGGGTCGGCACTTTTCGCCTTCCGTCCGGCCAAGGGGGACCTTGGATATGAGGCTCCTGGCGAACAAGTAGTCGTCCAACTTCTTTTCGAGCGCCTTTTCAATTTCAGGCGGCTGAACGATCTTGGCGAGCCCCTCCTCCATCTTTCCAACGAAAGGTTGAATCGGAAGTCGTTCATTGCCCGCGCCGAGCAGAATCCGCAGGATTCCCTCGACCGCGGCCGCGTTGTCGGCCCCTTCAAACCCGGTGGAAAGCAGGCGGTTCAGGGCCGGGGCCGGTACGCCGGCCGCCTGGGCCTCACGGACCAATTGCGAAACGGTCCGCTCCCGGGCCGCGGCCGGAGGGCACAAGGACGCCAGCGCCATAACGATCAGGAACAAAACGGCAAACATCTTCTCAGGTGGTCTTTTCATCCTGTCCAACCACAAGAACGGAGTTCGTGTTGCCGAACCCGTCATCTTCGAGAATCAAAGCGAGGGGGTCCGGGACGATTTTGCGGCCGTCAACCAGAAACCCGTACTCATAACGGCCTTCCGGGAGCATCAACGTAACCGTCCATACCTTGCGCCCGTCCTCCTCGTGAACCTCGCATTCCTGGGCACGCCAGTTGTTGAAATTTCCCACCACGGAAACGGATCGCGCGTCGGGAATGGCGACAGAGATCCTCACTGGAATCCTGCCGTTCGCTTCCGGAACCGTGGGAGAGACGGGCGCCATTCCGGGAAGCAAGAGAAAAAAGGCCAGGCAGGCGGCCAGGACCGCCGCGGCACCTCCGGCCTGCAAAGGGGTGAAAGTAAAAGCGCGCGGAGTCCTGATCCATTTCCACGCGCGCCGCCATCGGCTTGCCGGGACTGCGCGGATCGACTGCATGACCGAGGGCAGCAGGTCCGGTGGAGGGTCCAGGTCAGGCATGCTCCGGATCATGGATGCAATTTCGGAAAAACTGTGCTCTTCCTCTAAAGGTTTCTTCATAACCGCCCCCTGTCGGCACCCGATCGATCCGAATGATTCACACCAGTTTCGTTTCGGCCGTTTCCCGATCACTTTGCCGATCCTTTGAGTCAAGCAACTCCTTGAGCTTTCCCAGGCCCCTATGCACCCGCATTTTTGCACCGCTTATGGAAATCTTGAGCGCCTCGGCTATTTCGTCCATCCGCAGGTCCTCCCTGAAACGCAGTATCAGCGCCTCCCGGTAGTCGGCAGGCAGTTTCATCAACGCGTCCGGCAACCTGTTCGAGTCCAGCTTCAGGCAAAGGATCTCCTCCTGCTGACCCGGGTAGTCCAATCCCGAGCCCAACTCGCATTCCTCGGCGCTCACTCTCGGGAACGCTCTGCCGCGACGCAGGAAATTTTTCGATTTGTTCAGTGCTATCGTATAGAGCCAGGGGAAGAACCTCTTCCCTTTCTCGAACCGGTGCAACTGCTCGAAGGCCGTTATGAAAGTATCCTGTGAGAGGTCCGAAGCATCCGGAATCGAACCCGTCATCCTTACGAGCATGTTGAAAATCTGCCGCTGATAGCGCTCGACCAGTACAGCATACGCATTCGTATCGCCGGAGAGTACGGAGTCGATGACATTCTGGTCGTCAGCGGAATTCATCAGCGCCTGTCTTGGTCAGAGGAAAAAAAGCTCCATTCGATATACAAATGGATCCGCCTTCAGGTCACAGCTTTCCTGCCTCTTATTCGACCACCAGCACGGCATTTCCCCCCCCGAATCCATCGCTCTCCGACGCGGCCCCCGGGTCGAGAACCTTCTTTCCGTCCACCATGAAATGGTATCGATACCGGCCGGGGGCGAGAACAAGCGTGGTCGACCACACCCCGTCTTTAGCGGTCATATAATTGGAGTCGCATAACCAGCCGTTGAAGTCCCCGGCAATACAGACTTTCCGAGCACGGATATCGTTATGGACGAACGTAACCGGCATGAGGTCGGATTGGCCCGCCCGCATGCCGTCAAGGGCGCAGCCGGAAAGCGCCGCAACGGCAAGTATAAAGACCAGCGGAAACAGGCGGAATTTCATTTGTTCAATCCGCCCCTGGACATTCCTGGCTGGGCCATTGCGTTCTTCCGGTGACTCGGTACTGCACGCATCGACTATTATGGTTCCGAGTGACAGCAATGAAGAATGCTCGCAAATTAAGTGATTACATGTTCTTTCCAAAATAACTCAAAACACCGCAGCCACCGCGTTCCACCCCTGGTCCTTGGATGAAAGCCGGTTACTCATGTTTAGAATACCTCTTTCATAATCTGGCTGGAAGTGGTTTTTGGAAGTTTCAACATAATTTGCCAGATCCTCAAATCCTGCGCGGGCGAGAAAGCACGAAGGAGACGATCCGGACGTGTTAAGCTTTTGAGCGCTCCAAGATTCAAGGACCAAGGGAGCTGCCGTGAGTTTTGTAACAGATAATACCAGTTACGCCACCGGCGCGAGTATCGTCGGGAAGGCAGGAGAACTTGTCGGTCCCCTGCCTTTTTGCTTCTCGGCACCCTGCTCCCAGGTCCGCCGCCGGCCCCAGCTTCAGAGTGATCTCTGAACCAATCCGATGAGGGATTTAATAGGTCAGGATGTAGGAAGAGGATACACCCTCTTACCGTCTCCAAATACTGTCTTCAATGCATTTATCTCTTCCACCAATTCTGCTAAACGTGAAGAGCCTTGTAGCAAAATTCCAATTCTATTCAGCCGATCCATTTCCCAAATTTCGAGCGACTACGGAGGCAAAATGTGTTCAGTATTAATCGTCGAAGACAATTCTGTCTTTTGCAGCGCTCTCAGGAACTTCCTGTCTGCAGCATTCCCTTCAGTAGAAATCGAGGAAGCATCCAACGGGGAGGAAGCGCTCCATAAATTCAGAATACTCAAACCCGTCCTGATCCTCATGGACATAAGACTGCCGGACATAAATGGTCTGGTACTTACCCGGATGATAAAGAATATCTGCCCTGATACAGAAGTTATTCTTCTCACGAGCCACAATATTTTTGAGTACCGTGAGGCCGGTCTTCGTAGCGGAGCGAGCCACTTCGTAATAAAAGGCAGTGCCCGAGTCGATGATATTACCACTTTGGTCGAATCTATCCTTTTTTCAAAGAATCAGATATCCACCCCTTTCGATCGGTCGATACTGAGCGGGTGAAAGAGTTTCAGGCACCAACAGGAGTTGAAGTTCAGCTTTGCTGTCTTGTCAAATGAGTTTCCGCATCAGATTGAGTTTCAGCGGAGATCAATTCCAGCAAAGAGCACGAGCAGCACGAGTCAGCTTGAGAACAAGATCCATTCATTGCATGTCAGTTTCAACGCGAACGGGAAAAAGGGGCGCAACGCCGGTGCAATGCGAACAATTCTGAGCGCTGTTTCAACGAAGATGGGCAAACACGCCGTTTTGGAAATACTTGAGTAGTTCGCGATGTGCTGAAATTTCGTAGCGAAATGAAGCCGCTGATAGAAATCTTCCTCATTAGCGTTCTATGACCCTGAGCGTAGTGTTTTCACGCTATGAAGAACAAGATTTCTTACCATAATGGAAGATATCGCTCAGGCTGGCGGGTATATGGAAATTGCGAACAACCTTGAGAAGGGGATTAAGTTCAGGATTGTCATACCGATTGCGTCTGGATGAGCCGGGAAGCACCATGTATTCTGAAAGGGAGGATTGGCTATGAACATCGACCGTTTGGTCTTCGCACTTGCAGGAAGTTTCATTCTCATCAGCCTTCTGTTATCTCGGATTCACAGTTCCTACTGGCTTTGGTTCACGGCCTTCGTAGGCGCAAATTTATTCCAGGCGGCGTTCACGGGTTTTTGCCCCCTGGCGAAGGTCCTCAAGGCTTGCGGTTTCAAAACGGGAGAAGCTTTTCGATGAGCCCGAAAGGTAGCTGGTGAGAAAACCGATCTGAAGCGCCAAACTTCCGACTTGGCCCAATTCTTACTATCTACGCAGTACACCTTCCCGCTTCGCATTTTCGATTCCAGGATCACGCGGCTTGAGGTTGCTCTGATTTTTTGCCATAGGCCATGTAATAAACCAATGGAACAACGATCAGCGTGAAGAAGGTCGAAACCGCTATGCCAAAAATAAGGGCCCAGGCGAGGCCGGAAAAGATGGGGTCCAGGGTGATGGGCCAAGCCGCGAGCATGGCTGCCAGGGAGGTGAGGAAGATGGGCCGCGTCCTCAGCGCTCCGGCCTCTATGAGAGAGCGAACGAGTGGTTTTCCTTCCTTTTTCCGTTCCTCGACGAACTCGATGAGCAGGATCGAATTGCGGGTGGCGATCCCCGACAGGGCGATCATGCCGATCATGGCTGTCGCCGTAAAGTATACCGGATTGCCATAGCCGCCCACCGGATGGTCCGTGATCAGGTTCAAGAGCCAAAAGCCCGGAAGAATCCCGATGACCGAAAGGGGAAGGGCAATGAGCTGGATGGCCGGGAGAAGATAACTCCCGGTCTGATAGAGAAGCAGCAGGTAAATCCCAAGCACCGCAACTCCGAAGGCAATGCCCAAATCCCGAAAGACCCGTAGCGTGATGTCCCATTCTCCTTCACCGGACCAGATAATGTCGAATCCCTTGAACTGCTCGTCCTTTCCAACCTTGTCTTCGAGGGTAAGCACCGCATTGGGGGGAGGAAGGCCGGCTGTTTCTCCGAAGACGTAAACCACCGGCTGCAGGTTCTTGTGGTAAACGGGCTGGTCGATGACTTCGTCCTCGAAGGAGCCAAGCTCTGAGAGAAACACCGTCTCGCCTGTCATGCCCCGGATCATGAGTTGATTGAGGCTCGCCTCGAGCGCCCGATCCTTCTTTCCTAACCGCAGTTTAATGAGAACGGGATTAACTTCGTTCCCCAGACGAAGTGAGCTCGCAACCGTTCCCATTACCGTTCCCTGGAGAGTCTCGGCGATCTGCTGGTCGCTTATTCCGTGAAGCGCGGCCTTGATCCTGTCTACCCGAAAAACGGCCTTTCGCTCGGGAGCCACCAGAATATCGTCCACATCCACCACACCCGGAGTGGACTCCATGATACGCCTGACTCCCCTGGCCGCCTGGACAAGCTCTTCGTAGGGCTGACCGATCCGGCCGTACACTTCGGCAACCAAAGTTGCAATGACTGGAGGACCCGGCGGGCTTTCAACGATCTTGATATTGGCGCCGAAATGGTCTGCGATACGTTTGAGATCGTTCCTCAGTCTAAGGCCCAGGGCATGACTTTGCTCGGTCCTCCGTTTCTTGGCGATAAAATTGATCTGCAGGTCCCCCACGTTGGCTCCTTGCCTCAGGTAGTAGTGGCGTACCAGGCCGTTGAAGTCGACGGGACTCGCTGTTCCCGCATGCAGGCTTACATCGGTCACCTCGGGAACGCGCACCAGGTAGTCGGAAAGGGCATGAGCGGCAGCCTGAGTGGTTTCGAGAGTCGTCCCTCTGGGCATATCGATAACCACCTGGAGCTCGTTTTTATTGTCAAACGGAAGCATCTTGAGGGGTACCCGCTGGGATAGGACCAGCCAGACGGCGAAACACAGCAAGACGGCAACAGTCCCTAAAATTCCCAGCCGAAGGCTCCTGTGGCGTATGATGGATTCAATCACGCGGTCGTAGATCTTGAAAAGAGCGCTCTCTTCAAGGGAAAAGGGCTTTTCATGGGGTCTATCGTAGACCCCGCCCAGCATGTGGAGCGAGAGCCAGGGAGTGATGGTGAAGGCGACAAGCAGACTCATGAGCATGGCGACAGGCACATTGAGCGCCATGGGAGCCATATAGGGACCCATCATCCCCGTTATGAAAAACATGGGAATGAAAGAAATGATCACAGCCAGGGTGGCCAGGATAATGGGAGGGCGCACTTCGTTTACGGCGCTCACGACCGCTTGAAACGGCGGCTCCTTTCGCATGGAAAAATGGCGATGAATGTTTTCCACATCCACTATGGGATCGTCCACCACCAGACCGAGGGACAGGATCAGGGCAAAGAGGGTAACACGGTTGATGGTGAAGCCCAGAAAGTAGTTGATGAGCAGGGTGAAGCTGAAAGTGACCGGCACCGCGAGAGCGATGATGATTCCCTCGCGCCACCCAAGGGTGTAGGCCAAAAGCAGGACCACGATGGCAATGGCGATCAGGAGCGCTTCCACGAGATCATTCACCTTCTCATCGGCGGTATTTCCGTAGTCCCTCGTGAGACGCAGATGAACTCCCTGGGGCAGGACCTCGCGGGAGAACCGTCCGGCTTCCTTTCGCACCTCTTCCGAAACCCAGACCGCATTGGTGCCCTTCCGCTTGGCCACCGCCACCGTCACCGAAGGGTAGTCCTTGAATGGCTCGATTCCGGACGGCAGGACCCCATGTCCGCCTTCCGCGGCTGGATCGACGGGAGAGTGGGCTTTTCTGCCAAAAGCAATGGTCGTGTAGGTTTCCGGTTCGGCCGAACCATCCCGGACCGTGGCAACCTCACTCAGATAAACGGGCCGCATCTCCCGCACCCCGACGATCAGGCTCTCGACCTCACGGACCGAAGCCAGAAAACGCCCCGCATCCAGTCGCACCTCCTCGTTACCGGAGACCAGATTTCCCGAGGAGAGCGCCACGTTAGCTCCCCGTATGGCCTGCTGAATATCCTGGATCGTTATTCCGCGGCCCGCCATGCGCTGGGGAGAGGGTTCGACCGTGATCTGCCGGGGGCGACCTCCAACGATAAAAGTGCGTCCCGCGTTTTTCACCCCCTGTAGCTGGATTTCGAGTTCCTCGGCCATACGCCGCAAGTCGTAGTCGCTATGGCTGTTGCTGTAGAGCGTGAGCTTTACGATGGGTACATCATCGATCTCGACGGGTTTGACCACCCATCCGGTCACTCCGGGTGGAACCTGGTCGATATTGGACTGGATCTTGTTGTACAGCTTTATCCAGCTCCTCTCCCGATCCTGCCCGACATAGAAGCGCACCGTGATGACGGCCTGGGAGGGGAAGCTTGTCGAATAAACGTATTCCACACCATCGATCTGGTAGAGAAGCTTTTCAAGACGGGTGGAAACCTGCCGCTCAACCTCGCGGGCGGAAGCCCCCGGCATGCTCACCATCACATCGGCTATGGGAACCACGATCTGAGGGTCTTCCTCCCTCGGAGTGATCCACAGGGCTACGGCGCCCGCAATCAGGCTGATGAGAATAAGGAGGACCGAGAGGTTGCCCCGCAGGAAGGCCACGACGATGCGGGTCATCCAGTGGTGCTGCTCGGCGTGGGGCTCGGGTTGCGGATCTTGAGGATCGGCGCTTTTCTGGTTTCCGGTATCGATTTGGAGACCGCTCATGGGATGATCGCCTCCTCGCTTTCCGCGAGTCCCGAGAGCACCTCGACGAGGTCTCCGTGGCGTTCTCCGAGCGTAACGAAGCGACGTTGAGGATATCCGTCCATATCGATCACTTCTACCAGGGGAAGCTGGCCGACTTGACTCACGGCTTCAGAGGGAATTACCAGTGCGTCATATTGGCCATAAGGGATTCGAAGACGCCCGAAGAGGCCGTTTACCAGCCGCTGCTCGGCCGGCAGGCTTACTTTCACGAGGACCGTCCGAGTACTGGGGTCCGACTGGGGAACGATTTCCCGGATTGTTCCCACTGAAGTCAGATTCAGGGCATCGATACGAACCTCCAGATCCTGCCCCGTTTTCAGGTATTGAATGAGGGATTCGGAGAGGGCGGCATGCAGTTCGGGACGGGAAGGCGTTTCCAGGAAAAAGATCGTTTGACCGGGGGATGCCATATCGCCCACGTTTAGCATCTTTCTGACCACCTGGCCGGTGAAGGGGGCCTGGATCACGGTGTAGCTAAGCATGGCCCGGGTCTCGGCAATGGCGGCCTCCGTCTGCTCCTTCTGGGCCTGGGCCCTTGCAATTTCGCCCTGGGCCGCCTGTACTTCCTGGAGCGCCGCGGCTGCCCGGGCTTCGGCTATGTCCTTCCGAGCACGGGCATGATCCAGTTGCTGGCCGGTTGCGGCCTGATTGCGCTTCAGGTCCTGGTAGCGACGATAATCGGAGAGCTCCTTTTCCTTACTGGCGCGCGTGGATTCCACTTGCGCCCTGGCTGCCGCCATTTTTGCGCGGGCCACCTCCACGGCCCGGTCCATGGCAATGCACTGCGACTGAGCCTGCCGAAGCTTCGCCTGGATGTCCCGGTCATCCAGGCGAGCCAGGATGGTCGGTTTGTCATTCTCATCGCTTCCGACGACTTTATCCCCTTCTCGAACGAGGATCTCTTTAACCTGGGCCATGATTCGGCTGGAAACCTGAGCCTCGTTCCGGGATCGAAGACTCCCCACCTGATCGATAACCAGAGGATAAACCCTGCGTTCGACCTTCACCGTGTTCAACTTTCCAGCGTGCGGTTTTGCCTCCGGCGGCCCGGGTTCGACTTTCCGGACGAAAGCTCCGGCAAGCCACATCATCATGGCGATCAAAAGAACCAGTACCCCCAGCCCCTTGGCCGCCTCGTGCAAAATGGCGCGCTTGTCCCGGTCTTGCGATGGTTCACTCATTGTGCGCCTCCGTCAGTATTCCTTCGGCAAAGTCGCCCAGCGATTGCTTGAGCAGCGCCCGGGAGATCTTTACTTCAAAGAGCGCGGCTGTGTAAGAGACCTCGGCGCGGGTCCAGGCCACATCCGCTTGAAGCAGCGAATCCACCGTCACCACCTGGTTGCGGTATAGATACCTCACTTCTTCGAGGGCCTTTTCAGCCCATTGCCTCCTTTCTTCCGCGACCGCCAGCTTCTCTGTTGCTTCCTGAACAGCCAGGGCAGCCTGGTTGACCTCAAGGGCGATATCCAGGGCTACCTGTTCGCCTCGGGCCTCGATTTCCTTGAGGCGATTGCGTGCCTCGCGGATTTTGGAAAGGGTGGCCCCTCCTTCAAAGATCGGCCATGTGGCTTGAAGGCCCACCATCCAACTCTCGGCGCTCTTGCCCAGAGACTCCGAATCCCATTGGCGCCAGGTGGTTGCTCCTATTTTCGGCAACAGCCCACCGCGAGCGGATTTAACCCTTTCTCCCGCGGATTGGATCAGGGATCGAGCGGCTGCCATCTCCGGGCGGCTGTCCAATGCCTTTTTCACCAAATCACCCGTGTCTTCCGAAACTTTTTCGAGAAGAGACTGCGTAGAGGTAATCCGCGCCGGATCGGGGACTTCTTCGGGTCGAATGGATCTGGCCAGAAGCCGCTCAAGTCCGGCCTGGAATTTTCGTGCCCCCGTGCGGGCGGTGACCAAATGGTCATGGGCTTCGGAGGTTCGCACCTTGAGGCGAAGGACCTCGCTTGGCAAAGCCATCTCCGCATGGAGGCGGGCTTCGCCCAGGCGTTCATCGGTCCTGGCCGCATCGAGAGCCCGCTCGGCTACTCCAATGAAGCCGAGTCCTTGCAACCAGCGGTAGTAAGTTTCACATACTTTGGCCACCAGACGATTACGGCCCGCTTGCAGTTCGGCCTTAACTGAACCGTGCTGCCCGAGTGCCGCCTTTCGGCCATACCACTGGCTTCCTCCCTCGAAAAGCACCCATTCTCCCTGAATCCTTGAGGCCACATTCTGCTGTTGGCCCGGATCGTTGAAATTGATAAGGGGATTGAAGCGCCTTTGGTTGACGATATTCATGAGGGCATAGACGGGATTATCCGTGACGTTGAAATCCTCGGAAAGCACCAGCCGCGGATAGAAGGCTGCCTCGGCCTGCAGCACCTGCTCGGATGCCGCGCCGATTCGCTGTTGGATTTGCTCCAGTTCCGGACTGGCTCTCAAGGCTTCTTCGATGGCTCGATCCACTGTGAGAGGTCCGATCCGAGTCTCCGCGGGAAGGGGGGGGAATTCTTCACGCTGTTTCAAGATCCGACTGGTGGGCAAGGGCTCTTTTTCTTTGACGATTATTTGATCTTGCCACGCACAGCCCTGTAATCCCACTGCGATTGCCAGCAACACACAGAGCGCACTCGGAATGAAGCACCCGATCGTATCATACAAACGTCCGCCCACGCTTATCCCCTCCAGACACGATTCATATTGAAAGAACTCCAGGAACCAGGGCTGATAAAGATCTGTGCGAGGGAACCCGCTTAGACCCGTTCACGAAGAGTGCCCTCCGGTACTCCATCGTGTTTGCTTCTTGGCCGGTGTCACGGTCAGGACCAATCCATCGACTTTTTGCACCACGGCCGTATCGCCCGGCCGCAATGGCGCGGAGCATACGGCATTCCAGAGTTCTCCCTCCAAGAGAACTTGCCCCCGTCCATCGCGCCAGTCTTTCACCTCGACCAATTTGCCCGGAATGCCGTCAACCCCGCAGGGGGACTTCCTGTTGCGGGCAACAAACGCCCATACCAAGGGGAAAAGAATATGTTCGATCAACTCAAAAAGGACAATCCCTACGATCAGGATCGCCAAAATGTTACCCATCATCAATCTGTCTCGAATCCAAGAGTCATTGCATCCGGCCCTTCCCCATGCCGCCTCGGCCCATCCCCTTCCCCGAACAGAACTCTTCTTTACTCAACTTGCCATCACCGTTCTTATCCCTGGATTCAAATACCTCCTCGCCATGGCCTCCGGGATGGTCCGCAGCCATAAATTCCTTGCTGGTTAACACTCCATCATGATTTGCATCCATGGCATCGAAACGGTCCATGCATCTCATCCTGGGGGCGGGCTGAACTGGCTGTGAAGACTGGCTTTGTGCTGCTACCCAGCCCGTTCCAACCAGCACCAAAAGGATCAGCAGACCTAAAATCATGCTCATTGCCCTCATTTTCATTTTGGCCTCCTTTGTGGTCTCCCTTTGCGGCGATTTGCCCAGCGGAATTACAATAGCATCGGGCTTTTTCCAGCTCAATGCGTTTTTCATTTGCCGGTAAGTTGCATCTCTTGCCGGTGATCTTCTGGCCCTCAAATCAAAAAAGCCGCCGGATCGTCATTTTCAAGGCTTATCTCATGTGTTCTGAGGAGTCGGGTTTGAGTATGGTTGAGGCCGAGAAAATGGTTGCGAGGTGGCAGTATTTAGTTTGCAGTTCCGTTGGACCGGGAGGGGTTGGACGTGATAAGGCATTTTTCATTGGTATTCTTTTTGAGAGTTGGACGGAAGTACGATCTATTCCTGACTGACCCCCCCGGGACCCCTTCTCTCAGGGTTTACCGGGCCGGCCGTGGTTTCCATATAGGGAGAGCGGGAACGGGGGAGGTGCGCCGGTTCTCGATTCCGCTCCTTTGGCAGGTCCGGTCAGCCCCAAGAATACTCAAGCTCTCTTACCACCGTACGTGACAAACTTGTCGAAAGTGGCGTACACTCCGGGTCAGCGGCAGTTTACATATCTTGCCGGAACCGAAAATTCCCTCTCCTCCGAGGCTGCTTGCACAATGATTCGGAAACGCCGAGGATTTCGGCTCTCTAGTGCTCGGGGTTCAGGAGAGAAATCTTCGGCTGAATCCCTCTCTACAAATGAATAGGCAGTATGATTGCCAACGACAAAGCTCACCGGCCGCTTTGAAGCGTAGCGGAATCGCCGTCCGGTGTAGCGCCTTGTTAGATGGCTTCCTCACGCCGCCGCATACACGCTGCGCCCCGCGCCATAATACGCATCATAGACGTGCTGGAACACAGCCGTCGTTTTTTGCTCGAACAATTCCGGCGTGAATGCTCTCGGCAAGCCCTGGTCCAGAACCTTCTCGATAGTCACCCGCACCTCGGCGCGGGCCTGCTGGCGTTTGCGCCAATCCAGCACGAGTTTGCCCGCCTTGAGCGTGGCCAACAATTCCCGGGCCGTGGACTTCACCTTGTCCCGGTCCGCGTCGCTCATTTCAATCCGTGGTTTGGTCAAGAGGTCAAAGAGCGCCAGTTCCTCTTCATCGAGTTGTTCGCCTATGCCCCGCTTCTCTTCTTCATTCAGGCTCCGGGCGAAGGCCGTCAGTTGCTGGAAAAACTCCTCGGCGTTGAGGCTGCCGGCGTTGTAGGCGTCTATCATTTCCTGGAACCGCTCCAAATAATCTATGCGCGTGCGGTTGAGCCGCACCAGGGCCATGAGTTTTTGCGCCACCGTAGCCTTGAGTTTTTCGTTCATGGTGCGCCTGCGGCCCGTCTTGAATTTCTCCGCCAGCTTCTCAAAATCAATGTTGCTCAGGTCGATCAATTTCTCGTCGCCAAAAGGTGCGTTCGGCTCGTGGATGATGTAGCCCTCAGTGGCAATCGACCTATCTAGCAGTTCTTCCACCTGCTGCATGACCTGGGAGATGTCCGCTACCGGCGTTAGAGCGCGGATTTTATCGGCGACGACCTGCACGGGCGTTACTTGGGCGGCAAACTCCCGTGCGGCCGGGTCGGGCAGCACGGCCTTGTAGAGCCTCTGCACGGTGTTGGCCAGATCAAGATAGCGGCGTTTGATCTCCTCGGGGACCACCAGCGCCTCCACTGCGTCGTCGAGCAGGCCGACGCGGGCAAATCCCCCGGCAGTCTGGATGTCCGTGAGGTTCACCCCTTGTTCCCGACACAAGCCCCGCGTTTCTCCCAAAGCCTGCCGCAACGCCGCCACCAATGCGGCCTTGTCCTCCACCGGCTTGTCGCCGCCGCCCCCTGCGCCGTAAATGGCAAGCGCCCGCTCCAGGTTGCGGAACACCCCGGCATAGTCCACGATCAGGCCGCTCACCTTGCCGGGATAGACCCGGTTGGCTCTGGCTATGGTCTGCATCAGCGTGTGGTTGCGCATGGGTTTGTCGAGATACAACGTCGAACAGCTCGGAACATCGAAGCCTGTCATCCACATGGCGCAGACAAAGACCAGGCGGAAGGGGTCGTCCGGTTTTTTGAATTTCGTCTCCAGGTCTTCCTCCACCATGCGCTTGCGGTGCGGGCGGATGTCCAGCCCCTTCTCGGCCATCTCGGCGATCTCGTTCTGCCCCTGAGAAACGACCACGGCCATGTCGGTTTCTTTCATGCGGGCGATGCGCTCTTCGATCTCCCCGCGTGCGTTATCGTCCGCCCCGGCCCATTCCGCCCGCAACGCCGCGATCTTCACCGCCCAATGCTTCTTCACCTTGTCGTACATGCGGACGGCCGTGGCCTTGTCGATGCAGATCATCATGGCCTTGCCCTGAAAGCCCCGCCCCGTGAAGTGCGCCACCAGGTCTTCCGCCACCGCCTCCAGACGGTCGTCGCGCGTGATCAGGTGGTACTCGCGGGCGAACTCCCGCTCCAGTTTCTTCTCTTGCGCCTCGTCCAGTTCCGCCTCTTCCAGCAGGCGTTCCATGTCCTCGTTGAGGTTTTCGTTGACCAGTTGCAGTTCCGGGATGCGGTTCTCGTAGTAGAGCGGCACCGTGGCGCCGTCGGCCACCGATTGCCGGAAGTCATAGACGCTGACGTAATCGCCGAAGACCTGGCGGGTTTTTTCCTCGCCGACAATCAGTGGCGTGCCGGTAAAAGCGAGGAAGGCGGCGTTGGGCAGCGCCGTGCGCATGTTCAGGGCCAGCGTGTCGTACTGGCTGCGGTGCGCCTCGTCGGTGATGACGATAATATCCCGCCGCTCGGAAAGAACCGGGTGCTCCTCGCCTTTCTCGGTTCGGAACTTGTGGATCAGCGTGAAGACGTAGCGGTGGTCCTCCATGAGCAACTGCCGCAGGTGCTTGCTGCTTTCCGCCTGGGCGTGGCCTTCGGTCACCACCCCCGCCGAAGCAAAATGCTTGTAAATCTGCCCGTCCAGTTCCTGCCGGTCGGTCACCACCACGAAGGTCCAGTTTCCCGGTACTTTTCGCAGCACCTTCTGGGCGAAGTACATCATTGAAACGCTCTTGCCGCTGCCCTGGGTATGCCAGAAAACGCCCAGCTTGCCTTCCCGCTGCCGGATATCGGTCAGGGCCTCCAGCGCGTTATTGACGCCAAGGTACTGGTGATTCATGGCCGTCAACTTGATCAGCCCGCCGGGAGCTTCCTGAAACAGGGTGAAGTTCTCCACCAGGTCCAGGAGCCGCGCCGGGTCGCAAACGCCGCGCAGCATGGTCTCCAGAGACACCCGCCCCGCTTCGTCCTCGCTGCCCACCTTCTTCCATTCGGCGAAGTGCTCCCAACCGGCGGTCATGCTGCCCACCCGGCTCTGGCTGCCGTTGGAAAGAATAATCAGGGCGTTGGGCCAGAAAAGCCGCGGCACGGTGTCCCTGTAGTCGCGCAGGTTGCCCGTGTAGGCGGTCTCCAAACGGCGGTGGGCGGCCTTGAGTTCGATAAAGACCAGCGGCAGGCCGTTGACAAAGCCCACCAGGTCGGCCCGTCGCGTGTGCATTTCGCCCGTGACCCAGAACTGCGAGCAGAGCAAAAAGTCGTTATTGGCCGGATCGTCCCAATCCACAACCCGCACCACTTCCACCGTCTCACCCTCGCCCTCGGGATCAGAGACGGGGACGCGCACGCCGTTTTTGAGCAGGTGGTAGATTTCGCGGTTGGCGGCTACCGGGTTCATGCGCGAGCGGTCGCGGGTCAATTCCTCGATGGCCTCGCCGATAACCTCGGGCGGCGCGTTCGGGTTGAGCCGCTGTAAGGCAAGGCGCAAACGGGCGGACAGGATGACCTCTGCCTTGGTCTCTCTCCCCAGCGCGCTTGCGCCGCGGTCGAACTCGTGATAGGCGTTGAACGTCTCCCAGCCCAACTCCGCCAGCAGGGCGGTGGCCGGTTGCTCAACCAGGGTGTCTTCGGTGTACTTCGACACTTTTCCTCCCTCGCAATGAGACGATAAGACTTGACTTTTGCGTTCGGCCAACCGATATTATTTACAGTTCAACCACCATGCGTGGAAGGAGTTACGAAGCCGTCCTACTGGGCGGCTTCAGCCTTTTCTATGGTCTGTTTTTCCAGTACGTCTCGTACTCTTTTCTCAATTTTTGCCTGGTATGCTCTCTGGTTACCAAAAACGCCGTCCACGGCAGCAAGAAACCCCGACGATCGGCAAGCACCACGACGTAATCTGCCTCTTCCAGCCAGATATTGAAGACCTGGCTCATGCGCCGGCCTCCTCGGGAACGGCGATGTCCAGTTCCGACACATCCACCTCGCCGGAGATGAGCCGGGGCAGCAGCAGGTCGCGGGTGCGGCGGAGTGTAAATGCTTGATCGGCGAGGATCGAAGTGGTTAAGAATCCGAGAAAATCTAACATATTCCGTCGTTCCTGCAAGTCCAAGGGGAAGATAAGATGCTCCGACTCCAAAAAACGCTGCGACTGGAAGTTGCCAATGCCGTTTGCCGCGACATTTTGATAGAACGCCATCTTTCCTTCATCCCTGAGATGCCGCATATGTAGGTGAGCCAATGCCGCAAGTGACGGGTCTTTGAAACGATATACCTTACAAAAACTTGCGGCAATTGCAGGATCACGCAGCCGCCCCAGAATGCCATCGGTGATGAGCAGTGTCGTACCGACACAGCGGCTCTTGGCATTGACTGAGTTCTCCACCAGCAAATCTCCGACTCGGAGTTGACGCTTTTCCTGACTGGACGGCGCGATAAAACGCTTGGGTGTTCGGAGCGAGGTTCCGGTTACGACGTCGTTAAAATCAGTACCTCGAATGACAAAAACGGGAGCGTCTTCTTTATCGTCCGGCTCGTCCAGTCCCCAGTCTCCGCCAAGCCCAGACGCCAGGAGGTCGGCAAAGCGAATGGCTTGCCATCCCTCGGGAATCCTGCCGAGGGGGGAATCGGTGAAGCGAGCGTGCTGGTGGCCGGGGAAGCGGAACTTGACGAACCACTCGCGGTAGAGGTTCTGCGCCATCTCCTCCAGAATCTTGATACGCCGCAGGTTGTTCTCGATTAGGTCGTCGTAGGCCGAGAGAATGGCGGCGATTTTGCATTGGGTGGTGAGGGGGGGAAGCAGAATGGGAAAAGCACGCAGATAGGTAACGTTGGTCTTCGGCACACCACAAGATGTTGACTCAGCAATTATGCGTCGCCTGATGTCTGGGGATGATACATAGTAATAGACATATTCTGGCAAGGCTACATCTCGGCGCAAGGTGATCTTCATTTGGTTAGAAGATAGGAGAAAACGCTTGTAACGACTGGTTAGAGGGATAAGCCCTGTCTGGCCTATGGTTCCTTTCTTTGTAAAGACTATATCGCCAGGGTAGCAGTTACTTCGTTTCAATTGATCAGCCGTTTCAGGCGAAACGTATTTATAGTTTCCATCATTGAAACGCAAATCTCCAAGAGACAGATTGACACCGCGAACAACGGGAATCCCCTCATCGGTATATAATCGGGCGGGTAGGTCTGATCCAAAAGGACCATCAACTAACCCATACTGAGTTGCGGCAATCTCGCCCAATGTGGCTTTGATGAATGTCATAAAGTTACCCCTTCCAGCAACTTGACCACATTCTCGGCGATCCGCTCTTCGAGTTCCCTAGCTTCGGCATTCAGGGTTTCGAGTTCTTCGTTCAACTCCTCCAGCCTCTCCTTGAAGTCAAAGTCATCCTCGGCGCGGGCGGCCACGCCCACATAGCGGCCGGGGTTGAGGCTCCAGCCCTGGGCTTCGATCTCGGAAAGGGTCGCCACCTTGCACAGCCCGGCCACGTCGGCATATTTGGGCTTCTTGCCGAAGTGTTCGGCCATCAACTCGGCGCTCTCGTGCAGATTTTCGGTTTCCTCGCCCCGGTAGAGCCGGGCGATGTTTGCCAGGAACTCGATCTGCGCCGGGGTCCAGTCGCGGTGGGCGCGGTCGATCTGGCGGTAGAGATGGCGGGCATCGATGAAAAGCACCCGGTCGGCGCGGGCGGTCTTGCGCTTGCCCTGGTCGAAGAACCAGAGGGTGCAGGGAAGGGTCACGGTGTAGAAAAAGTTGGAACCGACCGCCACCATCACATCCACGGCGCGGGCTTCGATCAGTTGCTTGCGGATGTCCAGTTCCGAGCCGCGGGCGTCGGATGCTGAGTTGGCCATGACGAACCCGGCGCGGCCGGTTTCGGAGAGGGCGCTGTAGAATACCTGAATCCAGAGATAGTTGGCGTTGTCGGTGCGGGGCAGGCCGAGGGGGAAGCGCGGGGCGTCCTTGAGCCGGTCCTTGTCCACCCGGTCCACGTTGAAGGGCGGATTGGCCATGACGAAGTCGAATTTGCCGGTGGAGCGGTGGAGGTCTTCGTAGTAGGTGTTGCCCTGGCGGATGTCCCCGGCCAGGCCGTGGACGGCCAGGTTCATTTTGCCCAGCCGGACGGTTTCGGCCACCTTCTCCTGGCCGTAAACGCTCAGCTCGGCGCCGGGGTTCTTAAGGTGTTCGGTCACAAAACGGGCGCTCTGCACGAACATGCCCCCGGACCCGCAGGCCGGGTCGAAGATGCGGCCGTGAAAGGGTTCGATAATGCCGACGATGAGCTGGACGATGGCGGTGGGGGTGAAAAACTCGCCGCCCTTCTGGCCCTCGCTCATGGCGAAGTGGCCGAGGAAGTATTCGTAAATCTTCCCGAAAGCGTCCCCCTCGATGTCCATGGGGACGGAGTTCATGGTCTTGAGCAGTTCCTTGAGCAGGGAATTGTCGAAGCGGTTGTACGTCTTGGGCAGCACATCCGTGAGGTCGGGGTTTTCCGCCTCGATGGCGCGCATGGCGTCGTTTATGGCCGAGCCGATGTTGGCTCCCTCGGGCATTTGGATCAATGCCGAGAACCGCGCTGTCTCGGGCAGGTAGAGCACGCCCCGCGCCTGATAGTCCGCCGGGCCGATCTTACGCCGCCCACTGCTTTTGCCCGCCAGTGCCTTCGCCGCCGCCTGGAACTTGTGGTCGGCATAGCGCAAAAAGACCAGCCCCAGCACCGGCACCGAGTACTCCGAGGACTTCAGCTTGGAATTGGCCCGCAGCTCATCCGCCGCCGCCCACAGGCGGGATTCGATGTTATTGCCGTTATGATTCATGGATTCTCCAGGGGAGGTCTTTTGCGATCCAACAATGGATTTTACAGTCTGTACAAAACGACAAACATAGATGCCCGATGGCCTCAAGGAGTTCGAGGGACCGTCCACAAGAGAGCATCCCGAATGCGGTCAATCCGATGGCGGATTTCACCGATTACCATGAGGCATGCTCCCTGCCGCATGATCCACGGCGGTACCGCTGCCTTTCGGCAAAGGCCGCGAAAAACGCCACAAACTTTTGATATAAATTCATAGTCTTGGATTATATCGAATTACTTCTACCGAACCTGCCGGGAAGGGTCAAGAAGGAAACCGGACAGGAGTAAAAGCGGTCCTTTGAATGGGGACAATCTTGGGGCAGTGACGTTTCTCATTCCACTGAACCGTCTTCCGTTTCGAGGCGCAAGCTGCACTCGGGGCTTGTCATCAAAGCTCTGCTTTTTGAACGCTCTCCATCGTTCGGATCGCTCCCCAGCGTTGCCCTCCGGGTAGGCAAATTGAGTATAATGGCTTTTCGAGTTCAGGGAAGGCGGTTTCTCCAGCCCCTCGATGCCAAAAACCACCTTAATCTTCCTAATTTTGGTCTGGCGAAAAGGGGTCAACTTCACTTCCCGTATCATCCTCATTTCTCCCCTTTCTTTAGTGTTTGGATACCGCTGACCACGCAGAGGCTTCTGATCCTCTCAAACCCAACCCTTCACGTCCGCTCCCCTCCTTTTGAATTTCCACCTCAGGAATCCTCTGTGGTGGTTCGAAAATTTATCCTGATCCATGCACCTGTGCTTTCTTTTTGCCGAAATTTTGGAAGATCGCGCGCTGCCGCCTATGTTCCCTCGTCTCAGCCGAAATAGCCGGAGATGTGCCCATCCTGTACGGGTGGAGAGGACACGGCTCGGCCCCTTGATGTGAAACTCCGGCCGGACATTGCCTGATCCATTCCAAGTCGCCGCACGTGCACTGAATACAAAAAGCCCTGATGGCCTTGATTGGTGTAAGTCGGCCACTTGGTCTCATTTACGCCCCTCCTGCTCAGATTGCCCGCAGCCCCGGCCACCCTGTTCGTTGCATGCCGCCCGATAGCACTTCCCGATCTCCGCCAGGTATTTTTCGAGCAGGCTGTATGTCACGTACTCCGCGCCCGCCCTGTTCCCAGCCCATACGAAGGGGACTCGATACCGGACCTGGAAAGTGATGATGCTTTGTAACACTGCATGGGCTTTCATCTCGGATCGATATTGTCCCCGTCTCACATCGTCAAAGCTGCCCTCCACCACAACGGCGAACAGATCGAAATGCCGCCCCCTGTGTAGCTCCCGCACGAACCGGTCCCGGTTCGTGCCCTTTAAACAGCCGACCAAATCTTCGAGGCCCTTACGCTCGATTGCCACGCGGTCCTCGAAGCCCGGCAGACTGTAGTCTCCGGTCGGCAGTGCTGCCCTCTCGATCCGAACGCCGCCATAGCGCTCGTGCTCGAAGCTGTAAAAGGCCTGCTCGCGGCTATCGACCAAAATTCGCATGCTTATTCCTCCCGATGCCCTTCAGGTTCCGGCAGGAGGCGGACATTCTTGCTTTCCGGCTGAAACTGGCTCAACCCGCCGGACTCCAGGAAAGCCCGTACCTTCTCTGGCGTCCCGATTACCTTCGGCGGCATGCTCGGGACTTCACCTTTTCCCTGCCTGTGCTTCCATCTCCAGTCACCGAGTTCGTAGGTCTGCAGGCTGGTGGTTGCCGTGTAGACTTTCAAAAACTTCTGCAAAAGGAACTGAGCATCCTTTCCCTTGCAACCGCCCGCCATCCTGTCCCATCCGCCAAGTGCGTCAACGGTTTGGGTAACTTTTGGATCGACGAAGATAAGACCCTGCCCCGACTGCACTTCCTCCGCCGCACGTTGAACCTCCAACCAGGCTCCAAGTGCCTGCTGCTCATTTCGCCCCTCGATCTCATCAATGATTTCAGCCGGGGTCGGGATTCTTCTAAAACATTTCCACCGCCGCACCCCCTGGTGGACAGCATGTTCAACTTCCTCATTCGTGTAGTCGGCGAGCGCGCGCCAATACAGCTCCGCGAGGGCCTTGCTGATATCCTTGTCGTACAGTTCCCCAAGCGCAGACAGGATACCCTTAAATCTGTTCTCGTCGGTCATTGTGGCCCTCCCGGTCTCCAGTCCTTAAGATTCTCGATGGTCCTCGCCGTTTTCTCAGACACCAAGCCCACCGAAGATAACGCCGCGGGGGCTTCGTCCTCCCAGCGCCGGCCCTTCAAAAAGCTCGAAGGCAGGGGGATGTACTGCCCTTTTTCCTTGCGCCACTCATGGCTTGCGGCTCTGGAGGTTACGGCTTGGATTATCGTCTCCGTAAGGGCATCATTGGGGGAAAGCTTGTTCCATGCCTTAAGCGCGGCCAGCCTGTTCTGTTTTTTCGGGTAGGCTGTGAAGAATCGGCGGAATGTATCGCTTTCGGAGGCGTCTTTCCTCTTTGTCGATGACGCGCGCTTGGCACTGGCATTCTCAGCGCGGGCATCCCCCCTCCGGGGGACTATAGGGGGAGAATCAGGAATCGGGTATCCGGAATCAGGAATCAGGAATCCGGAATCAGCCGGGCAACTTCTGTTCTCGCCCGGTGCTGGAATGGTGCTCTTCTTCTCCGCGCGATGAGGGTTCTGATGTTTAGTAAAATTGACCACTTGGATGTATGAAATTTCAGAATTGCTAACCTTATAGCAGATGAGGAAGCCCTTGCACTCCAGTTGCTGAAGAAGTTCAACAACCTCGCAACTGTCGTATGGAAGCAATTCGGCCTTAATCCGTTTTGGTCGATACTCTAGCCTGCCCTTACGGTCAGCCATGCACCAGAGGCCAGCGAAGAGTATTCTTGCCAGCGGATCGCACTCGCTCAGGTCTTCATTCTTGAAAAACCCCGGTTTGATATTGCGTGCTCGCATGGTATTAGCCCCCCGGTCTACGCCGCCGCTCGTTGCCGGGTCTGCAACCACTCGACTAAGGCCTCGCGTGTATAGCCGACGCGGTTGCCAAGGTATATCTTGGCCGGCCCTTGCCCTGGTCGGTAGTCGAAATTCTGCATGGTCGCGCGGCGATAGGGAAGCCCCAGGCGCTCGGCGTAGTGGTCCCAGCGATGCCGCCAGATGATCGGGGGGGCGGCTTCTAAAAGAAATGTCCAGTCGATTATGGGGTTTTGCGGGTGGGTCTTGCCATGTCCTTGTGTGTGCATTGAAGCCCTCCATAAGTTATGAGGGCCGCTGGTGGTGAGGAGTGAAATGAAAATAAAAGGCTCCTCAGCCGCAGCGAACACCTCGCCACAGTGAAGAGCCTAAACAGTGCACCCAATTCCCCCACAAAGGCATCAGGACGACGCCTTTTACCCAGCAGACGCCACTCGCAGATCGGTGTTGGCGCCAATGACCTGAGCTATTGTCAGGCCGTTTAGCAGGGGCAAGGTACCCACCCTGCTGGGTGGGATCATTCCAGCCCTGGGAACAAGCACACTTTTATCTCTATCCCGCGATGAATTCTGGATCACCCATCGCAACGTGATAATGCTACCTTCATTAATGACTTAAAATCAAGTATTTTCGTCTAATTCGGGACCAACCTATCATAACGTCAAGTGCCTAAAATGCTTACGAATAATGCGCAACCACTTTTCCTAAGGACGTTATTTGGTTTTTAAGGAAAATGGGGGGACTCCTTAAGGGGGAAAATCTCGCATGGAAAACGGCCCGCTTCAATTTTTAGGGGAGGTAGCTTTTTTTGAAGATGGGGGGTAGGTATACCCTCCTGGATCGGGTGCACACCTGCACAGCGCCCCTAAATTCGGCTCCTGGTCTCCGTTTACATTGTGATTTGGCGATTGCACACCCCTTGCACGTCCCCGACTTGGCCTTAACACCAGAAAGCGCTTATGGAAAATGAGGATGTCGATGTAGAGGGAGGGGACCCATCTCGCGCCGCGTCCGGCCTCAAAAGGGGATATGGGGGGGCTTTGCCGGACAAGTGCCGAGGAGGGCTTTCCCCCAGGCCGGGGGGCGTTCGGCACTGGGAATCACCTGCAGGGATCACGGCCAAGGGTATTCATCCTCTCGGTATGTCCCGCCGGAGGAGCCGGATTGCCAGGGAAGCCTTCCGCCCCGATGGGGCCTTATTGCTTTGGTAAGTCATTCGGATCGGGATTCGAGGTCCGTTGAATTGAGGGAGGTGGGACAAACCCCGTTCCTGAAAAAAGCGGGACAGGAGCGGGACAAGATAGGTTTACAAGCAAAATGGGTTACGGTGATCTGCCATAACCCATTGCTTTTACTATACGCCTGAAGGGATTCGAACCCCTGACCTACGGATTAGAAGTCCGTTGCTCTATCCAACTGAGCTACAGGCGCGCCGGCCTCTAAATAGTGATGTTTTGCACCCGATGTCAACCCTCTTTCGGGAGGTCCGCGTTTTTGAGCGGCTGTACTGTGCCCCCCGGGATCGGGCGCATGCTTTTTGTTTTGCGTTTTTTACCAAAAAATAGTTAGTTTGCAGGGTCAAAAAAATCCGTTGGAGTCAGCCCGATAGATACGGGGGCAAAGCGATCGGGAGCAGTTTTTGGAAAAACAGGGCCGGGAGTGTAGACTTTTACCGGCCAGGGGAGGTCTTTTTTATGAGCCGTTCGACACAATGGCTGAGTCTTGTCGCGGGGATCGTTATTTTTGGATACGGAATCATGAAGCTCTTCAACGAAGGGGATTGGGTCCTCTTTGTTCTCGGGCTGCTCATCGTTGCTTTCAGCGTTTCAAAAATGGTAAAGACCGGAATGGGCGGGGGGCCGGGGTCCGACCGGAAAGATTAGGACCGCCCGACGGTATTCCCCGGGTTATCGAATCGGTCAAGGACCCGCAAAGACAGGCAAAAGGACAACCCCCTTGACGCGGCGAGGCAAATAATCTAACTTTGCTCGCTTTGGCATGCCGCCGTCGCAATATCGCAAATCAGCAGGGAAAAGGCTTTGTCGCACGCTATGGAAGATCTCAATGTCGTTACGCGGGAGCGTTTGGAGAAGGCCGCCAAGCTCGAGAGGCAGGGCGTGGCGCTCTATCCCAACGGCTATCCCGTGCCGCACAAGATAAAGGACCTGATAGAATCCGCCGGTGACAAAACGGCTGAAGAGATCCAGGCGGACCCGGGGTCCCACACCGTTGCGGGCAGGGTCCTCGCGGTGCGTTCCTTCGGCAAGTCCACCTTCATGCACATTGCCGACGCGGACTCGAAGATACAGATATATATCCAGCAAAACCAGGTCGGAAAAGAGAGCTATCAACTGGCGAAAAAGCTCGATATCGGGGACATTATCCGCGTGAGCGGCCCGCTTTTCCGAACGAAGACAAACGAACTCACGGTGCAGGTACTCGAGTTTGTGCTGCTTACCAAGAACCTGCGGCCTCTTCCGGAAAAATACCACGGCCTCAAGGACATCGAGCTGCGATACCGGCAGCGCTACGTGGACCTGATCGTAAACGAGCAGGTGAGGGAGACGTTCCGCAAGAGGGCCGGGATCGTACAGGCGATCCGGCGGTTTCTCTCGGATCGCGGTTTCCTCGAGGTGGAAACGCCCATGATGCAGGCGGTCCCCGGAGGGGCGACGGCGAAGCCGTTCAAGACGTTCCACAATGCGCTCAACATGGACCTCTACCTTCGCATAGCCCCTGAGCTCTACCTCAAGAGACTGCTGGTGGGCGGGTTCGAGCGCGTGTACGAACTCAACCGCAATTTCCGAAACGAGGGGATCTCGACGCAGCATAACCCCGAGTTTACGATGCTCGAATTCTACCAGGCCCATGCGACATACGAAGACCTGATGGACCTGACCGAGGAGCTGTTCGGCCAACTGGCCCGGGAAGTAAACGACGGGAATTTGCGGCTCGAATACCAGGGCCAGGTCATCGACCTCTCGCCTCCCTGGGCTCGGTACAGCCTGCGCGATTCGCTCGTACGGATCGGCGATATTCCGGAGGACGCGATCTATAACTTCGACGATGCGGTGGCTGTGGCGAGGTCTCTGGGCATCGGGATCGAGAAGTTCGAGGGCCACGGAAAGCTGCTCACGAAAATCTTCGACGCGGTGGTCGAGCCCAGGCTCATCCAGCCCACGTTCATCTATGAGTATCCGCTGGAGGTTTCGCCCCTGTCGCGCAAAAACGAGGCGAACCCGGAATTCGTGGACCGTTTCGAGCTATTCATCGCGGCCCGCGAGATGGCAAACGCTTTCTCGGAGCTTAACGATCCGCGCGATCAAAGCGAGAGGTTCACGGCGCAGATCGAGGCGCGCCGCGCCGGCGACGAGGAAGCCCATTTCATGGACGAGGACTACGTCCGCGCCCTGGAGTACGGGATGCCCCCGGCGGCCGGCGAGGGGATCGGGATAGACCGCCTGGTGATGCTGTTCACCGATTCGCCTTCCATCCGCGACGTTATCCTGTTCCCGCATATGAGACCGGAAAAGAAAACTCCATGAACATGGGTTACGAGGTTTTCATAAGCATTCGTTACCTGCTCGCCAAACGCCGCCAGACGTTCGTGTCGCTCATCACTTTCATTTCGGTGGCCGGGGTCGCGGTGGGCGTCACGGCGTTGATAGTGGTGCTCGCGGTGATGAACGGATTTCACGACGACCTTCGAAACCGCATCCTCGGCATCACGTCGCACGTCAATATCGGCAGCTTCGGCGGCGTCATTCCCAATTACAAGGAACTCATGCGCGAGGTCGAAAAGGAACCCGGGGTGGTGGCGTCCACTCCTTTTATATACGCGCAGGTCATGATCACGTCGGGGCGAAGCGTTTCCGGGGCGGTCCTGCGCGGAATCGAGCCTCTTTCGGCATCGAAGGTGATAAAGATCGAGGAGAACCTCATCCGCGGGAACCTCGCGGACCTGGTTTCCGGGCCGCGCGAGAAGGGCGAGGCGGAGCATCCGGGAATAATTCTCGGCGTCGAGCTTGCCAACAACCTGGGCGTGCGCACCGGGGACTGGATAACGATAATTTCGCCCGCGGGCAGGCTCACTCCGATCGGGCAGATCCCGAAGAGCAAGCTCTTTCGCGTGGTCGGGATCATTCAGTCGGGCATGTTCGAATACGACAACACCCTGGGCTACGTGAGCCTGGCGGCCGCGCAACAGTTCATGGGAATCGGGGACACGGTGACGGGCGTCGAGGTGAAGGTCACCGACATCTACAAGGCGAATGAGGTTGCCAAGCGTATCAAGGAGCGTCTCGGCGCCCCGTACTACGTCCGGGACTGGATGCAGATGAACAGCAGCTTCTTTTCGGCCCTCAAGCTCGAAAAGGTGGTCATGTTCGTCATCCTCACGCTCATCATTCTCGTTGCGGCCTTCAACATCGTGAGCTCGCTCATAATGCTGGTCATGGAAAAGGGGCGGGACATAGCCATTCTCAAAACGATGGGGGCCACGACGGCAAGCATCAGGAAGATATTCGTACTGGAAGGATTTCTTATCGGCATATCCGGCACGGGCCTGGGGGTGCTGGGAGGGTTTTTTCTGTGCGCCCTGCTCAAGCGCTACCAGTTTATCGATCTTCCTCCGGGCGTGTATCACATATCCAAGCTTCCGGTAAAAATGGAAATGTTCGATGTGCTGACGATCACGTTTTCGGCGATTCTCATAAGCCTGGCAGCCACGCTGTACCCTTCGCGCAAGGCCGCCAGGCTCGATCCCGCGGAAGCTCTGCGCTATGAATGAGGGCAGGCAGTCCATAGAAGTCCACACCCTGGGACTTTCAAAAATATTCGGAAGCGGCCCCAACGCAATCGAGCTGTTCAACAACCTCGAACTTGTCATACGGAGCGGCGAGCGCGTGGCCGTCATCGGGGCGTCCGGGGCGGGGAAATCGACACTCCTGAATATTCTGGGTACGCTTGAGAGGCCCACCAGCGGGAAAGTCCTTTACGGCGGGCAGGACATTTTCCTGTGGGGCGAGCGGGAACTGGCGAATTTTCGCAACCGCAATATCGGGTTCGTATTTCAATTCCACTATCTGCTTCCGGAATTCAACGCCCTCGAAAATGTCATGATGCCGGGGCTGATCGCGGGGATTCCCAAGGCGGAGGTGAAGGACCGGGCAACGGATCTCCTGGTCAGGCTCGGCCTGTCCGCGCGGCTGACGCACAGGACCGGGGAGCTTTCGGGAGGCGAGCAGCAGCGGGTGGCCGTTGCGAGGGCTTTGCTGCTCCAGCCCAGGCTGTTCCTGGCCGATGAGCCGAGCGGAAACCTGGACAGCCGTACAGGGCGCACGCTTCATGAACTGCTGGTTTCGTTGAACGAAGACCTCGGGGTGACCATGGTCATCGTGACGCACAACCAGGAACTCGCGTCGATGATGCACCGGGTTTTACGCTTGAAAGACGGGCATTTAAGGGAGAACAACGTTTCCGCCGGCACGTCTGCCCCGACGTCAGATTAAGGCCTGGAGCGGCTTTACGGGGTCTAAAAGAATTCTGTTGGGTGGGCGGAAAGAAGGTGGTATTAGAGAGTGCGTGGGGCACGAGCCGGGAAATCCGCGTGAAAATAGCACTCGTTTTCGCAGGGGCATGGTGGCGCCTTGGGCATGCGGCGTTACCGCACGCGACTTGATCGGCCAGTCGTGAACGGATGGTCGTATCATAAGGAACAAGCGGTCAGAGCGGGGGGGCAAAGAACATGGTGGGCTGGAGAAGGGTTGGGGGACTCGTATGGCTATTTGTCTTTGTTTTGCTCGCGGTCCCGACAGGATGGTGCCAGGACCAGCCTACAAAGGTTGCCGTCTTGCCATTCGTGATTCACGGCCAGCAGGACGTGGTGAAGGCGCAGAAGTCCCTGGATGAAGTCTTCACACGGTTGCTCGCGGGTGAGGGGATAAAGCTTATCGACCCGCAGGAGGCCGAAAGAACCGCGGGGGGAGCGGTGCGCACGGAAGAGCAGGCACGTTCCGTCGGCGGTAAGCTCGGGGCCGCTTATGTCCTGTTCGGGAGCTTCAACCAGATCGGGAATTCCATAAGCCTCGATGCCAAGCTGGTTGACATTTCCGGAAAGAAAAAAACGGTGGTGCTTTTCGCCGAAGAAAAAGGAATGGAAAACCTGCCTTCGGCGGCCGGCAAGATTGTGCGGCAGATGAGCGTGCAGGTGCTTTCGAAAGCCGTTATCGCCGACATCAAAGTCAGGGGAAACGACAGGATCGAAGCCGATGCGATAAAGGGAAGCGTCAAGAGCAAGAAGGGCGAGCTTCTCAAGACTGAAACGGTGAGCGAGGATTTACGGTCAATCCACAAGATGGGGTTCTTCGAAAAAGTGGACGCCGAGGTTGCCGACAGCCCCGAGGGGAAGGTCCTTACCTTTGTTGTTCAGGAAAACCCGAGCGTCCAGGAAGTAAGAATCAGCGGCCAGAAAAAAATAAAGGAGAAAGACATCCTGGCGGCTATCTCCACGAAGGCTTACACGGTGCTGCAGCGCAATGTGGTAAGCGAGGACGTGCAGAAGATAATCAAGCTCTATCAGCAGAAGGGCTATTATAACGCGGTGGTGAATTCGAAGATCGAATTTCCCAAAGATCCCCGCAAGGCCCTGGTTGTCTTCGATATAAAGGAAAACCATAAAGTCTATATCAAGAAGATCAACTTCAGCGGCAACAAGAATATCTCGGGCCGCAAGCTGCGCAGCGTCATGCAGACAAAGCAGAAGAGCATCCTGTCCTATATCACCGACCGTGGAATCCTGCAAAAAGACATCCTGGAAACCGATATCGACCGCATAACCGCCTTCTTCCACGACGAAGGCTACATGGACGCCAAGGTCGGCTCTCCGGACATAAGCCTCAAGGATGACGGTTTTTACATCAGCATAACCCTGGATGAAGGAGCCAGGTACAAGGTGACCTCGATCAAGATCACCGGGGATGTGCTTGAGGGTTATGAAAAGAAGATAATGAAAAACCTCCAGTTGAAGCCTAAATCGTACTTCAGCCGCGAGAAAGTCCGTAAGGACATAGATACGGTCACGAAGGGCTACATGAATGAAGGCTACGCCAGGGTCGAGGTGGACCCCCAGATCAAGCGCAATCAGGAGGACCACACCACCGACGTTGTCTTCAATGTCGTGAAGAAAGATGTGATCCGCATAGCGAAAATATACATCACCGGGAATACGAAAACCCGCGACAACGTTATCCGGCGCGAGCTCAAGATTGCGGAAGGGACGACCTTCAGCGCCAAAAAGATCGAAGATAGCCTCGCCAAGCTCAAAAAACTCGATTTCTTCGAGGATGTGAGCATTGCGCCGACCGACACCGACCAAAAAGACGTGATGAACCTGCTTGTAAAGGTAAAAGAGAAGCCGACCGGGTCGATCAGCGTTGGCGGCGGGTTTTCTTCGGACGACGGGCTTTTCACCAGTGGGCAGATAATGCAGAAGAACCTGTTCGGGAAAGGCGAGGTGGTCGCCCTCAAGGGCTATCTCGGCCAGGAAGCGCAGCGCTACATGTTGAGCTTTACCGAGCCATGGATCTTCGGCAGAAACTTCTCGGCGGGAGTCGATATCTATAACTGGATCAGGGCCTACGAAGATTTTACCAAGGACGCCTACGGCGGCAGGCTTCGCGGCGGCTTTCCCTTCGGCCAGTATAGCCGGGTAAATCTGTTCTATGTTTTTGAAAGGGCTCACCTGACCGACCTGAGTGCGGTATATCAGGAGTTGGGCTTCACGACCGGATACGAGATCAAGAGCGCGATTGGCGCGGGGTTCGAACGTGACACCACCGACCATCCGTTTTTGCCCACAAAAGGGGCCTACATCGGCGCCATTTCGGAACTATCGACCCGCGCGTTCGGGAGCGACACCGATTTTCTCAAGCATGAATACCATGCTGGATACTACCATCCGTTATTTTGGGTTTTTATCGGGCATATCCGCGGTGAGATGGGTTTCATGCATGAACTGGTGGGTACGAACAGTATCCCCGTGTATGAGAATTTCTTCCTCGGCGGCATAAATTCGCTGCGCGGCTTTCAGTTCGGGCAGGTCGGTCCCAGGGAGTTCCTCAGCGACGGCTCATCCGCTGTCGTTGGCGGTGACAAGTATGCGGTGGCGAACTTCGAAGTGCTCTTCCCGATCATGGAAAAAATGGGTATACGAGGCGTTGTCTTCTTTGATGCCGGTAACGCTTATGCTTCCGGTGAGTCGATAGATGTCTCGAAATTCAGGACCGACATTGGTGCGGGAATTCGGTGGAATTCTCCGTTCGGACCTCTTCGAATAGAGATAGGGTACAATCTTGATCAGCAATTCGGTGAAGAGCCCTATCAGTGGCAATTTTCAGCGGGAGCTTTCTTTTAAGGAGTTGAGAAGAGATGAGGAAACTTTTCGGTTTGGTCGCCCTGGCGACGGGTATTGTCTTTGGGTTTTCGGCAAATGCGGTTGCGGCGAGTGGTTCTGTGAAGATCGGCTACGTCGATATAAATGGCGCCGCCGCGCAGTCCGCGTGGGGCAAGAAGGTGATCGATCAGCTCAATAGAGAAAAGGAAAGACTGAGCGGCGACCTCGATCAGAAGGGCAAGGCGTATAAGGCCGCCAGGGAAGAATACGAGAAGAAAAAGGACGTGATGGACGAAAAGGCCAAGAGCCGGAAGCAGAAAGAGATTCAAGACATGGCCGTTGAACTCGAAAGACTCGCCACGGATGCGAGCCAGCGGTTCAACAAGGATGCTAGTGACGCGCGAGCGCCGCTTTTTCAGAAAATCCAGGATATTGTTAAGAAAATCGGTAGGGACGACAAATATGACTTCATCCTCGAAAGAGGCAGCCTTCCCTTTGCGAATGAAAAGGACGATCTGACCAAGCGGGTTGCGAGCGAGTTGGATAAATCCGCCCCGAGGTGATCCAGGGACTGTATTTGCCCGGATATCCGACAAGGCGGCGGCAGGCACAAGGGCCGCCGCCTTTGTCAGGCCTGACAGGGTGCTGAAAAAGGGAACTCCCGGTAAAGAAGCGGGTGAAAACACCGAGACACGTCATTCCGGCGAAAGCCGGAATCCAGCGGGGCCGCCCAGTCCTCGGACAGGGTTTGAACGAGTATGAAACTTCATGACCCCATGAAGTTTCATAAGAGGTGTTTTAGGTGTAGATTCAACGGATTGGGACCGATTTATCCTGGATTCCGGCTTTCGCCGAAATGACGGACGTACCGATCTCCGGCCCAATTCCGGTTATCAGGAAGACTTTTTCGGCGCCCCGCTAAGTGCGTCCCGTCTGTGCCGCGGCGTTGTTTTTGAGGTTGTGCCCGTCCGGCCCCCGTCAGAACGTGTCAATGCCCGTGCGGCCTTTCTGGCATATGTCCGATTTTGCCGATGGAAACCGATTTGAGCGAGAATATCACTGCCAGGGATTCCTTTTCGCTACGCGAACTCAGCGTCCTGGTTGGCGCGGAACTCAAAGGGGACCCCGATCTGCGGGTATGGGGGATAGGGCCTCTCGAGAGCGCCTCCGCCGACCAGTTGAGTTTCGTTACGGATGCCCGCCACCGTGACCTCATCGTCGAATGCGGGGCCGCGGCCCTTATCGTCCCGCCCGCGTTTCGAGATCTCGATCTCAACCTGCTCATCACCAAGAATCCCTATCTCGCCATGGCCAAGGTTGCGACGCTTTTCCTCGGCGGGCGGGAGGAGGAATTCGCGATACACCCGAGCGCAATTATCGGGGATGGAGTGGAGTTCGGCGGCCGGGTCGCCGTCGGAGCTTATGCGTGTGTCGGTGAAGGCTGCCGAATTGGCGCCGGGACGAGAATAGGCGGCGGATGCCATTTGGGGTGGGATGTGCGGGTGGGCGAGGGCTGCCTCATCCATCCCAGGGTAAGTATTCTGGATGGGTGTCTACTGGGAGACCGCGTCATAATCCACAGCGGGGCGGTAATCGGGGCTGATGGGTTCGGGTATGCCCCGGACGAGCGGGGAAGGTATTTCAAAATTCCCCAGACAGGTATCGTCCAGATCGACGACGATGTCGAGATTGGGGCAAACGCCACTATCGACCGGGCGACCTTTGGCAGGACGTGGATAAAGCGCGGCGCGAAGATAGACAACCTCGTGATGATCGGCCACAACTCGACGGTGGGAGAGGATAGCGCCCTGGCCGCGCTGGTTGGCGTCTCGGGGAGCTGTCGCATCGGGGACCGCGTGCTGATGGCCGGCCAGGTCGGGGTTGCAGGGCATCTCGAAATAGGGGACGGGGCAAAAATCGGGGCCAAATCCGGGATCTGGCGCTCTGTCGCGGCCGGGCAGACCGTATCGGGATACCCCGCGCTGTCGCACATCGAAACATTCAGGAACCTGGCCAACGTGCAGCGTCTGCCCAAGCTTAAAGAGGAATTAAAGCGCCTCAGGGAAAGGGTGCAAAAAATCGAGGAGGCCTTGAAAGAGGATGATGGACATAGTCGAGATTAAGAAGATCCTTCCGCACCGCTATCCTTTCCTCTTTGTTGACCGGATACTGGAATGCGGCAACGACGGTGTTGTGGGGATCAAAAACGTCACCGGGGACGAACCGTTTTTCCAGGGACATTTCCCCGAGCGCCCGATCATGCCGGGCGTTCTTATCGTGGAAGCGATGGCGCAAACAGGCGGGATTCTTGCGTATACGATCGCCCCACAATACAAGGACAACGCCATCTATTTCATCGGGATAGACAAGGTTCGCTTTCGCAGGCCTGTCGTACCCGGAGATCAGCTCGTCATGAAATTAAAGGTCCTGAAGCAAAGGGGCGGTCTTTTCAAAATGAGAGCGGAAGCCTTCGTCGACGATCAGCTTGCCGCTGAAGCCGAACTGATGGCGACTATCGATGTCAATTACGAGGGCGCAACAGGCCAATAGGACGCCATCATGGGGCGGGCCGTGAAAGGCCGGCCCGGTCTTGCGCGTGGTACCGGAGATTAACGGAATGCAAATTCACCCAACCGCCATAGTGTCTCCCGACGCGGAGCTGGCGGAGGATGTCGTAATCGAGGCCTACAGCATTATCGGGCCAAAAGTGAGTATTGGTTCGGGGACCGTTGTCGGGCCGCACGTGGTTATCGAGGGAAAAACCTCGATAGGTGTTGGAAACAGGATTTATCCCTTTGTCACCATCGGTTTTCCTCCTCAAGACATTACGTATCGAGGCGAGGAAACCGCGGTTGTGATAGGAAATGACAACATTATCCGCGAGAATATCACGATCCATCGCGGATCGACCCTCGGTGACGGCATAACCCGCATCGGCGATTCGAATTACCTCATGGCCTACGTGCACGTCGCTCACGATTGCCGGATCGGGACGAAAGTCATCATGGCGAATGCGACCACCCTCGGTGGTCACGTCGAGGTGGGCGATTGCGCGGTCATCGGCGGGGTGGTCGTCATCCACCAGTTCGTCAGGATAGGCGAATACAGTTGCCTTGGAGGAAGGACCGGCGTGCGTATGGATATTCCTCCATACATGCTTGCCTCGGGGACCGAAGGGGCAAAACTTTTCGGACCCAATATAATCGGTCTCAGGCGCAATGGCTTTGCACAGAATACCATCAGCGCCCTAAAGAAATGTTACCGGATCATTTTTCGTTCGGGGCTTACGGTCGAGGATGCCCTTGAAAAGGTGCGCCGGGAGGTCGAGCCGCTGGCTGAAGTTGAAAGGCTGGTTGATTTCGTCTCGAGCAGTTCCAAGAGAGGATTGACGAGGTAATGCCGGAGGAGGTCGCGGGCAGTTGCGAGCAAAACAGGTTTAACCGCGTCGGCCTCATCGCGGGCGGGGGGCAGTTCCCGTTGCTCTTCTGCCTTGCCGCGCGCCAGGCGTCGGTGAGCGTCCTGGCCGTCGGGTTCGAGGGGGAAACCGACCCGGCCCTTGCCAAATACGTCGACGAGTTTCACCTGCTCAAACTTGGGCAGTTGAGCAAACTGATAAGGGCCTTCCGCAAAGCGGGGATGACGAATGTCGCCATGGCGGGGGCCATCAACAAGACCCGGTTGTACACGCGAATTCGTCCGGACTGGAGGGCGGTGCGGTTTCTCAACAGGCTGCGGAACAAGAAAGATGATTCTCTCCTGAGGGCCCTTGCCGACGAGCTCGAATCCGAGGGCATTATCGTGCAGCCGTCCACGATTTTTCTTCCCGAACTCCTCGCTCCCGCAGGAACACTCACCCGCCGTAAAGCCAATCGCCGCGAACAGGCCGACATCGCCTTCGGATGGTCTCTCGCCAAGGTGATCGGAAGGCTTGACATCGGCCAGTGTATTATTGTCAAGAACCAGGCCGTGCTCGCCGTCGAAGGAATTGACGGCACCGACGCCACCATTTTGCGGGGAGGCCGGTTGTGCCGCGACGGGGCGGTTGTCGTCAAGGTGAGCAAGCCCACGCAGGACCTCAGGTTCGATGTTCCGGCCGTCGGGTACGACACCATCCAGTCGATGAAGAGGGTCAACGCGCGCGTCCTGGTGGTCGAGGCGGGCAGGACCCTCATGTTCGACCGGGAAAAGATGATCGACGCGGCCGATGCCGCCGGGATTTCCATAATCGTGCAAAGAGACGAGCATTTACCGGTCGAGACCCAGGACCAGGATGCGCTTGAGGCGCTTGCATCCGGTCGTCTCGCTCGGAACGAACGCCTTCCCTCCGTTGCCGTCGGCCCGGAGAGGGGAAAGCCCGGATTGTCCCCGCTGATCCGCGCCGCGCGCGGCGATGCATCGAGGGTCGGCGTCATTGGAGTGGGCTACCTCGGCCGTTTCCACGCGCAGAAATACGCAAGGCTTCCCGAGGCCGATCTCGTTTCGGTCGTCGATATCGACGCGTCGCGCGGAAGCAGC
This sequence comes from Syntrophobacteraceae bacterium, assembly GCA_049300095.1. Classification (GTDB taxonomy): domain Bacteria; phylum Desulfobacterota; class Syntrophobacteria; order Syntrophobacterales; family Syntrophobacteraceae; genus SbD1. The sequence continues at coordinate 69,255 of JBAQYM010000202.1, forward strand.
GTGGCCCGTGAAGTCGGAACGGAGCCCCTCACCGACTATCGCCAGCTTCTCGGAAGGGTTGACGCGGTGAGCATCGTCACCCCCACCCAGCGGCATTTCGAAATCGCCAGGGAGTTCCTGTCGGCGGGAATACACGTGCTGCTTGAAAAACCGATGACCCGAAGCCTCGAAGAGGCGGACGAACTGGTGGCCCTGGCGCAAAGAAGCGGCGCGATCCTTCAGATAGGGCACCTCGAACGTTTTAACTCCGCTTTTGCCGCGATACGTCCCCGCCTGCGGGACCCCATGTTCGTCGAGGCCGACAGGCTGGCGCTTTTCAGCGAGCGGGGTCTCGAGGTTGACGTGATCCTCGATTTGATGATCCACGACATCGACATTGCGCTCCATATCATCGATTCGCCGCTCAAGGAAATCCACGCATCGGGCATTGCGGTCCTGAGCCCGCTTCCCGACATAGCCAGCGCGAGAATGGTATTCGAAAACGGGGCGGTTGCGAACCTCACGGCAAGCCGAATTTCGATCAAGAATATGCGAAAGCTCAGGATATTCCAGGAAAATTGCTATTTCTCCGTCGACTACGCGATCAAGCGGGCTTATGCCGTGTACAGGGAGGCGGAATCCGACGAAGAAGGTTTTCCCGAACTCTCGATGGAAGAGTTCGAGATCATCGAGAAGGATGCTCTGGAAGAGGAGATCAGTTCTTTTCTGAAATCCGTGCGAACCGGCGGCAAGCCCGAAGTGGACGGCGGGGAAGGACGGCGCGCGCTCGCGGTCGCTCTGGGAATATCACGGCAGATCGAGGAGCAGATGCGGACAAGATGCCTCATTCAGGGAAAAAAGGTTTGCATATCTTCATAAGCGCGGGTGAGGCTTCCGGGGACCTTCACGGCTCAAGCCTCGCGCGCGCCCTTCGCTCGATCTCTCCCGAAACGCGCCTGTCGTGCCTTGGCGGGCCTCGGCTGCGAGAAGCGGGGGTGTCGGTCGTTGTGGACCATCGCGATATTTCGGTTTTCGGCGGGTCCGAGGTCCTGGGCCACATTCGCGCCATATACGGCTCGTGGCGAATACTCCGGTCCCATCTTCTCGCCGATCCCCCCGACCTGGTCGTCCTGATCGATTTTCCCGATTTTAATTTTTTCCTCGGAAAATTTGCCAAAAAGATCGGCGCGCGGGTCTTCTATTACATCAGCCCACAGGTCTGGGCATGGCGTGAACGCCGTGTAAAGACCCTAAAGCGGCTCGTGGACCGCATGGCGGTTATCCTTCCGTTTGAAAAAGCCTTTTATAAATCCCACGGGATGGCGGTCGACTACGTCGGGCACCCACTGGTGGATATCATCGGCTCCACGCCGGATGCGGCGGCCTCTAAAACCAAATGCCGGGGCGATATCCACGGCCCTCTTGTCGGGATTTTGCCGGGAAGCCGCAGAAGTGAAATCAAGCTCCTGTTTGAATTGCTGATGGATTCCGCTCGCCTGGTTTTCCACGGGGTCCCCGAGGCGAAATTCATTATCCCCGTGGCCCCGTCGCTCGACACGGCGATGATTGAAGGATTGGCCGCGAAATGGGAACTGCCCGTGCGGGTCGTCTCCGGTGACACCTACGGCGTGATCCAGGCCTGCGACCTGATTCTTACATCATCGGGAACGGTTACCCTGGAAGCGGCAATGCTGGGGACGCCGATGATTATCACCTACAGGATCTCCCGCCTCAGCGCCGCGATAGGAAGGCTGCTCCTCAGCAAAAGGGAGTGGATTTTTGGATTGCCGAATCTGATTGCCGGCCGGCAGGTGGCCCCCGAATTCATGCAGGAAACCGCCAGGGCCGACCTGATAGCGGCGGAGGCGATCTCTCATCTGAGAAACCCGGAACGGCTCGAGACGCAACGGCGCGAGTTTATGAGAATCCGCGGGCAACTTGGAGAACCCGGCATAGCCGAACATGTTGCACGGCTCGTCCTGGAGACCGCGAAGGGGGGCTGATGAGCGTAGCGCAAAAACTCGCCTCTCTCGCTTATCAGGCCGTCTCGAGTGCGGTGTGGCCCGCCGTGTGTCTTTACTATCTTTGCAGGGCGGGCGCCGACGGCAAGTATTCGAGCAACTGGCGCGCGCGCATGGGTCTCGACCTGCCGGGGCTTCTGGGCGAGGGCAGGGCGCGGGCCTGGGTTCATGCCCTGTCCGTGGGCGAAACTCTTTCCGCCATCCCCCTGGTAAGAGAAATAAAGAAGCGGCGACCGGATCTCGATATCGTCTTCTCGACGGCTACCGAGACGGGGATGTCCATTGCGCGGGAGCGGCTGTCGGACGAGGTGGACCTCTTTTTCTTCATGCCCCACGACTTTGCCTGGGCCGTCAGCGCGCTTGTAAGGCGCGTCCGGCCGTCGCTTTTCGTGCTGATCGAAACGGACCTGTGGCCGAATCTCCTCCATGCCCTGAAGAGGGAGGGGGTTTTTACGGTGCTTGTAAACGGCAGGATGTCTCCGGGCTCCCACAGAAGATATTCCCGGTTCTCCGGCCTTACGGGGATGTTTTTCGATGCCTTCGACCTCATTTTTACCCAGACCGAACAGGACAGGGCGCGTTTCGAATCCCTGGGCGCGCCTGCCGGAAAGGTATCGGCCGCCGGAAACTTGAAATTCGAATCTTCGGTTACTCCCGTATCGGAAGCCGGGGCCGTGTCGATCCGGCGGAGAATCGGTCTGGATGCGGGCAGGCCCGTATGGGTCGCCGGCAGTACGCACGAAGGCGAAGAGGAGATTATGCTGCGGGTCCATCGGGAGTTGGTGTCACAGTTCCCTGACCTTCTGCTGATAATCGCCCCGAGGAAGATCGACCGCCGGCATGATATCGAGTCGCTTTGCGCGGCTTCCGGGTTTGGCTGCGCGGTGAGGTCCAGGGGGGAGAGCGCCTCGGGGAAACAGGTCTACCTGCTCGATACTTTGGGGGAGCTTGGCAAAACGTATGCGGTCTGCGATGTCGCTTTTCTGGGCGGGAGTTTTGTCCCCTTGGGCGGACACAACCCGCTCGAAGTCGTCGCCCACGGGAAGCCCGCATGCTGGGGGCCTCATTTTTATAATTTCTCCGAGATCGAGGCCGCTTTGATCGAGACGGGCTGCTGCGGCAAAATGTCGTCTGAAAGGGAACTGGCGGATTTTATTAAGAACGGCATCGGGAGCGGTGGCGCTTGCAAACCGGGCGCAGCGGCCGGGATCGCCGGCTTTCAGGGTGGTGCGGCAAGCCGGATTGCTTCCGCGCTGTTGGAAAAAGTCTAACGGGATTTATCTGATATTTTGATGGGTTGGCTCCCGGGACATCATGCCTCCGGTCTCCGGCATCGACAACCTGCTTCCGAAGCTTGGTAGTCTATTTCATAAATTCGATGACGTATTATTGTGAGCGTTATGTTCTGTTCGCCTTCCGGTATGGACCGCCACATCGTCATTCCCTGTTTGAGTGTCTCTGGGCGGGAATCCAGCGACTTTGGGATAACTCGTTTTGCTCCAACGCATTGCGAAGACGCTGGATTCCCGCCCAGAAACACTGCGGGAATGACGATAGCATAGCCCGGTCCTTTGCGTCAGGCCCATGCATTCGATACGTCACTGTGATTATGTAAGTATGTATTTATCATCACGGCATTTCGGCGGGTGACGAAATTTCGTGAACTTCCTCTAAATCCCGCCATGTAAACCGATCGAACAGATTGCCGATTCAGTGCCGCATTTTGCATCGAAGTGTGACAATCCGTGTCACCGCGCGCATCCTGTGAACTCTCAGGTCCGGACCGTCCGGTCTTCGACTTGTTGGAACGGAATTTGCTCCTTACCGGTTCAACAAAGGAGACTTGACATGATTGCCTGGATCGAGATCACCTTGGGGTTACTCATCGGAGGGGTTGGGTTCAACCATATTGCCGAGAACCCTCTCCCGGGATGCTGTGCACTCTTGATTGCCGGTTTTCTTATTATGACCGGCTTTGAAAAAAGGTTGTTCCGCAAGGCCGCCGAGTCGGACGTCGAGTGAAATTGATGGATCGACAGGATTTCGTGGGGCGGGCCTTCGGACCTGCCGCTCTCGGAAATTGCGGGCGGGCCGCTGAAGGGATGCCGCGGGGAGCATTTCCATGTTGCGCGGGGAGCGATCTCCTCCGAAGTCCCGGGCAGCTCTCATTTGATGACGCGGGGAGCATATCCATGTTGCGTAAGGCGGGCCGAAAGGGGCTGTTGCCCAAGTCAAAGTGCGACGAATTGTTATACTTCGGGTCCGGGCGGCGAACTCTAAAGCCGTCATTCCCGCCCAGAAACACTGCGGGAATGACGATCCTTGGGTCCCGGGCTCAACCATGAGCGCATCACGGTTTTACCGCGATTGACTTGCGCAACCGCCCCGGAAGGCCCGCCCCGCGTTGTTCTCCAACCCGGTGCGCGCACTCACGCCACGCGGGCCGGTAGCCGCCATCCCCGGCGATCCAACGATTCCCATCCTCCTGAGACCGTTTTCCACTCTCGCAAGACCTCTTTCGATACTGGAAAGATTCTTCCCGGTAAAAAACAGAAGCCTTCAGTGACCAGGTGGTGTAGAAATGTGGCTGTCGGGGAAACCGAGATCGAAGATGTATCGCTGTCCGCCGGGTGTAAAAGCGCTTAAATGCTGCCTGTTTCTCTCATTTTTATCACGGGGTTTGCCGTATCGGTCGGGCAAATCCTGGTCTTGCGCGAATTGCTCGTCCTTTTTTACGGAAACGAGCTTTCAACGGGCCTGATCCTTGCCTGCTGGCTCCTGTGGACGGCCGCCGGAAGCGGCATCACGGGACGCATCCTTCGAAATCGCACAGCAAATCTCAAATCCCTGTTCGCGTGTCTGTGCATATTGTCGCTCAGCCTTCCGGCGACACTCCTTTGGATTCGCGCGGCCCGGGCCGTCTGGTCGGTCCCGGTCGGCGAACTGCTCTCGCCCGGGCTGATGTTTCTGATCGCGCTCTCATCGACCGCTTCCTTCTGTTTTCTTTCGGGGGCCGCGTTCTCGCTCGCATGGTCGCTTGCGGCCGCCTCGCCGGGGCGCGGACGAGGGGGCGGCGCACTCGGCATTTACCTGGCCGAGGCCGCCGGGTCCGGAGCGGGTGGCCTCTTCTACTATTTTATTCTGCTCCCGGCATTCCCGTCCTTTGCGGGAAGCCTCTTTTTGTGCATGCTCCTGGCGGCCTCGGCGTGCGCGGCCGTTGCGCGGGAAAGATTTCCCGGCAAGGCCCCCGCGCTGATCGTCGGGCTGACGGCAATGGTTCTTGCGGGCGGACTGCTCGGCTTTTCCGGAAGAATCGATACGGCTACGCGACACCTGCAATGGGGGCCCGGTTTTCTGGAATCGCGCGATACGCCCTATCACAACCTCGCCTTCCTTGGAAATTCCGGCCAGTTTTCACTTTTCTGCAACGGGCTGTGGCTCTACTCGAACCCCGACCCGCAGACTGCCGAGCCGGGCGCGCACCTGCCGCTGCTCCAGCATGCAAGACCCGAAAACGTCCTGGTGATGGGGGATTTCTCACCGGGTCTGCTCGAAGAGGTCCTGAGGCACCCCGGCATCCGGCGGGTTGACTGCGTGCAGGCCGACCCGCAACTGCTCACATTTGCGGGCGAAATCCTCCCTTCCGCCTCGGGCGCATACTCGACCGACCCGAGGCTCCGAATCCACCACACGGACCCCAACCGCTTTTTTAGGAGCGCGGAAAGCGGCTACAGCGTCGTCATCATGGGTGCGGGCGAACCCGTCAACGCCGAGATGAACCGGTTTTACACGGTGGAATTTTTCTCGAAGATCAAGGGCTTGCTGGGGGAGGGGGGCGTTTTCTCTTTTTCGGTCCCGGGGGCCCCCGACATCATCGGGCCCCGCGAGGCGCTGCTCCTGAAATCATTGAAAAGCACCCTGGATGCGGTTTTTGAATCCGTTGCCGTTGTGCCGGGCGAGGGCGTGCGGTTCTTTGCGGGAAATGCCGGGGCGGTCACAAAAGACGCCGTGTTATTAATCGAGCGCATGCGGGAGCGCAAGCTCGATCTTCAATACCTGCGCGATTTTCACCTCTTCGATTGGTTGGGTCGCATCCGCCTCGATTACGTGGATTCAGTGCTTCGCGGAGGCGTCAAAACCGAGATCAACAGGGACTTCGAGCCGGTCTGCTATCTGTACGGCCTCGGTTTGTGGGGGGCGCAACTTCATCCCGCGCTCGGAGGATTTTGGGAGCCGATTCCAGGCGCGGGGCGCACCTGGTTTCCCGCTGTGCTCGGCATGGCGATCTTTTCGGCCGCGCTCATTTTCCGGGCAAAATCCGGCCCAAGCGCCGCGATTACTTTCAACACGGCGGTGTGCGGCGCCCTCCTGATCCTGCTCGAAATAATACTGATCCTCGCCTACCAGATCATAAACGGCGCGATGTACAAGCAGATGGCGCTCATCATCTCGCTTTTCATGGCGGGGATCGCCGTGGGCGGAGGCATCGGGCGCAAAGTCGGGGCAGGGGCGAAAAGCCCTCTCGCCGGGTTGTTTGTGGCGCAGACTGCCCTGGCTGTGTACGCGGGCCTGCTTGCCGCCGGAATTTCCGGCCTGGGTGGTCTCTATGCCGGGTCTTCCCTTACCGATTTGATTTTTTCTCTGCTCGCTTTTATCGCGGGAATGCTCGGGGGCGGACAGTTCGCGCTGGCGGTCCGAGCAAGGGCGGGAATCATCGGGGAGAAGGCGGCGGGGGCCGGACTTTATGCCGCAGACCTGATCGGCGCGGCGGGAGGGGCGGTTTTGGGCTCGCTTTTCCTGCTGCCGGTTTTCGGCATTCCAAAAACCCTCCTCATGCTCGCACTGGCGGGCGTGGCCGGATCGGTCACGCTTCTCGGGTCGGGGAAGGGCGCTCGCCTGTAACATCGATTGCCGCCAAATCAGGCGACTTTCCAGATCCCGGGGATTTCCCGTCCGCACCCGGAGCATTTTCCATCCGTGAGCGATACCTTTTTTATGCTGTATCCCATGCGCTCGATGACGGTCTGCCGGCACCCGGGGCAGATGGTGTCCCCGGCGGGGTGGCCGGGGACATTGCCGATATAGACGAAATGGAGGCCCTCTTCGCGCGCGGCCTTCCAGGCCGCTTCGAGTGTGCCTATGGGAGTGGGCTGGAGGCTTTTGAGCTTGTAGAGCGGGTAAAAGCGGGTAAAGTGGACGGGAACGTCAGGCCCGAGTTCCTTCAGTATCCATTGCGACATGGCCCTGATGCGGTCGAGGTCGTCATTTTTTCCGGTGACCACCAGGTTCACGATTTCGGTGTGGATTCGGCGGCGCTTGAGCTGCTTGAGCGTGGCGAGCACCGGGGCGAGCGTGCCGCCCGTCAACTCGCGGTAATATTCTTCCGTAAATCCCTTGAGATCGATGCAGGCCGCGTCCATGTGCGCACACAGGTCGTCGAGAGGGCCCGGATTGATGTATCCGTTGGAATGCATCACGTTCAGGATGCGCTTCCGCTTCGCCGCCTTGCCGATTTCGATCATGTATTCGATGAATATGGTCGGTTCGACATACGTCGAGGCGATAGAGGCGCACCGGTATTGCGCGGCTTTTTCCACGACCTGCTCGGGAGAAAGGCTGTAGTTCAGGGTATCCTCGGGCTTTGCCTGCGAAATCTCCCAGTTCTGGCAGAATTTGCAGTCGAAGTTGCACCCGGCCGTTGCGAGCGAAAACGAGGTGCTGGCGGGCAGCACGTGGAAAAACGGTTTCTTCTCGACCGGGTCGATATGAATGGCGCAGGGATTCCCGTAAACGAGAGAGTAGTATTTGCCGTCGCGGTTTTCGCGGACCCGGCACTGCCCGCGCTCGCCGTCGGCCGTCTCGCACTCGCGGGGGCAAAGCTCGCAGCGCACGCGGCCCCCGGACAGCGGCGTAAAATAAGGCGAGAGTTTTCGGCCGATCAGCCCCTTGGTGATTTCCTGCGCCGATGCCCGCGGGGCGAGCATGCTCCAGGGGATAACCTGCGATCCTCCAAGGAGAAGGGCACAGCGCCCGCAGCAGGCGAAGAAATTCCGCCTGGTGATATTGCCGTTGTCATTGGTGTCAAAAGTCATTTAGAACTTGTCCGTAAATAATCTGTGTGGGGGTTTTAGGGGCTATTGCCCAAATAGCATACCTCAAATTCCATGCAATCTACATACAACTGAGGATCTACGGATCGTCATTCCCGCAGTGTTTCTGGGCGGGAATCCAGTGTCTT
>JBAQYM010000203.1:0-2778 GCA_049300095.1 Syntrophobacteraceae bacterium
ATGGCATATCTCCTTTTGAGGAAAGTCAATTGGAAGATATGCTATGCATTCTCGGCGTTTTTGAAGTCATTACGACGGGAAAGAGTTTTGGCGGCACGCAATGCTCTGCCGAAGGCTTAGTTCAATAGGCATGGACGTGGTGCTGGAGGCGCTAAAACTCTATAAGGCTCGCAAGAAGTTCAACCTTGGGGCGTTGCTCGACTACGCGAAAACCTGCCGGGTTGAAAAGGTGATGCGGCCCTACCTGGAGGCAAGCGTATGAAACCCACAAGGAATGTACCGGCATCGATCCGGCAGCGCCTCATCAACCGCGCCAAGAGTGACAAGAGACTGTTCGGCGAGCTGCTTCAGTACTATGCCATGGAACGATTTCTATACCGCCTGTCCCGATCCGCGCATGCCGACCATGGATATCGACATGCTGGGAAAAACGAGCAACGAGGAAGCAGGCATCGTCGCGCAAATCCGGGATGTCATGGCAGTAGTTGTGGAGCCTGACGGACTCACATTCGCCCCTGATTCGATCCAATCTGAACGGATTACCGAGGATGCGGATTACGAAGGAATCAGAGTTCGGTTTCGCGGGATGCTGGACTCGGCCAGAGTCAGTATGCAGATCGATATTGGTTTTGGCGACATCGTTTATCCGGGACCGGAAGAATCGGATTTACCGACTATGCTGGATTTTCCCTCGCCGAGACTGCTTTGTTATAGCCGGGAGAGCGTCATCGCCGAAAAGTTTGAAGCCATGGTGAAACTTGGCGTGTTGAATAGCCGCATGAAGGATTTCTACGACATCTGGCTTCTCTCCCGCCAGTTCGATTTTGACGGAGCGAAGCTGGCCGAGGCGATCCGGCTGACCTTCGAGCGGCGCGGAACTGTACTTCCCGCAGATATCGAAGCGTTCGGCAAAACCTTCATCGACGTCAAACAAGTCCAGTGGACGGCCTTTAGGAAACGGCTCCGGCAGGGTCACATCCCTGCCTCATTCAACGAGATTGTATCGTCGATAGAAACATTTCTCTTGCCGCTCTCGTCGGCACTCTCACAAGGTAATCCCAAGCCAACGAGTTGGACCGCTCCAGGTCCGTGGTCCTGAGCGACAGAACTGCCCTGCCGGTCCCTCTCAGATCCGCTCACGGGGTTTGAAGCCCAAATGAAAAAAATGCCCCCCAAAACAAAACAAAACGAGCAGAATACCGCAAAGATCCCCGCTTGAATCTATTAGCGTCCCCAGCCGGATTTGAACCGGCGTCGCCAGCGTGAAAGCGTGGCGACAACCCTACGCCCTCCAAGAATTTCAAGGCCTTAGCTTTGCATGGGGATACCATAAAGTCACTCAAATACATGGGTGAAGATTGAAGTTGGCCCCATTGTCCAGACCAAAGTTAAAGAAAATTAAGGTGGCTTGATTCCGAAAATCCATCTCCTTTTGTAACAAAATCGTGCTATATCGATTTCACCCACCCGGAGGATAGGGCAACGCTGGGGGTTGGGGGGACAGACCCGAGCGTCGAGGTGGGGGGATATACGGTGAGGCAGAGCTCCGTCGGCTCTGCCTTTTCTTTAACCTCACCGGAATCCCCCGAAAGCGATAAACCCAAACGTGCCTCCGCCGCAAACTCCACTGGGGTCTTGTATCCCAGGCTCTGATGGGGCCGCTCGAAGTTGTAGTACCGGAAATATCGGCCAAGACCCGATCTCAGTTCATGACCGTTGGCATAGTCCCTGAGGTAAATGTCTTCGTATTTCACGGTCCTCCACAGTCGCTCAATAAAAATGTTGTCATGAGCTCGGCCCCGTCCGTCCATGCTGATCCGCACCCCGGCTTCTTCAAGAGCGGATACGAAGGCGGTGGCAGTGAATTGAGATCCCTGGTCGGTATTGAATATCTCCGGCAGGCCCGATTTCATAGCCTGGTGCAGGCAGTCCAGGCAGAATTGACCGTCCAGTGTGTTGGATATCTCCCAGGCGATGACGTAGCGGGTGAACCAGTCCATGATTGCCACGAGATACATGAATCCTTGTCTCATCCGCACATACGTGATGTCCGCGCACCACACCTGGTCGGGGCGACAGACCTGGACCTCCCTGAGCAGATAGGGATAAATCCTGTGTTCCTGGCAAGGTTGTGCGGTTTTGGGTTTGGCATAGATTGCCTGAAGTCCCATTTCCCGCATTATCCGCCTCACTCGCTTATGGTTGACTGGAAACCCCAGGCGCCTGAGATGCACCCTCATCCTGGGCCAGCCATAGAAAGGGGTCTTCGTATACTGCTCATCGATCAGCTTCATTAGCCGGAGGTTCAACTCGGATTCGGCCGCCGGCGTGTAGTACAGCATGGAACGGTTTACTCCGAGCAGCTCGCACTGTCTCCTGATGCTTATCGTCGAATGAGCGGGATCGACAAGTTCATGTTTGTCAGGGGACTTTTTTTTTCAGCCACTCCAGTTCCATCTTGAGCCTTCCGATCTGCTCGTACAGATCGGCTTCCACACCTTGGCCGCTTTGCTGGGACTTGGCGTTGTGGCTGAAAATCTCTGCTCCTTCTTTAAGCAGTTGCTGTTTCCATTGTCCAATCTGGTTGGGATGAACACCGTGCTCGCTCGCAAGCTCGGCGAGGGTTTTTACCCCCCTAACGGCTTCCAGAGCGACTTTGAACTTGAACTGAGTGGTGAAGCTCCTTCGTTTTGTCGCCATCGGTTTGGCCTCCACGTATCAGGTGAATTCTACCTTAATCCACCTAAGAGCGTGGTCTGAAAATCGGGGCCAATTATA
>JBAQYM010000204.1:0-7380 GCA_049300095.1 Syntrophobacteraceae bacterium
CCTACACGGCCACCGTCCCGACCGCCACGACCGTCACGACCGCCGACTCTGCCATCCCTGCCGCCACGACCGTCACGCCCGCCACGACCGCCCACACGGCCACCGTCGCGACCTCCACGACCATCGCGACCGCCGACTCTGCCATCCCTGCCGCCACGACCGCCACGACCGTCACGACCGCCTACTCTGCCATCTCTGCCGCCACGACCATCGCGACCGCCTACTCTGCCATGACGACCATCGCGACCGCCGTGACGACCACCCCAATGATCATGGTGACGGGCGTGGTGATGGTAGACATCGACTCGGCGATGCCCCCAGTCCCAGCCTCCCCATCCACCCCACCAACCCACGCCGACAGCCACCCCGGCGGCAAACCCGATGGGGCCCACCCCGATAACGACTCCGGCCGGGTAAACCGGCGCGTAGAGAAAGGGCGGATACTCGGGGTACGCCCAAGCTCCGTAGACCACGGTTGGATTGTAAACAGGAACGTAGACGACCGCCGGGTCAACCGGCTCGATCACGATCTGCTCTCCGGCCACGACCACCTTTTCTCTTTCGGTGGTCTTGAGATTGCCGGCTACATGCGCTTGCTGGCGCAATCTCTGGACGGAATCCATGACATCTTCCGGCTGATTCAGGAAAGCGTCACCCACATTCTGGGTCCATGCGATCTGCTCGGTCATCATCCCAAGGACCTGCGGGAAAGGCGCCAGCGCCTTGACACTGGGGTCCCAGGTCGTCTTGTCCGCCATGTCCAGGAGTTGATTGCTGCTAAGGGTGCTATTGCGCCTGACAAAGTCGTCGGCGGCTTTTACATCGCTGGGATACCCAGCGGCCAGGAGGACCTGCCCGAGCAGCGAATCGGGATAAAGGGCGATCGGTGCAAGCATCTGGTCAAGTTCCGCCGGGCTGAACACCCGACCCTGCGCCTGTGTGACGGCCGGGGCCGCCAGGAGCAAAACCAGGAGTCCAATCACAGCGTACACTCCGCGTACTCTCTTGCTCATGAATTTCTCCTCTCTTTTAAAAAAATTCGGACCATTCCACCATCTCTAGTCTATAAGTAGTGCTTGTGCATCTTCCTTCCCGATCCGGCTCCTCCTTAAAGATATTAACCGCGCTCAAGCTTCCGTTTTGTTTTTCGTGATCAGGACGACTTGCTCTCGGCGTCGCGGACGGAATCAGCGACCTTTCGATCAAGAACGGCCGAGAGCGCGAGCGGTTCAATTCCCAGGCTGAAAACGGCCTGGATATCAAAGGCTTGCATCAGGTCCCCTTACTGGATGTTGACGTGCAACAATCGCAAAAGTCTACATTCCGCCAAGAAAAAATAAAAGGGCCTGCGCCAGCGTGGTCGAGTGAACTGGGCGGTACGGGTCTGAAATACGAAGGATTTTTAATGGAGACAGGGAAACCGGACCGATTCGGCCCCGTTCCCATAATCGGCAAATAGAAAAAATTAGTGTAAATATTTTATACCCGCTCCAAGTTTATTGGAAGAATTAATTTAAGCCATTCGCATATCCGGCGCAACCTCCGTCGAGTAATTCTTCGGCCGGAAGAGCCCCACGGACCGTCACGAGGACAAGTTTTGGCTCCCATGGGCCAAAACCCGTTGTCTCAAGATGCGGGACGCGCATTTCCCTCTCATAGAAAAATCAAGTATTATTCAAGAATTGCCGATTGCATTAAAAGGTCGAACAGGATTGGACACGAACCCACCAGCACCGTGGGGGCATGTCGTCGGAGGCCGATTTTCCAGGGACCAGCATCCGGACGGAGCATCAAATGGAGAAGCGAAAAAACAGCCGGGTATCCTTTAACGCCGATGTGATCGTGACATCCGGGGACCTCACGATCAGCGGCGCCACGGATAATCTCAGCATGAAGGGGATGTTTCTTACCGCTGAACGCCGCTTGCCGGCGGACGAACTCATGGACATCAAGATACGCCTTTCCGGGTCGGAACTCTCGATAGACCTCAAGGGCAAGACAGTCCGGCAAACGGATGCCGGGATGGCGATCGAATTCATTGCAATGGACCTGGATTCCTTCACGCACCTGAAAAAGCTTGTTGCATATAATAGCGGCAACGCCGACCACGTCGAGGACGAGTACTATCAATCCGTAAGTCCCGACGATTTCTAAATCGGCGTCAATCCGGCAAGGCCGATACGCTCGAACGATCCTCCATGGATTAAGATCACCCTCACCCGCCATCGAAGCGGTTTGCAGCCGCAATCTCGTGAATTCGCCGGTCGGCTTCCGGGGGATGGAATGATGGACATCGCGGCTGCAAGCCGCTCCCACCGCACGGTCCACCCAATCGCGGCTGCAAGCCGCTCCCACCGCACGGTCCCACCAAATCGCGGCTGCAAGCCGCTCCCACTGCCCGCTCCCACAGGCCGGTCCCACCGCACGGGCCGCTCACGCAACCGGTTCTTCGCTTCCTCGATGGCACGGCGGTTTGAGGTCGGGGGCCTTGTGCGTCCGTTGTCACCGGGGCGCCGGCCTGTTGCCGCGGAAGGTTTTGAGTAAATAGTGTTGCCGGATTCGTGATAATGTATTACTGAAGTCGCGGCCCGGAGAGATGGTCCCCGCAGCGGATGCGGGGCCGGTTACACGATCTGGGCGCCGGGGCCCGGACACGGGACGGGCATGGTCGCAATCCATGATTTCGCGCAACACACGGGGGCAATTTTTATGGGGAAATCCTTCAAGCGGCCCTACAGGGTCCTTGCCGCATGCTTCGCAATCTGCTGCGTTTCCGCGGCCGCCCTGTTCGCGGGCACGGAGAGTCCGGGCATCAGCATTTCGGAGCCAAATTACAGTTTTGGGGAACTTGGCGAGACAGTGCCGGTTGTCCGTGACTTCACGGTGAAAAACAGCGGCAACACGGTCCTGCGCATAAGCGATGTCCGCCCCAGTTGAGGGTGCACGGTTGCCCGTTTTGACCGGGCAATCCCTCCCGGTGCGGAGGGAAAGGTGACTTTGAAGCTGGACCTGAGGGGGTTCCAGGGGTATGTCAAAAAGAGCGCGACCGTTTTTAGCGACGATCCCGCAAACCCTCGCCTCATCTTGCTCGTGGAGGGGACCGTAAAACCGCTGATCGCGGTCCGGCCTGAAAAGACCGTCTATTTTCAGGGAATGGCCGACGGGCTTGCCGAAAAGGCCGTGGACTTCATCGGCGCCTCGAACCCGTTTCACATCCGAAAAATCGAGGACAACCTCGACAAAAAGGTCCAATACCGGCTTGAAACCGTCGAGGACGGCAAGCACTACCGGCTCAAGCTGTCCAACCGCGCGCAACGGGGAAACTACCGGGGCTCGATCACGCTCCATACGGATTTTGCGGACAAGCCCGAGCTTACCGTCTGGGTGAACGGTTCCATCGAAGGAGAGATCGGGGTCAGACCGAACAATCTCGTGGTGGGGCGGTTGTCCCCCGACCAGTCCGTACTTTCCGGGAAAATTCTGGTCACCAGCAATCGGAAAAAAAACTTTCAGATTGTCAAGTGCACCTACGACGACAAGGTCATTCGCGTGACACAGGCGCCCTTTCCCGATGAGTCGGGATTCAGCCTGGAAGTGACGCCGAACATGACGAGCATACCCCCGGGCGGTCGGCTCCAGACCACCCTGGCCATTGAAACGGACGTGGCTTCCGAAGAGAAGCACGAGGTGCGCGTCCAGGCAATTAATCTCGCCGATACGCCGAATTGACGGTCTTCGAGTGTCTGGCTGAGTCATTAGGTTGCGCGGCCGGCCGGCCTTCGCCGGGGCGGTCGAAATCGCCCCGCTTGCGTGAAAAATGGATTGCGGGCGCGCCGACTCATGGTTAATGACTGAACAGCGGCGGCATCCGGCTTTTGCCCGCGGGGAAATACTCGTGGGGAGGTTCTCGTGGGGAGGTTCTCGTGGGGAGGTTCTCGTGGGGAAGTTCTCGCGGGGAGGTTCTCGTGGGGAAGCACCCGGAAGCACCCATGGGAAAATACTTCCGAAACGTCATGGAGTGATGGTGGAAAATCAGGGGAGACGCTCGATTCTATGCCCGAACTGCGGTCGGCTCATAAGCAGGGACGAGTCGGCCTGTCCTCACTGCGGCTTGCGAAATCCCGGCGCCCGCTGGAGGAATAATTTCCTTATCCGGGGCTTTACCCAGGGCCCTCAACTCTTGAGAAACATCACTTACGTGTGCTCGGCCATGTTCATCCTGTCGATCCTCATCAGCCCCACCTCCACGGGGTTCGCCATGAACCCGCTGAGTTTTCTCTCACCCGGCAACAAGAGCCTGTTCCTGCTCGGCGCAACGGGGACCATCCCGATCGACCGCTTTCATCGCTGGTGGACGGTCATTACCGCAAATTACCTTCACGGCAGCATTCTCCACCTGCTCTTCAACATGATAGCGCTGCGCCAGATCGGCCCGCTCATCCTCCAGGAATTCGGCGCATCGAGGACGTTTTGCATCTTCACCCTCTCCGGCATCGGAGGGTTCGCGGCATCCTATTTCGCCGGAATTCCCCTCACCCTGGGCGCATCGGGGTCCGTTTGCGGCCTCATCGGCGCGGCGCTCTTCTACGGGAAGAGCAGAGGGGGCCAATTCGGCCAGTACGTATACCAACAGGTCGGCGGCTGGGCCATCAGCATTTTCATCTTCGGCTTCCTCGTTCCGGGCATCAACAACTGGGCGCACGGAGGCGGGCTCGTCTGCGGCGTCCTGCTCGCGCTTGTCCTGGGTTATCACGAAAGGGCCTCCGAGAATTTCTCCCACAAGTTCCTGGCCGGGGCCTGTGTCCTGGCAACCGTCGGGACGCTCCTCTGGGCGGTCGGCACGTCTTTGCTGATTCTTTCCTTTTAGAAAGTTTTAGAACGCCCCGCGCCCGCCCGCCCCATATTCCCGGACCGGAACGGTAGGTTGGGTTAAGCGATAGCGAAACCCAACATCGTGTGAACGGGAACGTTTTCGTTGGGTTTCGCTGGTTCCCGCCGCCGTAGCACCCTCAAACCACCCTGTTGTGGCGTGGTCTCCTGACCGCGCCACTCGATGCGACCGCAGGTCTCCGATTTTGTTTCACGGCCCTCCAAGGAGACCTTCGGTCAAACCCCGTGGCACGGTCGGGAGACCGCGCCACAACACGCGACCCCCTCCCCCAGCCCCTCCCGCCAAGGGAGGGGAGACCTCCGCCCTGTTTTGGCCACACCTGTCGCTTGACCCGCCACTCACCCCGCCCGGTGCTTTTTTTCTTCCTAAGCATGCGATTCTCGTTTTATACTTCAAGGTTGGCGTTCACCGGTTTTTCGAATGGAGGATTTAAGAAATTGAAGTCGGCAGACAGGCGCACGTACAAGCGCATGATCGACATGGTGCGGCCTTACCGGACCCAGACGATCCTGGCCATGCTCTGCATGATGGGGGTGGGCGGGACGACGGCGGCGGGCGCATACCTCATAAAAAACGTCCTGGACGACATATTCATCAATAGAGATCAAACCATGCTGGTAATCCTTCCCCTGGGCGTCCTGGCGCTCTTTACGGTGAAGGGGGTCTGCATGTGGGGAAACGTCTTCCTCACAAACCGCATCAGCAACCGGATGATCACAAGGCTTCGCCAGCAGCTCTACGACCACATACAAACGCTTTCCCTGTCATTTTTCGACAAGAAATCCACGGGCGACCTCATGTCCCGCGTCCTCAACGACGTGGCCTTCCTTCAGGCCAGCGCAACCAGCGCGGTTGTCGGGGTGATGAGGGAGTGCTTCAGCATTATCGGCCTGCTCGCGGTCATTTTTTTCCGGGACTGGCAGCTTGCCTGCATCGCGATCGCGGTCCTTCCCTTCGGGTTCTACCCCGTTGTCAAGCTGAGCAAAATGCTTCGCAAGATCGGCGCGAGCGGCCAGGCATCCCTTGCCGATATCAGCGTGATTTTGCACGAAACCATCGGCGGCACCCGCATCGTCAAGGCCTTCGGGATGGAAGAGTATGAAAAGAAGCGCTTCCAGGAGAAAAACGAAAGGACCCTGCGCCTCCAACTGAAAACGGTCGCGGTGGCGGCGCTTTCATCCCCGATCATGGAATTTCTCGGCGGCGTCGTCATCGTTCTCACAATCTGGTACGGCGGCGCGAGCGTGATCAAGGGGACGACCACCACCGGGAATTTCTTCTCCTTTGTCGCCGCCCTGCTTTTGCTCTACGAACCCGTGAAGAGGCTGAACAACACGGTGGGGATGCTCCCCCTGGGAATGGCGGCGGCGGACCGGGTCTACGAAATTCTGGACATACCCCCCGAGATAGGGGACAAACCGGGGGCCGCCCCCCTGGCTCCCATCCAGCGCGGAATCGAGTTTCGAAACGCCTCCTTCACCTACGGCGACAAGCCCGTGTTGAAAAACATCAACCTCAAGGCCACGGTGGGTGAGATCGTCGCGATCGTCGGGACGAGCGGCGCGGGGAAGACGACGCTGGTAAACCTCCTTCCCCGGTTCTACGACGTAACGGGAGGCGCGGTGCTCATCGACGGCGTCGATATCCGCGACGTGACCCTGGCTTCACTGCGCTCGCAGATCGGCATCGTGACCCAGCAGTCCATCCTCTTCAACGATACGGTCCGCAACAACATAGCCTACGGCGACATCGCCCGGAGCGAGGAAGAGATCGTCGCGGCGGCCAAGGCCGCCAACGCCTACGATTTCATCATGAAAATGCCCAAGGGGTTCGACAGCAAGGTGGGCGAGGCGGGGGTGCGCCTCTCGGGTGGAGAGCGCCAGCGGATCTGCATTGCCAGGGCCATTCTCAAGAATGCCCCCATCCTCATCCTCGACGAGGCGACATCCTCTCTGGACAGCGAATCCGAGCGCGAGGTGCAAAATGCCCTCGAATACCTCATGACCGGGCGAACGACCTTCGTCATCGCCCATCGCCTGTCCACCATCAAGAACGCCGACAGGATAATCGCGATGGCCGACGGCACGATCATCGAGGAAGGCCGCCACGACCAACTGCTCAGGACGGGAAGCGAATACCGCCGCCTCTACGAGCTCCAACTCTCCCAGCTCCAGCTAGGAATGGACCTCGATCCCGTCGAAATAGCCGACAAGACGGCGTAGCGCTACTGCGTTAAGTCCAATACCGTTCACTTAAGTTGGTAGGTTGGGTTAAGCGATAGCGAAACCCAACATATCTTCGGGACGGAAACAGCACTCGTTGGGTTTCGCTATCGCTTAACCCAACCTACATGACTTAAGCCCAATACTGTTCACTTAGCGTCCATTTTGTGGTATCTTCTCCTCAAATCCCGAACAAGAGGAGGGGCAAAATGGCTCGTACACTCGCGGAGTTGCCTAAAGGGTCTCGTCTGACGGACTACATCAGCC
>JBAQYM010000205.1:0-85417 GCA_049300095.1 Syntrophobacteraceae bacterium
GCGTCAGCCTATGCAAGAAGGAGAAGGCGCAACTCGAACAACGGCTGCTGCGTTCTCCGACGCTCCCGAACTGGGACATAACGATCTATCCTAAAACGGTAGAATAGTAAGTTCGTAGTCCCTAAGATTAGCTTGCTCATTCGGTCCGGCAAGAGATTAATCGTGTAAACGTTTCGAACGAGGTGTCGAAAGCGTCGGAATTCATCCAATTTGTCGACATGGTGTTGAGAGATAACGGCGGGCCTTGCACCTTGGATCTCCCGACCCATTTGTAATAACAGATCGCGATGCCAAACCTCACTTGAAGGGAGGGAATGGTCCATGCGCCGTGCGATCAGTTCGAACAGACGCTCCAGGCCGGAGTAGAAACCATGGAGATTCAATGCCACAGCGTCCAAATAAACATCTTGGGCCACCGACGATTCTTTGGCGCGAGGCCAAGCTCTCAAAGCACGTTCTACTACCCTGTCTATATCCGATATGGCGCCACGGATTCGATCGGACAGTTCCTGGTAAACGATATTCATAGTTCAATTCCGTAGCGCTCGATTGTCTGAAGCATTGATTCACCAGCCGTCTCAATATCGATCAGATCGACAGGTCGATCTGTTATTGTGTCCTCAACCATCCGCCATGCTTCCCAATAGTCATCTCCTGCCAGGCCTTCAACAGCGAGATCCACGTCGGAGCGGGGTGAAAGATCGGCTTCTTGCGCCAAGGACCCGATAAGAATTACACGCCGGGCGCCGAAACGGTCCTTGAGCTTGGCAGCCGCATCGCGAACGAGAATGAGTAAACGTTCACGTTTCTCCTGGACAGAGGCGGACGGTGCGGGCGGTTCGGATCGCCGCCGTGCGCTCTCCAGGTAATGCTGCCAACCCTTTCGGGTTAGCTCCAGGGCGGTTGCCATGCTTCTCTCCAATTCATGTAACACATAGTTCCGGTCTAAGAAATTGTGCCCTCCTCCACCCGTTCAAGACTCATGGTACCTGATTCTACACAATTTACATCTGAAATACTCATCTTGCTAATTCAATATCGGCTTTTGGGTATACCTTATAACATCGAGATACACTTGCCTTTGGTCCCATGGCGTTTGCCGCGCACCTCCGGTGCTTTCCTACAGAAAATTTCCCATCAAGACGAAGGGCGCCCAGAAGTAGGGGTGGGCGTAAGGCGCCGAGGGATTGATTTCGAAGGATGGGCTGTTCCTCCTGGCGCAATCGCTCGATTCGCCGCCGCCTTCCGCCGGGGAGCTCCCGGAGGAGGGCGGCTGTTCTCCTTCGCCCCTGAGTAATTCCAACTGGGCCCGGCGCAGGCACTCGGCCTTGTTCGTGGCGGGGTTTTTCGCGCGCGCCTCGTACATTTTCTTCATTAACAGCCCCGTGCTCCTGTCGGCAACAGACCACAGGGATGCGATTACCCCTTTTGCCCCGCTGCGCTGCGCCAGTACGCCAAATCCCTCGATTTCCCGTCCGGTTGCGCCCTGCGCGCTCAATCCGGTTTCGCATGCCGAAAGGGTCAGCAGGTCCACTTCGTCAAACCGGAAGCCCTGGTGCTTGATCTTGTCCAGAGTCAGTTGCGAGCCGTCGCCCAGCAGCAGGAAGGATTCTTCGGCGGTCGGGTTGAAGACGAAATGGCTGGCGATGTGCACCACGGGATAGTCGCGAAGCAGCGCATCGCGCATGGCATCGGCCGTAAACTCCCCATCGAGCCTGATTACTCCCGGCAGAGTACCGCCTTTGCCTTCTTGTTTAACTATGCCGTCGAGTTCATATCGGACCCATGGAAGGGCCCTGAAACGGTCGCTAACCTTGTCCGCGACGCCAAACCCGGCAATTTGCCAGGAAAGCGATGGGGGGACCCTCAGTTTGTCACGGCTGGCGGGTGTGAAGATAACGGGCGTATATCTCTCGATCAAGTACTTGTCCCCGTCATGGAGGCACGAAAAAGGAACGTATCTGAGCGCTCCATCCAGTGACAGCATGAGGGTCCTGGCGCCCGCCTGTTCCAGATCGCGGGAGATGGGGGCGAGGACCTTTGCGAACAGCTTTCCGGAAGCGGGTCTGGGGTCTTTCAGGGGACACAGGAGGTCCTTCCTCAGGTCCGAGATCATATGATTTATCTCGATGGAGGAAACCTCGACCTCTCTTGCCAGTTGCGTTTCCGAAGTGGTCAGTATGATTACCAGCTTCTTATCGGTTACAAGATAGTAGACCGCCACCGTCCCGTTGCCCAAAGACCTCAGGGTGGACTGGAGGGATTTCAGGTCGCGCAGGCCTTTTTCCGTCAGTTCCGCGGCCTTCTCCCCCGCAGCCTTCTCGAATTCCGCCGATATCTTGTCGACAAAGGCATCGAAGGTGCGGCTGGCGATCTCGAGATCGGAAATGATTTCCTTTTCCTTTTTCCTGTCATCCTCGCTCAGTTCGCTGCTCCTGGCCTTTCTCCTGATTTCCGCGTATTCCGCGCCCCGCTGTGCGATTCGGTCGCCTATCTCGGCGAATTTTTCAACCCAGGCTTTCTCGGCCTCGGTATAGTCAACTCCCTCGGTGGTCTGCGGGATGTCGATTCCCCGCACGAACTCGAAGAATTCCTCCTCCTTGAGAAGGTCCATCACCCGCTGCGCTTCAGGGACCCTGCCCAGGTCCGTCAAAAGGGCGGCAAGCCGTTTGTAGACATTTTCCTTGTCCTGGATGAAGCTTTTCCGGAGGGACTTATCCATGCCCGCCATGGAGGAGCGCATTGCCTGGATCGCATTGACCGCCTGTTTCCCAAAAAGAACGGCGACGTTTGGATTGCCAAGCTTTGAAAAGGTTGAACTCATTCCGGCAAGCACATTCCATTTAAGCTGGGCGTCGCCGGCCCTCAGCGCGGTCGGCAGCGCCTTCCGGTAGGTCTCGATCGCCCTGGAATAATCGCCGGTCGATTGGTAAACGGACCCCAGATTGTTGTACGTTTTCGCCGTGGAGGGATGATCGGGGCCGAACGCCTTCAACTGAACCGCAAGGGCTTTTTCGAAATTCTCCCGTGCTTTTTCGAACTCCTCCATGCTCTCGTAGGCGGCGGCAATGTTGTTGTGGGAAACCGCCGTGCTCGGGTGGTCCGGACCGTTGGTCTTGAGATCTGTTGCGAGCGCTTTTTCATAGTGTTCGAGGGCCTCGGGGAAGCGGCCCAGGGCCTTGTGGACCGACGCTATGTTGTTATAGGCGTTGGCCGTTGCGGGATGCTCGGGACCGTGGAATTTTATGTAGACGGGCAGGGCTTTGTTGAGGTTTTCGAGGGCTTTGTCGTGTTGGCCCATGGCTTTGTAGATCCCGCCCAGGTTGTTGAAAGCGGTGGCCGTTGCCGGGTGGTCCGGTCCGAAGACCTTCAGCCTGATGCTCAGGGAATTCTCGTAATATTCGAGCGCCTTTTTGTAATCGCCCGCCGCTTCGTAGACCGAGGCCGCATTATTGTAGGCTACCGCGGTGTCGGGCTGATCCGGTCCGCTGGAGCGGATGAAAATAGACAGGGCCTTCTCGAGATTGACGAGTGCCTCGGGGTATTGCCCCATGGATTGGTACATTCTTCCCAGATTGTTGTGGGACACCGCCGTATCGGGATTGTCGGCCCCGAAGATCTCGATGGCAAGCGCGAGGTCCCTCCGGTGGGTTTCAAGGGCCATGGCGTAGTCCCCGAGGGCCTCGTGGGTCACGGCCAGCCCGATCAGTTCCAGGTGCGCTTTTGCGGGGCGGCAATAAATGTCGGTCGAAAATGCCCGGTCGAGCAGGTCCAGGGCCTCGCGGTATTTGCCCGCCGCATAAAGATCTTCAGCCTTCGCAAACTGGTCGTCCGCCGCTTTCATCAGAGCGCCGCAATCACCGAGGGCCGTTCCGTGCGGCGCCTGAAAAAAGACGATGCATGACAAAACGGTCCAAAAGAGCCTCCGATATAAGCCCTGCTTCACTTTCCCAAAAACCGGCGCGCTCATCTTTCACTCCTTGGCGCCTTCGAGCGCCTCAACAAAAAACTACACCAAATCCGGCGGTTTCGAAACGGAAAACCCCCACCGGCACCCGCCGCGCATCATTTCCGGCGCGTAATGCCCATACCTTCATCTTGTTTTGACAAGTTTTACCCGGAAAAGTTGCAATTCTCCCCGGTTGTGCGTGCGGGCGGAATGAAAGATACGTGACCTGGCAGGTAAGCGGCTGAGGTTGACTGTGAAAATCCAGGGGCTGTACACTCGGGGATTAATACGGAGTCGCGTTCCGACGAGTAAAATCCCCCCCTGCCCCCCTTTAGAAAAGGGGGGTGTCTGCCGGGTACGCTAGCCGGATCCCCCCTTTTCTAAAGGGGGGCAGGGGCAGCAGTGTCCGGTTAGGTTTTTGCAGGCGACATGCTTTTGTGCCCCACCGGGGCTAAATAACTCAGCCCAGGGTCAGTCTCGCGCTTCGCGGGACGCCACCCTGGGCTGGAATATGAAGCCCTTTCAGGGCGGGGCCACCAGCGCATGCAAGTTCCTAACCGGACACTGCTGGGGCAGGGGGGGATTTTACTCGGCAGGATTATTACCTCTTTGAAAGCAGCTTGGCATAAGGGCCGACCCGGCCGTTCAGATCGCGTGCCAATACTTCATCAGCCTCACCGGACGCGGACGGCCTGCCAGCGGCCGCCCGTTACGCGGTCCTCGCAAAGCATTTTATCGGGGCCGACCAATTGAAAAAATACCGTCTCACTCGTGACCCAGTGCATCGGTACGCCCTTGTAGACTTTGGGCTCATGGTCCCGGATATAAAAATGGATGTATCCGGGGCCGACCGTGTACATGCCCACATCCCAGGTGAGCATCTCGGCGGACCTGAATGTCTTGGTAAAGGTGCCGTCCGGCATCAAAGTGGTTTGGGCCACCGCGGCGCCCCAGGGGGTTTGGACCTGGGCCTGCCATACACCGACGAGATTCGGCGACGGCGCGTTCTGTCCCCGGACAAACTGGGGGGCCGCCAACACGCCGATGAACGCCAGCAAGACAATCCAACGGGCCCTTCTCATAGCGTTTCTCCTCGAATTAACAGGTCCGGTCCAGGCGTCCCATCAGGGCAAGGACTGAGCGGCGCGACAACTGCCGGCAACGGGTCAACCGATCATCGCGGTCGCACCGGCCGGAATCACGGGTGGGCGCGCATCTGCGGAGACAGGAAGCCGCATACCTAATTTGAGCGATTCACCCCACGGAACGGCGTCATACCGGCGAAAGCCGGTATCCAGAGGGTGCTTGGCGTTACCTGGATTCCGGCTTTCGCCGGTATGACGATCCGACTTAATCGGCAAAAGAATCGCTCGATTCAGGGCAGATTCAAGATCTGGTGAAAAGGTAATGATATCAAGTTAATAAAGCCGCTCTGACGCAGGTTAGCACCAGTGCGGTATGCAGTCAAGGACATTCAAAGAGACACGGGGATTCACCTTGACAGGAGGCACGGAATGTGCTTATCTGAGATAATCCGGGATCCTTGGGAAGCCGCAACAGGGGTGTTTTTCCTTGCAATGGCGCAGTGAAAGTAATTGATGAAGGAGGCGGATTGCCATGAAAGTTCAGGAATCGCAAAAGAAACCCTATGAGCCGCCCAAAGCAACCGCTGTTCAAGTCCAACTCGAGGAGCGGGTGCTGGGCTGTAATTTCAGCACGGTCAAGTATTGTGGACTTACCGAGTAAGCCGGGGCCATCAGCACACATCAGGCCGGCCCGATAAAACGCCCGCGCAAGGAAGTTTGCCGCGGGCGTTTCGGCATTCGGGAGAGTATGCGGACATGAAACGAAGTGACGATTTTTTGCTGCGAAATGTCGGGGGCCAAGACCTTTTGGTGCCGCTTGGCGCGAAGGTGTTGGATATGAACGCCCTGATAACCCTCAATGCAACGGGGCGCGCTGTCTGGGAACTTCTCGCGGAAGACCGGTCGCTTGAGTACCTGGTGGCGGAGGTCGTGAATCAGTTCGACACCGACGAAGACAGGGCTCGCACCGATGTCCGGGCCTTCCTGGACGAACTCGAACGACTCGGATTGTTGAAGACGTGACGCAGACTCCGACAGAATACGGTGCGCTGGTAAGTGAGATGCTCAGGCGCGCGGCCGTGACCCGCCAACCTGCCCACGGGGCCTTCGAGCTGACCAGTCGCTGCAACCTGGCCTGCCGCATGTGCTACGTCCGCCAGGCCGCGGGCGACGCGGCGACGGCCGCAAAGGAGATCCCGGCTTCCGCGTGGTTGGAGTTGGCGCGCGGGGCGGTGGATAACGGGATGGTTTTCCTGCTTCTCACGGGCGGGGAAGTCTTCTTGCGTCGCGACTTTTTCGAGATCTACGAGCCGCTTACACGGATGGGGTTGTCCATTGCCCTTTTTACCAACGGCACCCTCATCACGAAAGAGATCGCGGCGCGTCTGGCCCAGGCGCCTCCAAGCCGTGTCGAGATTACCCTCTACGGGGCAACCGCGGCAACCTGCGAGGCGGTCACCGGCAGGCAGGGAAGTCTCGCCGCTTGCCGCGCCGGCATAGAAGCCCTTTTGTCTCACCGCATTACCTTCGGACTCAAGACCACCGTCACCCGGCAGAACGTGGGCGAACTGGAAGCGATGCGCCAAATGGCGCACGACTGGGGCGTGCCGTTCTCCGCGTCCTGGCTGCTCACCAGGCGGCCCGACCTGAATCATTCCGACGTGGAAGACTGCCGCCTGTCCGCGGCGGACTGCATCACGCTCGAAGAAACAGACAGTGCTTCGGCCCACGATTGGACCGAGGTGGCGATCAGGGAAACGACCTCGGGCAGACACGGCAATTTCTATTGCCAGGGAGGCAAGGCCTCATTTGCGATAAATTCGGTGGGAGAAATGAACGTATGCCTGCTCTTGCCCCAGCCGGCGGTCCGGCCCCTCGAGATCGGCTTTCCCGAGGCGTGGAAACGGGTGCGGCAATACGTTGATTCCGCGCCTCCGGCCGGATCGGAGTGTAATGCCTGTGAGGCGTTTTCCTACTGTGGGCGATGCCCGGCATGGTCGATGGTGGAAAACGGCACATTGACCGACGCCGTGCCCTATCTGTGCGAAATCGCCCGCGCGAGAAAAGATCGCTATGGGCAGCCCGCCTGAGATTCTCAATTGCCCCTTCCGATGTCTCGTTAAGGTAGCGGCCCCGCTTTCCGCAGTCCTCTCGAAGCGGAGGCGGGCTTTCTCATTGGGCTGGTGTCATGATCATCCCCGCCAGTGAACTCATGCCGCTGGTTCTGGCCGCTTTGGGAAGCAATCAGCGCGTGCGCATGACCGTCACGGGCAGCAGTATGTTCCCTTTCATCCGCGGCGGCGATGCGGTCGAGCTCGAACCCGCGCGCCTTCCGCCGGTGGCGGGAGACATAGTCCTGGCGCGGCGCGCTTCCCGGCCCGAGAGCGAGCGATACGTTCTGCACCGCATTGTCCGGGTTAAAGGTGGGGGATTCTTCCTGCGCGGCGATTCGCAGAAGGATTGCGAAGGGCCGTTTGCGCGAGAAGACATTCTGGGCAGGGCCATTCTGGTCTTTCGTAAGGGACGCGCGCACAGGCTCGACCGCGGCATATGGCGCCGCGCGGGCCATGCATGGAACCGTTGTGCTCCCCTCAATCTCTGGCTGTTTCAGCTCACCCGTCAATTCCAAAGGAAGCGGAAATAGAGCACCCTGGGATGAGCACATCGTGATCCGCGCCCCTGGGAGCGAAAAGCTCCGATGCCAAAAAACGCACTTTCTTCCTCTGTAACCGTATTATTCAAATGCAACCATCAGGATTTACAACAGCAAAGTCTTACTTCCTGTCCTTCCTCCGGTATTCCGGCGCAAAGGCCTGGATATCCCTTCTCGTGATGGTCCTGCTCGGGCTCAGCGAAGGCGTCGGCCTGATCATGCTGATACCCTTCCTGCACCTCATAGGCTTTGATGGGGCGGAGAAAGCCGACGGAATCTCCCTTCTCGTGAGGGACCTTTTCAGTATGACCGGACTGCCTCTCACCCTGCCGACAATTTTGTGCGTCTATGTGGCCATTCTAAGCGTGCATGCCGTGGTCAGCCGATACCAGGAAGGGCTGAACGCCGGAATGATCATGGGTTACACCCAACATTTGCAGGACCGTTTGTATGCCGCCTTTGCGCGAGTCGAATGGCTGTGCTTCACACAGACGAGCGGGGCCGATGTAATCCGCGTTGTGACCAACGACCTGATTCGCGCGGGATTTGCCGCCAGGCGGCTTCTCGAACTCGTTGCGGCGGTCGTTCTCACCCTCATATACATTTGCGTGTCTCTGAGCGTATCGTGGGTCATGACTCTGTTCACGCTGGCGTGCGTCTCGGTGATCTTCTTGATTCTGCAACCTCTTAACAGGCAGGCTCACCGCCTGGGCGAAGAATTGCAGGCAACGATGGAGGATATGTACTGGGTGGCCAGTGAACACCTTGGCGGCATGAAGATTGCCAAAAGCTACAGCCTTGAATACGAGCACGCCAAGAGCTTCTCCGTCATCACGAACCAGCTCGCGACAAAGGCCACCCGTTTCTTTCAGGTGGACGCCGACACGAGAATGTACCACCAGATAGGGGCCATCGTTGCTCTTAGCTCCTTTTTCTATATGGCGGCAAAACTCGTCACGATCCCTTCGAGCAGCCTCCTGCTCGTGGTGTTCGTGTTTGCGCGGCTCTCACCGAAGATATCCAACATACAGCACCATATGCAGCATATCAGCAACTCCCTTCCGGCCTTCCGCGAGGCAAGCTCCATGCTGGACCGTTTCGAGGCCTCGGCGGAATCGCCCTGTCCATCCTCTATGCAACCGTTACGGCTCAGTGGCTCCATTCGTTTCGATCGGGTGTCATTCTCCTATGACGGGGGCACGGAAAGCCTTGCCCTCCGCGAGATCGATCTTGTAATCCCGGCGCATAAAACGATTGCCATAGTCGGTCCTTCCGGCAGCGGGAAAACAACTTTTGCCGATCTCATCCTGGGGCTGCTCAACCCGACCGAGGGAGCGATTCTCATCGATGAAAAGCCTCTCAAGGGCGAATGGGTGCACCATTGGCGGAGTTCCATCGGTTATGTGCCGCAAGATACCTTTCTTTTTCACGATACGGTTCGCCGCAATCTCCTGTGGGCCAGAGGGGACGCGACGGAAGGAGAGCTTTGGTCGGCGATCAGGCTTGCCGCCGCCGAACCGTTCGTGTCGGCCCTTCCCAATGGTTTGGACACCGTGCTGGGAGATCGGGGGATTCGGCTCTCCGGGGGTGAGCGACAGCGCATCGCCCTTGCGCGGGCGCTGTTGCGAAAGCCGACCCTGCTGCTTCTCGACGAGGCGACCAGTTCCCTGGATACGGAAAACGAGCAGCGCATCCAGGATGCCATCGAGGGGCTTCATGGGGAACTGACCATGGTCATTATCGCCCACCGCCTCTCGACGATCCGAAGAGCGGACGGCATCGTGGTCCTCGAGGGGGGGCGGGTGGTGGAGACGGGCGCCTGGGAATTGCTCGCGCAAAAAGAGGGCGGCCGCTTTCAGAGTCTATTGAAGCAGCAGAACTGACGCCGCCTGGGTGTCATGCCGATTACCCGTGCAACTGATTACCCGAGCAGCTGATTACCCTTGCAACTGCTTACCCTTGCAACTGCTTACCCGTGCAGTTGATTACCCGTGCAACTGAAGTTCGGCTCGGGTCGTCAAAACCGTCATTCCCGCGGCGCATTTGGGCGGGAATCCAGTGTCTTGTCGGTCTGTTGCGCAAAGCAAGACGCTGGATTCCCGCCCAAATGCGCTGCGGGAATGACGATCCGTAGTTCGTAGGATGGGTGGAGCGCCCCGCGCAACCCATGAAGCACTCCGGTGGCGATGGGTTGCGCGGGGCGGTGCACCCATCCTGCGCGATACCGCGCGATACATCGAACTTTCATGAAATGTAAAAGTCATTACGTTGCGGTCCCTAACCGTCCAAGTCCGGAAAAATCATGGCCGAGGGGAACTCCGCCTGGAACTCCGGTATTTCCGCAAGTTCCAGGAAACGGACGGTCTGTGCGAGATCCAGCGCCTCCTTTCGGGACTTCCTGTCGAGCAATGCCTTGACGGCGCCGGCCCCCGCCGCATTTTCGACGGTTTCGACCCGTGTTTCCGGCGATAGTTTCGGGAGCATTCCAATGGCAACGGCATTGCGCCAGTCGAACCTCGCTCCAAATGCGCCGGTCAGCACCATTTTGTCGATACGGTCGAATCCGGCTTTTTGCGCCAGAAGCTTGATTCCGGTCAGCAGGGCCGCTTTTGCGACCTGGACCTGGCGGATGTCTTGCAGGGTTACGGCAATCTCGCGGCCGGAAGCCGTTTTATCGGAAGAGGCGATGACAAACTTTCGCCCGATGCCGTTCTCGTCGCAGCCGATGCAGTTGAATTTCTCGGACATGCGGCCGTTGGCAAGAATAAGGCCGGCCCGGCGCATCGTGGCAAGGGCGTCGATAATTCCGGACCCGCAGATGCCCCGGGGCTTAATGCCGGGATTGGAGTCGTCCCCGAGCACCTCGTAAGAGGCTTCGAGGGTGGAGGGATCGATCTCGACCCTGTGAATCGCGCCCGGCGCGGCCCTCATGCCATGGGATATGTGGGCCCCTTCAAACGCCGGTCCCGTCGCGCAACTGGTTGCCCACAATCCGTCCCTGTTCCCCAGGACCAGCTCGCCATTGGTCCCGATGTCGATTATCAAAGATATTTCGGAGCGCTCGTGAGGTCGCTCGGACAGGATCGCGCCGACGGTATCGCCTCCGATGAAGCCCGAGACAGTTGGAAAGAGGTGAACATTTGTGCCGGGGTTGAAATCGAGACCCAGTTCGGAAGCGCTGAAATCGCCGGGATTACGAATAATCGGCAGATACGGGGCAACCCCGAGGCTATGGGGGTGGAACCCGGCAAAGAGTGTTTCCATGGTGGTGTTGCCGACGGCCACGATTTCGTCCACCTCATCGCGTCCCGCGCCGCACCGGCCAAGAACACGCCCGCTCAGGGCATTGACGGCGCCCGCAAGGACCCCGCGAAGCCTTGCCGCCCCATCTTCGTGCTCATCCGCATAGGCAATGCGGCTGATGACGTCCTCCCCGTAGACCCTTTGGGGATTGGCGACCGCGTCGCAGGCAAGCATGTTTCCACTCTCAAGGTCGCAAAGGTAGAGGGCAAGGGTGGTGGTCCCGATGTCGAGGGCAATTCCCAGAGAACGGCTGCGCGCGCCGTGAATTACCGACGTGACGCCTTTTTCGGCATGGGAGACGAGCGTCAGTTCGCCGGTTGAAAAAGAAGGGAGGCTGATCTCCCCGAGTGCGTGGTTTGTGAATAAGACATCCCTGCCGGTGGCGTCCCGCGCGCGCGAGGCGATCTTTCCGGCCATGTCATGGGAAGCTGAGACATTTTCGCCCGAAAGGGGTTCGGGGGGCAGCACGATGCGTTCGATGACCGGGTCTACCGGCCAGCTCACCTGGAGTTGCGTTTTTCCGAAAGCGTGGCCGCCTTCCAGCAACTCGGCCGGAATCGATATGACCCCCGGACCGACGATCCCGGCTTTGCACCCGAGCCTCAAGCCGGAATCGAGTTCCTCCGGGGTTAGTGCCTCCCGTTCTTCATCGCACAAGGGTGAAAGGCACTCCGGCGGAAGCGCGGTGATTCGGCATTTCCCGCATTTTCCCTTTCCGCCGCAGTCGGAGCGCAGCGGCGCCCCAAGGGCCAGGGCGGCTTCCGCTACGGTCTCGCCCTCGCCGGCACTGTGAGCAAGCCCGGCCGACTCGAAAATAATCCGATGTTCCATAGACGGTTAACCGGAAAACCAAAGTTCCTGTGTTATGCCCGCGCCGGGCGGAATAATGAAAAAGTCGGCTCGATCATAAGGCCCGCCGACGATTTTTCTGAAATAATCCATGCCGCCCGCAATTTCACCGTACTGTTTGCCGAAAAATTCCGCATTTTGCCGGGCCCGCTCGACCAGGCCCCCATCGATATTCCCCGATCTTATCAAGGTGATGTGCGTGTAGTGTTTGAGTTCCTCGGTCATCACCCATATTGCCGTTTCCCTGCCGACGCGCTCGGTATACTCCTCGTGGGTTACGCCGAGAGGGTCCTTTCGTTCGGCAATCCAGCCCCTGCTGAGGTAATACGTGCCGGGCCGCTCGGAGAAGCATGCCGAGTGCGCCGCGCAGGACCCCATCAGGAGCGCGATGCAGTCATGTGCCCTGGGGACGATCAGGCCCTGCTTGGCGGCCCTGACCCCGACTATGCCGTTCGAGCAGAGGCCGTAGCCCAGGATGATTTGATCCGCGTAACCCGAGACCCTGTCGATCTGCTCCTGAACGAGGCCGGCCATCTTGGCGGGTGTCCTGTGGAGCATCTGGTCCAGGCAGACGATTTCGACATCGGGGTCGCCCGCCCGCGCTTCATCCAATTCGGCCTGTATCACCCGGCAGGCAATCACCACGCGCATGTAAGACTCAACCCCGCATCCCGTTTTTTTGCAGAAAGTCTTTCAGATTGGGCAGGTTCCCCGCCGCATCGTAGGGCAGATCGAACAAATCACCTTCAGCCTGTTTGAACGATTCAACGAGCTTGCCGGAAACGGCAAGCCATTCGAGTTCCATCGTATTGGAGATCCATGCAACCCTGACACGGTCCGGGGCCCAGATCCCAATCGTTTTGAAGGCCGCGTCGAGGGCTTCCCTGTCGGTTTTGAAAGCCAGGGGCGTGCGCCCCTTTTCGGGGGCAACGGCGGTTACGCAGTTGGTCGCGGTCGCATTGAAATCGATCTTGGCGGCAGCCCTGAGGGTGGTGTAGTCGGCAAGTCCTATGCCCGTTGCGTTTCCATCGGTGGCCTCGGAGAGGTCCCTTACGACGATGCGGGTTATCCGCGGGGTTTCGCATTCCTTTTCGTAAACGTTCATGATCCGGCCGACCACCTTGGTATCCATCCCCGAGCCGGAAATTTCTTTCCCAATCTCGTCGATCACCAGTATGTCCAACTCCTCGAAAGGGAGTCTCGGCTTATAGAGCCGGGACTCCTCCAAAAGCCGGGGTTCCCTGGAAAATATTTCCCCGGCCCGGACGGCCTCGACCCTGCGAAGCCGGTTGCAGTGATCTTCGAGCAGCGCTATGCCGCCAAGGACCTTGAGGTTTTTGAAAAGAGAGGCCGCGATCAGGTGTATTGCCCTACGGTAGGTGATGTTGACGGCCAACCGGTGCATGGTTTCCGCGCCGAGTTGCCGGCCCAGGCCGACCACCGCCATCTTCAGGATGCCCGATTCCGTTTCCCCGATGTACTCCGTATGCTCCTTGACGCGGTTGACGATCAGGATGTGGTCCGCTTCCACGGCGGCCCTGTCGGCGTAGACAGGCACGGAACCATACACGCGATCTATCTCGACCATCTCCAGCCCGGAATGGATCGGGGCCCCGACCGCCGATTCGGTTAACCCGAGGTGGCGCAAAACGTCCACCTGACCATCCGCGGTCCCTTTTCCGTGGCTCCCCATGGCGGGGTAGAGCAGGGGGTCTCCGCCCCGCTCCCTTACGGCGGCGACGCAGGCGCGGAGCACCTCGTTCATCGACTCGATACCCCTGCTGCCGCCGGTGATGAGCACCCGGTCCCCCCCGCGAAGCGGATCGAGGATGCCCGATCTTTCCAGTTCGGCCGCTACCGCCTGCCGTGGAGCGAGTTTTGTCCCTTCCGGAAACTCTTGCCTGATGAAGCCGAATTTTGGATACTTCATGCTCCGCCTTGCTGCCTGATTTACTCGATGCGGCCCGCCCGGAACGCCTGTATGAACTCCATGCAGAAATCGTCCCCGCCGGCAATCATGACGGCTGCCTTGAGCGCGCCGAAGAGCAACTTATCCGTGGGGTCCAGAATCGCCGAATCCAGGCCGCGGATGATGCAAGCCGCAAGAAAGGTGCGGTTCACCAGTTTTCGGGCCGGAAGGCCGTGTGAGACATTGGTGAGACCACAAGTGGTATGGACCCCCGGAAACTCCCTCATTATGCGCTCGATAGCGTCGAGGGTCGCCCGCGCGGAGGTCGCGCCGGTCCCGAGAGGGTAGACGAGCGGGTCTATGTAGAGATCGTCCGGTGATATCCCGGCCTCCCCGACCTTCTCGACCAACCGGCCCGCCAGCTCGACCTTGGCTTCCGTGGATTCGGCCATCATGTCCGCGGACTGGCAAAGCCCGATGACCTTCGCCTTGTACTGCGCGACCAGGGGAAGGACCCCCTCGAGACGCTCCGGTTCCAGGGTGATCGAATTGATCATCGGCGCCGTGTCCACCATCGGCAGCACGGCCTTGATTGCTTTGTGATCGGGGCTGTCGATGCACAGCGGCAATTCGGTAACCTGCTGGACGGCGTCGATTACCCACTTCAGCTTGTCGATCTCCCCGCCAACGAACGCCGCCGCGTTCACGTCTATGTAGTGCGCCCCCGCCTCGGCCTGGAGCCTCGCTTCCTGTTGTATAAAAGCCCTGTCCCCGGCTGAAATCGCACCGGCAATACTTTTTCGGGATGAGTTGATCCTCTCGCCGATGATCAGCATAATTGCGACCTCCGCGTTAACTGGAAAAGGAGTTGAAACGATGCGCTAGTAACCCTCGTGAACCGCCTCCACTATCGCCTTGAGGTTTTCCAGCGGGGTTGAAAGCGGGACGGCGCATTCCGGGGCAATCATATCGACCCCGGCCTCGATTGCATACCGGGCCTGCTTTCGCACGTCATCGGGGGTCCCCTGGAAAAGGACCTGGGGGTTGTTGATGTTCCCGACCAGCGCCATGCGGTGTCCAACTCTTTCGACGGCGGTCCTGGCGTCGACCTGCCATTCGAAGTGGTACCCGTCGAAGCCCCCATCGGCGAAAAGTTCCAGCCTGTCCAGGCAATTGCCGCAGACGTGGAGGATGAGGGGACCTTCTATCTCGGCTGTCATTTCCTTATGGAGAGGGAGCAGCAGTTGCTCGTAATGATATGCTCCGACGAGGTTCCCGGTCGCGTGGTCCGCCAGGACCACGATGTCGGCCCCCGCGGCGAACTGGGCCTTCGCAAAGGCTATGGTGACAGGCATGAGCTGGCGAAGCATGCGCTCGATCATCTCATGTTCGCCAAGCCCCACCTGGAGGAGAAAGTTCTGGGTCCCCGCCAGGTGATAAGCAAGCGTCCACGGACCCATTACCTTGCCGATTACGGCCGCCTTGCCCCCGACATGGCGTCTCACTATCGAGAGGGCGTCCAGCACGACGCGCATCGAGGGTTTTTCGAGAAGGTCGTCGGGGACCGGGATGTCGGAGAAATTCTCGTACGGAAAGTTCCTGCTGTCGGGCATGCGGTCCCGATCTCCCCAGTCGAGCTCGCAGCCCAGGGCCGCGGCTTCCTGGTGCACGCTGTACTCCGGCATGACCGAATCGAACCCTATGATCTCATGCCCCGCCAGCGCGAGTTCGGCCATGGCGTTAGCATCCGTGTGGGCGTGAGGAAAGGAGACGCCGGCCAGGTCCATAAGCTCTTGGCACACGATCGATGTGGGATTGGCCGCCGGAGGGCGCTCCCCTTTTTTGCCTTTGTAGAGCGCCGACATTACGAGATTGTACGGTGTGGATTTCATGAGAAAATCATCCCATCGCGTTGGTTCGAAATTGATTCCGGCCCCGCATCGGTTCGGAACGCGCGTCGCTAAGAGCCTCGATATCAGTTGATGCCGATGAGCTGCTTCGCGAGCTGGACCGCGTCCGCCGCATCTTTGCCGTAGCCGTCGGCGCCGATTTTTTCCGCGAATTTGGCGTCCAGGGGCGCCCCCCCGACCATGATCTTAACGCTGCCCCGCAGCCCCTGTTCCCCGATCATGCCGATCACCTTCCGCATCTCGGGCATGGTGGTGGTGAGCAGGGCGGACAGGCCGAGCACGTCCGGTTTGATCTCGCGCACCTTTTCGACCACCTTGTCCACGCTCAGGTCCACCCCCAGGTCCACCACTTTGAAACCCGCGCCCTCGAGCATCATGATGACCAGGTTTTTCCCGATGTCGTGAAGATCTCCCTTGACCGTTCCCATGAGGATGGTCCCCTTTGGCTGGGATGCCTCGCCCTGGAGCAGCGGCTTGAGTATTTCCATACCCTTCTTCATGGTGGCCGCCGCGACGAGCATCTCGGGGACGTAGATTTCCCCCGAGCCGAACTTCTTCCCCACTATGTCCATGGCCGCGATGAGGCCCTCGTTGATTATCTTATCGAGATCGGCCTTCTCATCAATGGCCGCCCTGACGAGCGCTTCGATCTCTTTATGTTTTCCGCTCACAACCACGTCTTTGATCTGCTCTATCCTGTGACCCATTTGATCCTCCGAACCTCCCGCGTATAGCGGCTCGAACCAACTCTATCGGTATTCCCATCTGGATTTGCGCGCTTATTTGCCGCCCCCCGGGCCCGAATCGTCCTCCATTGTCCTCTTGCCGGCCATAAAATAGAAGGTCGTCCCCAGTTCCCTGCCGGTGCTTTTCTCGATGTTTTTCACAACGTCGGTCAGGTGTTCGATCAGCTTGCGTTCAGCGGCCTCGGCGTCTCCGGCGCGAATGAATTTGAGAATGTCCCTGTGAAACGCGAGGGCGTTGCGCATGGCGCGGGGCAGGAGGGCGACTTCTCGAATGAACCGTTTCATAAGATCGGTTACGGCGCCCAGGAACTGCTGCAGCACCTTGTTTCCGCTTGCCCGCGCCAGGGAAAAATGAAACTCGACATCATACCTTATGAATGCTTCCACCCTCCCGGTCCTGATGGCGTCTTTCTGCTTGCGCACGATTGATTCCAGCTCAGCCAGGGCCGCCTTGTCCGCCCTCATTACAGCGAGGCGGACCGTGGCCATCTCGATGATGACCCTGGCCTCCATGAATTCGCGCACCGTCGAGGGCTGGAGGAGAAGGTGGTCCGAGAGAGAAGCCAGGTATCCGGAAGGACTGCTGATATTGATGATCGTGCCGACCCCTTGCCTGGCGCTCAGAAGTCCCAGCATGGTCAATTTGTTGATTGCCTCGCGCATCGTGTTCCGGCTCACCCCGAACTGTTCCGCCAGCTTGTCCTGCGAAGGCAGCTTGTCCCCCTGCTTGAGCCTGCCCGACACGATCATGTCGTGCAGGGTTTTGAAAGCCTCGTCGGCGGCGCTTGTCCGCCTGATGCTGGGCACTTCCATTAGACCGTTCTTTTCGGGTGAGATATCCATGGTCGGCAATTTCGCTTCCTGATCAGGTGGACCGTGATTTTAGATCGCCTCAGCTTAGACAAGCGATACATATTATTTCGCCCGGATGGCATCCGTCATTTGTTTCTTGATTTCAGCGGGGGTCCCCGTTGCGACGGTTTGACCCTTTTCCAGCCAGATTATTCTGTCCGCATAAAGACTCGCCTTATCCAGGCTTGACTCGGCGCACAGAATGTCTTTTCCCTCCGCCTTTATTTTCTCCACAATGCCGGAAATCTTGATCATCATGGACCGCGCGAGTCCTTCCAGCAATTCGTCAAAGAGCAAGACGCCGGGGGATGTGACTATGGCCCTGGCGATGCTGACTATCTTCTGCTGGCCCCCGCTCAACAATTTGCTCTTCCTGTTGTAGAGGGATGCCAGTTCCGGCAACAGTTCATCGATATTCATCTCCCGCCTTCCGGAGGGTTTCCCGCCGATCCGGGCCACTTCTATATTCTCCCCGACCGTCATCTCCTTAAAGAGCTTCCTGTCCTCCGGAACATACCCAATGCCGCTTTCCAGCCGTTTGAATAACGGTATCGATATTACATCCCGCCCATCCAGCAGTATCCGACCGGAATCCACGGGAACCAGCCCCGCAACCGCTCGAAGCACGGTGGATTTGCCGGCGCCGTTTCGGCCGCACAGGCAGACCACCTCACCCGAAACCTTCAAAGACACGCTATTGACAGCTTTTTCGGTCCCGTAGAAAACCGTTAGTTTATCTATTTCAAGCAATTAGAATCCTTTCCCGACAAGGATTTCAACGACCTTTTCCTGGCTGAACACATCTTCCGGGGTCCCCCTGGCTATGAACTCCCCCTCGCACATCACTATTGTCTCTTTTGACAATTCCTTGACGAGGTGCAAATCATGCTCGACGATTATCGCAGCCAGATTGTTTGCTTGAATCTGATTCATCAGAAGATTCATGATTCGGAATTTTTCTTCTTCACCCACTCCGCTTGTAGGCTCGTCAACCAGCAGTATCTTGGGCTCCATTGCGAAACACATCGCTATATCAATGACTTTCTTGTACCCGTGCCCCAGGTTCCTGACATGTATATACTTTACGCTTGTAAGATCAAACAGTTCGAGTAAATAGTCGGTTCTTCCATTGATATCTTTTTCATCGTTGACATCTTTGAACAAGGAATAATGCTTTCCGGCAGACGATAAGCAAGCGGTCCTTACGTTATCGAAGACCGTCATATCTTCAAATAAATGCTCCAATTGAAACGTTTTGACTATGCCTTTCTTGGCCCTTTGATCGGGTGGGACCCCGGTGATCTTCTCGCCCAATAGCCGGATTTCTCCCCGGTCCGGTTTTACCAGCCCGGTAAGCAGATTTAACAAAGTGGTCTTGCCCGCACCGTTCGCGCCCACCAATGTGAGAACTTGTCCCTGGGCGATCTCAAGAGAAATGTCATTAACGGATTTTACTTCTCCGTAGTACTTTCTCAGCTTGTCGACCGTTATCAAACGCGGTATCCGTTCGTTATCCGCCATGCGTATAAATGCTTTCTTATAGGTTTTTCAGTCTGCGCCTGACTCTGTTGAACAGGGTTTGCGCGATGCCGGTGACGCCTTGTTCCCCGACGGTCACGACGATGACGGCTATCGTCAAGCCGATGATAATCTCCCAAAGGTCCGCGAACCATGTAGATATGAAGAATTCCAAATTGATGAAGCCAAAGGCGCCGACGATCGGACCCGCGAAGGAATTGACTCCTCCAATGATAGCCGATTGAACGAAGTTGGCCCCGTACCCCCACTCGAAGGTCGATGGGCCTACATAGTTGTAAGTGAACGCCAGGAGGACTCCGGTGATTCCCGCGTTTGCCCCCGCGATGACGAATGCCAGTATCTGCATCCTTTTCACCGGGATGCCTATGGATTCCGCCTTTTCCAGGTCTCCGGCGATCGCGCGAAGCTGGAGAGAAAAGGACGAATTGAGGATGCGCATCATCAGCACAATTATACCCACGCAGACCACGAGACAAACGTAATACAGCCCCAGGTCGCTCAACTGTATGCCGAATAAAGTCGGGCTTTTTATGTGTGAAATACCGTCGCTGCCGCCGGTTATTGCTCTAGCCTTGTAAACGAGCGACCAAAAGACCATCGTCACGGCGATGCCCATCACCGCAAAGTAAAAGCCCGTTCTTTTTGTGATGAATATTCCCAGGACATAGGCGACGACTATGCTGATGACCAGGGATAAAGGGAGCAATATCATGAGTTCGTTGGTGACGGAGTATTTCCCCGCCATAAAAGCCGTAATGTAACTACCGATTCCGATGAAGATAGATTGGGCAAAGTGAACCTGGCGCAAAAGGCTATACAGGATATAGACACCAAAGGTTGCCGGGACCCATAATAAACCCTTTTGTATCAGGGTGCGTTCGTATCCACTGATGAAAAAAGGGATCACCACGGCCACTGCTGCAAACAACACTGTTGCTATTAATCTGCTATTGCCGCGGGATGGGATCGTAATACTGACTTCACTGTCCATATGGTTCGCTTTACCGTGATTTGTTTAATGTTTGAATTCCTTACCCCATATGCCGTAGGGCCGTATCATCAGTGTTGCCGATGCGATGATAAACGGGATGGCCAGTTCGAGTAAGGGCATTTCGATAGCTGTAATTACCCTGGATATCCCGATGATGAGCGCGGTCAAGACCGCCCCCCCGATGCTGCCGACTCCGCCTATGATGATCGTCAGCGCCGCCAGGAGAAGGGCGTTGCCCTCGATTCCGTAAGAGGCGCCCGCTATGGGAGCATACAATCCTCCGGCAAGGCTTGCCAGCATCCCGGAGATCGCGAAAGTTATAATGGTGACGACGTGCTGGTTAACGCCGCAAGCTTGCGCCATTGTCCTGTCGCCGTCCAGCGAACTCGCGCGGAATCTCAGGCCCCAGGAGGTCCTGTACAGAAAATGAGCCAGTGCGAGCATTAGCGCCAGGGCGAACCCGAACATGAAAAAGTAGTAGTTCGGGACAATATTGCCCAATACCTGGGACGTGCCCATCTTCAGGAAAGGGGCCGAATAGGTTACCGGAGTGGTTCCCCATTTAAGCTTGATGATTCCGCTAAAGACCAGGAGCAATGAGGAAGTGGCTATCATCCGGTGAACGTCGGTCTTCAAGTAGCGCTCGAAAGTAAAATATACGGCTATTGATATTGCCGCTCCCAGCAGGCTTACAACAATCAGGATCGCAAGGAAGACGAGAAGGGAGAAAGTGTTTCCCAGTAAGAACGCGCCTAATGAGACTGTTACATATGCACCCACCAGGTATATTCCGGCAAAGGTGAGCGATACGCGACCGGCGATATACAAAATGAAATTCAATGAAAAGGATAATATGATGATGTATGATACCATTGGCAGGGCATTAAAGATGTATGAGAGGCTCGTGCTCAGCATTGTTGGTCTCTTCGAAAAGTGTTGTTGGTTCTCCGACACTTCCGTAACGGTTGGATGATTGTCTGTGCCAAGGGGCCACGGCACAGACAATCATCACGTGCGTATAAAGCTATTTGTCCAGTTTATCCAAGGTATTGATGAACTGTTCCACCGTCATCCACGGCGGTACGATTCGAAGGTAATCAGGGACCAGGATCATATCCTTCATCACCCAGCCGCCTTTCTCGCTGTGCAGCCTGCCCACGGCCATCCCGGGAGCGGTCGACTGGTGATTTATCATCGACGATACCCCATCGGGACCCACGATGGATAATCCATCCAGCATCTTTGCCACGATTTCAGGAGTGGGGTATTGACCGGTTATATCATAGGCTTTCTCGTATGCCTTTTTCAGGTAGAGCAGACCGGTCAGCATATGAATATCCATGCCGTAGGTGGGCAGGACACCGGTTTTTTCGAGGATCATGGGAGTGAACTTGCTGTTCGGATAGCCCAACGCATACGGAGGGAACGTTCCATTACCCGCCCTGGTTTCACCCAGCACGCCTTCCCGCGCCATTTCTCCTTTGGCGGTCCCGCTGAAGACATCGAATACCAGCGGCACGCTCTTGTAGAGCCCCATCGCTTCGGCCTGGTTATGCCAGGCCACTCCGTCCGACCCCCACGAGTATCCCACGTAGACGTCGGGCTTCTGCTGCATGACGTTGGTGATATAGGCGGCAAAGTTGGGACCCGCTTCCCCGAACGGGTGATGGAACGAGTATACGAACTTCACGCCGGGTTTGAGCTTCCCCATGATTTCCTGGAAACGTTTCACGACATCGTGGCCCCATTCGTAATCGGGGGCCCCTATGGCGATCGTCTTGACATCGGGTTTGTCCTTGAGCACCGCCGTCACATGCGCGATAGACTGCATTACGTCATCGGGCCCAATTCTGTAGACATATCTGGGATTGGGAATAACTTTAGTAAACAGGGCCATGGTCGTTGATTCAAGGAGAAGAGTCGGGATTTTCCATTGCGCCTCCACCTTCGGGGCGACGGCCAGCCCGGTACTCGATGACAGGCATCCTAATATGGCTTCCACCTTGTCATTCTCGACCAGCTTTCCAAATAGCTCGACCGTCGTTTGAGCATTTTTTTCGTCG
Source organism: Syntrophobacteraceae bacterium (assembly GCA_049300095.1). Classification (GTDB taxonomy): domain Bacteria; phylum Desulfobacterota; class Syntrophobacteria; order Syntrophobacterales; family Syntrophobacteraceae; genus SbD1. The sequence goes on from JBAQYM010000205.1 coordinate 21,850, forward strand.
TATATTATCGCCTTTACAGGGCGGCCCAGTATGCCCTTTTCGTACTTGTTGATGTATTCGACGGCCAGTTCGGCGTTTATTCCGGCATTGGGCGAAAGTGTGGCGGCAACCCCGGACATGGGAACCACAAAACCGATCTTGATCGGATCGGTCGGAATTTTCCCCTTTTCTTTCTCGCCGGCCGCGCCTGCGACAGCGGCCATGGTTCCCATCAAGAACAACGCGATCGCCAGACTTACAAGGAAAGACCTGGTTCTTGTGACCAACATAGATGTAGCCTCCTTCCATGAAATACCGCCAGAGAAAATCGCTCGACTCCCCAGTGTGGCAACTCGTAAGCTCCCCGATATCGTAACCGTTCACCGCGGAGACCGCGGAGGAAGCCGAGAAAATCGGGACCAACATAACTCCCGGCATAATTTCAAAAAACCGCTTCACCCAAGAAGCTGAGGGCTGCCCGGAACTCAACAAATTCAAAATGCTCTTTCTCCGCGCCCTCCGCGGTCTCCGCGGTGAACGGTTACCGACGAAGAAAACCGCCAAATGCGGCCCCGCCTGCTCATACGGCCGTTTCGCCCTTACAGGTTCCTTATGATCCTTGCTTGTTCCCCTGTCCCGCCCGCTCATACGGCCGTTTCGCCCCCGCCTGATCCTCTCGGGCCGGCCGGGCGCAAACTCGAAATAAGCCTCCTATCCTAGAATGATTCTATCATAGAATGTTTGGATGAGTTGTCAACGCTAAAATTCGGCTGTGCCGCCCCGGCGTGTTCGCGCATAGGGCGTCGCTCGGGTTCGCATCCTCAATATTGCCGCGATGAAAACCCGCGCCGTTATCGCCAATAATTATTGGTGGGTTCCTCGATAAATGGCCTTGTTCTCCGGGCCGGAATCGGGCAGAGTTATCGGTGTTGCGGTTTCCCATAATCGGGGACCTTGCCGAAAGACGGGCCGGGGTCCCAATCATCCCGAAATATCGAGGTAGCCATGGATCGAAATACCAAGCGGACGCTCGAAGAGATTTTTACCGCCGGGCTCAGGGCCGTGGACCCTGAAGAGGCGGTCAAGCGCCATGTCCGTTTGATGGACAATCGGCTGCTGGTTGGCGAGCGCTCGTACGGGCTCGATTCTTTCGAGCGAATCATCGTGACCGGGTTTGGAAAGGGAACGGCCCCCATGGCGCGCGCCCTCGAAGATATCCTGGGAGATCGCCTGACGGAGGGATGGATCACCGTCAAATACGGTCATGGCGTTTCGTTGAAAAAGGTGCGCATCATGGAAGCCGGGCATCCGGTTCCGGATGAGGCCGGGATCGAGGCGACGCGATTCATCCTGGACCGGTTGCGGGAGTGCGCGGAGAAAGACCTTGTCCTGTGCGCGTTTTCCGGCGGAGGCAGCGCGCTGTCGCCGGCGCCCCGAGCCCCCCTGGAATTGGGCGAAAAACAGAAGACGACTCAGCTTCTTCTGGAATGCGGGGCGACTATTTTCGAGATCAATTCCTTGCGCAAGCACTTGTCCGTGTGCAAGGGAGGTCAATTGGCCAAGGTTGCCCATCCGGCCACGGTGGTTTCCCTTTTCCTTTCGGATGTGGTCGGCGACCCTCTGGACGTGATCGCATCCGGGCCCACGGTCCCCGATCCGAGCACCTTCTCCGATTGTCTCGAAATTGTGGAACGCCACGGTCTTTCGGAGAGATTGCCTCATCGAGTCTATGACATGCTCCGCGAGGGCGCGGGGGGATTGCTCGCGGAGACCCCCAAACCGGGAGACGCCGCCTTCGAGAAGGTCCAGAACATTGTCATCGGGAATAACCGCGCTTCGCTGCTCGCATCCTCCGAGAAGGCGAGACAACTGGGTTACAATACGCTGATTCTTTCGTCCTTCCTGCAGGGCGAGGCAAGGGATGTCGCGGAGGTTTTGACCGCGATCGGGAAGGAAATAGCCTCGTCCGGCAATCCGGTGCCGCCACCGGCCTGCATACTGGCGGGAGGCGAAACCACGGTGACCGTCCGGGGGCGAGGAAAGGGCGGCCGGAACCAGGAACTGGCGCTGGCCGCGGCCGTTTCGATTGAAAACCGGCCTCAGATTGCTTTACTCAGCGCGGGTACGGACGGATCGGACGGGCCGACTGACGCGGCGGGCGCTTTTGCCGACGGGGACACCTGCCGGAATGCGCTGCGGAAGGGCATGGTCCCCGGGAATTACCTTGCGAACAATGACTCCTATCATTTCTTTGAGTCGCTTGGCGACCTTCTCATAACCGGCCCGACCCGCACCAATGTAATGGATGTCATCTGCTTAATGGTTAAGGAGAAATAAGCTCGATTCCGGCCCAGGCACGCCCCGATTGCGTCGTTGATACGCGGCGTGACGAAGATAAAAGACCGGCCCGGGAGGCCCTGAAGCGCACTAATGGCGGCATGCGATCCAAATTCTCCCGCCATTCGAGCAACCTGGGAATGTAGGCCCCCATTCATGGTTCAGGGCCAATGGAGACCATACCGGGGGCATTATCCCCATCGGACTTAGAACTTGTCCGTAAAAAAACCTGTGAAGCGATTTTTGGAGCCATTGTACAGTGGCATAGCTCAGAATTCCAAGCAGTCTGCATACATCTCAGGACCTCCGGATCGTCATTCCCGCAGCGTCTTTGGGCGGGAATCCAGCGTCTTGTCTTGTGCAACAGACCGAAAAGACACTGGATTCCCGCCCGAAAACACTCAAACAGGGAATGACGGTTTTGACGACCCGAGCCGAACTTTAGTTGCACGGGCAATCTGTCCTAACGGGCAATCTGTCCTAAGGGGTAATCTCTCGGATGTGATAGGGCAGCAGTCCGTAGGGCTGTGATCGCAGCCCTACGAGTTATTTACGGACAAGTCCTTATTCTGGTCGGGCCGGGCTATTGTGCCGCTCGATCCGGCGTGGCCGAATCGCCGCCCCCGCCCAGTACCGCGTAGAGCCGCACCTGGTTGGCGAGCTTGGCGAGGCGGATCGAGATGAGGCCCTGCTGCGCGGAATAAAGCGAGCGTTGCGCATCCAGTACGTTGAGATAGATATCGGTCCCTCTCTCGTATCGGGCATTCGAGAGCCGGTAGGATTGCGCGGAGGCGTCCACCAGGGATTGCTGCGCCTCCATCTGGTCCCCCAGGGTCCCCCTCTGGGCGAGGGAATCGGCAACCTCCCTGAAGGCCCCCTGGATCGCCCTCTCGTATCGAGTCACGGCAATCTCCCTGTCCACCTTGGTTACTTTCAGCGCGGACCACAGACGGGCGTCGAAAATCGGCATGACGATCTGGGGTGCGTAATTCCAGGCCAGCGAGCCGGAACTGAAGAGACCCGACAGGTCGCCGCTGGCGGTCCCGATCGCGCTCGTGAGCGAAATACGAGGAAAGAAGGCCGCGCGGGCTGCGCCGATATTTGCGTTGGCGGCCTTGAGCGAGGCTTCCGCCTGAAGAATATCGGGGCGGCGCAGGAGCAGTTCCGATGAGAGTCCGGGCGAAACGTCGGGCAGCTGCGCGATGACGGTCAAAGTCTCCGGCGCCAGGGCCTCCGGAACGGGTGAGCCGACCAGCAGGTCCAACGCGTTTTCGTCCTGGGCAACCAGTTGAGTGAACCGGGCAACGTCCACCCGCGCCGTATCCACTCTCGTTTGAACCTGGCGAAGGTCCAACTCGGGCGCGAGCCCGACCTCATGGCGCCGTTTGATCACATTGTATGCGGCCTGCTGGGCCTCGAGGGTGGATTGGGAAAGTTTCAGGTTTTCCCTGTCGGCGGCAAGTGTCAGGTAAGCGCCGGCAACTTCGGACACCAGTAGAATCTGCGCGCCGCGGCGGGCGTGCTCCGTTGCGAAGAATTCCTCCAGGGCGCGCTTTTCAAGGCTTCTGATGCGGCCGAAGAAATCGATTTCCCAGGAGCTGATCCCCAGATTGGCGCTGTACTGCTCGACAGTCCCGGCGCGCCCGGTGCCGGAAACGTCGGCCGCCAGGCGCTCTTTTACGCCGCTGACGGTCCCGTCGACCCTCGGCAAAAGCTCGGCGCGCTGTACCTTGTACAACGCCCGCGCCCTCTCGACGTTCAGGGCGGTCACCCGCAGGTCGCGGTTGTTTTTTAACGCCGTTTCGATGATCGTTTGAAGCGGCTCCTCGGCGAAGAATTCCCGCCACTTCAATTCGGCCGCGGCCGGAGCGCCCCGCGATGTCTCTTTGTACGCCGGGCCGCTCGGCCAGGCGGCGGGAATCGGCGCCTCGGGACGCATGTATTTGGGAATCAGCGTGCAGCCGGTGAGAAAAAAGGCCGTCATTGCCAGAAGCGAAACCGTCTTCTTAATCATTTCAGTGGGCCTCCGAAGGGCTCACGGCGGGCGAAAGCGGCTTTTCCGTCGGGGCCCCTTTCTTCTTTCCGAAAAGCTGAACCACCACCACGTAGAATAAGGGTATGAAAGGAGTCGCCAGAAAAGTGGCGGCGATCATCCCGCCCAGTACGCCCGTGCCGATGGCCGTCTGCGCTCCCGCGCCGGCCCCGTTGGCCATTGCCAGGGGAAGCACGCCGAAGCCGAAAGCGAGCGAGGTCATGACGATCGGGCGAAGCCTCAATTTCGCCCCTTCCAGCGTGGCCTCGATTAATCCTTCGCCATCCCGTACTCTGGCCATTGCGAACTGAATAATCAAAATGGCATTCTTGGTTGTCAGTCCCAAAACAGTGAGGATGCCGATCTGAAAGTAAACATCATTTGGAAATCCCCGAAGCGAGGAGGCAACCACTCCGCCGATGATCCCCAGGGGCAATGTCAGCATGATCGCGATGGGGACGGTCCAGCTCTCGTAAAGGGCCGCCAGGCATAGAAAAATCACGATCATGGAAAAGGCGTAGAGAAGCGGCGCCTGGGAACCGGCCATCCGCTCCTGGTAGGAGAGCCCGGTCCAGTCAAAACCAATGCCCTTGGGCAACTTGGAGGCGATCTCCTGCATTGCCCGCATTGCCTCCCCGGAGCTTTTCCCCGGAGGCGGCTCGCCCCAGATATTAATCGCGGGAAAACTGTTGAAACGCTCAAGCCGGGGAGACCCGTTGAACCAGTGGCCGGTTGCGAAGGAGGCGAAGGGCGTCATCGTCCCTGTGCCATTTCGAACGTAGAGCCGCTCCAGGTCCTTTGGAAGCATCCGGTACGGGGCGTCGGCCTGGACGTAAACCCGCTTGACCCTGCCGCCCTGGATAAAATCGTTCACGTAGGCGCCGCCGAAAGCGGCCGAGATCGTATTGTGGATCGAGTCGATGGGGACCCCCAGGGCCCCGGACTTTTGCCAGTCCACATCGATTCGGTATTGGGACACGTCTTCCAGGCCGTTCGGGCGAACGCGGACAAGCCTCGGGTCCTTGGCCGCGATGCCGAGCAACTGGTTGCGGGCCCCCATCAATGCTTCGTGTCCCAGCCCGCTGCGGTCCTGCAACTGAAAATCGAACCCGCCCGCCTGTCCGAGTTCGATGACCGCCGGGGGCGGAAACGCGAACACCCGTGCGTTGCGGATAGTCGAGAACTTTCGCATTGCGCGTCCTATCACGGCGTTCAGTTTCAGGTCGGCCCGGTGGCGCAGGTCCCAGTCCTTGAGCTTGACAAAGCCCAAGCCCACGTTCTGCCCGGTCCCGGAAAAGCTCCTCCCGGCGAGGGTGAAGCAGGATACAACCGCGTCCTTTTCATCCACGAGAAAATGGGTCCGGACCTGGTCCATGACCTGTTGGGTCTGCTCCAGGGTCGAACCCGCGGGCAGGCTTGCCTGCACGAACATGATCCCCTGGTCCTCGCTGGGCAGATAGGCTGTGGGCATCCGCTGGAACAGGAACCCCAGGGCGACCACGATCAGAGCGTACATAAACAGGTAGCGGAGCCTTTTGCGAAGGACATGGCCGACCATGGCCTGGTACATGTCCCTTGACCAGCCGAACGCCCGGTCGAACCACCTGAAAAAAGGCCGGAACAGAAAAAAAGCGGTTTCAGAGCTCTCATGCCCCTTGGGTTGTTGCTTGAGAAGCGACGCGCACAGAACCGGCGTCAGGATCAGGGCCACCACGACCGAGAGCAGCATGGCCGCGATGAGGGTCACTGAAAACTGGCGGTAGATGACGCCGGTCGAGCCTCCGAAAAATGCCATGGGGCCGAACACGGCCGCGAGCACCAGCCCGATTCCTATCAATGCGCTGGTGATTTCCCCCATGGACTTGCGGGTTGCTTCCTTGGGCGGGAGGCCCTCTTCGGCCATCACGCGCTCCACGTTTTCCACCACTACGATGGCGTCGTCCACGAGGAGGCCGATCGCCAGCACCATCGCGAACATGGTCAGCATGTTGATGGAATATCCGAACAGTCCCAGGACGGCGAAGGTCCCCAGGATGACCACGGGCACGGCCAGCGTGGGAATAAGGGTGGCCCGGATATTTCCCAGGAAAACATACATTACCAGGAAAACCAGAAAAATCGCCTCGAACAGCGTCTTTACCACCTCGTCTATGGCCACCCTCACGAAAGGCGTCGTGTCATAGGGGTAGATGACCTTCATGCCCGGAGGGAAGTACCTCGACAGCTCCTCCATCTTGGCTTTGACGGCATCGGCGGTATCCAGCGCATTTGCGCCGGGGGCCTGCCTTACGGCCAAAGCGGCGGCGGGTTTGCCGTTGTAAAGCGTTATGCTTCCATAACGTTCGGTACCCAGTTCCGTGCGCCCCACATCCCGCACGCGCACGATCGAACCGTCAGGGTTGGTGCGAAGCGGTATGGCGGCAAATTCCTCGGGGGTCTTGAGCAGGTTCTGGACGATAACGGAGGCGTTCAGTCTTTGGCCCTCGATCGCCGGCGACCCGCCGAACTGGCCGGCGGAAATTTCCACATTGTAGGCCCGAAGCGTCTGGGTGACATCTTCCACCGTCAGGCGAAAATCGGTCAGCCTGTCCGGATTGAGCCAGACCCGCATGGCGTACTGGGAACTGAAGACTTCCACCTCGCCCACGCCCGGCACCCGCGCCAGCACCTGCTGGATGCTGGATTGAGCGTAGTCGCCCAGGTCATAGTCGTCCATGCTGGCGTCTTCAGAGGTAAGCCCCACAATAATCAGCCAGTTCCTGGTCGACTTGCTGACCTTGACGCCCTGGCTCTGGACCACATCCGGCAAGCTCGTCATGGCGAGCTGGAGCTTATTTTGGACCTGGGCCCAGGCGAGGTCCGGATCGGTCCCGGGGGCAAAGGTGAGCTCGATTCTCCCGGCCCCGGACGCATCGCTTGTGGCCGACATGTACAACAGCTTGTCAAACCCCGTCATCTTCTGCTCGATGATTTGAACAATGCTGTTTTCAACCGTTTCAGCAGAGGCGCCGGGATAGAAGGCGTCTATGGCGATGGAAGGAGGGGCTATGGGCGGATATTGGGATATGGGCAAATTGTGAATGGCCAGCCCTCCGGCCAGCATCATGATGATAGCTATGACCCAGGCGAAGACCGGTCGGTCCAGAAAGAAATTCGACAGCATCGAGGCTCTCCGTTATTTCGATTTTACAGGCTGGAGCTTATTATCCGGGGCTTCCGCGCCGGATTTTTGGCCAAAAGACACGGCCTTCACGGTCGCTCCGGGCCGCACGTTCAGCATGCCTTCCACGACCACGCGGTCTCCGGTCGACAGGCCGGTCGAGACGAGCCACTCGTCGCCGATGGCGCGATTGAGCGTCAGCGTCCGCTGCTGGACGGCGCTCGCCTCATCCACCACCAGCGCGACGGGCTCTCCCTTTGGATTGCGGCTCACCCCCTGTTGGGGAACAAGGATGGCCTGCTCGGCGATTCCCTCCTGAACGACGGCCCGCACGAACATGCCCGGCAGGAGCATATGCTGGGGATTCGGGACCACTATGCGCAGCGTGAAAGACCCGGTCGCCGGGTCTACCGTGACGTCGCGGAACTGCAGCTTGCCTTCCATCGGATACGGTGTCCCGTCTTCAAGGAGTATATGCACTGTTCTGCCGTTTTCTCCGTCGCTGGTGAGCCGGCCGGCCTCCAGGTGGCGCTTCAGACGAAGCAGATCGGCGGACGATTGGGTCACGTCCACGTAAATGGGGTCCATCTGCTGAATGGTTGAAAGGGACGTGGGTTGATACGCCGTAACGAGGGCGCCGTCGGTGACGCTGGACCTGCCGATGCGGCCGGAAATGGGCGCGGTGACGCGGGTGTAGCCCACATTGATGCGGGCCGCCTCGACAGCCGTTTTCCAGTATTCGATTTCCGCCAGGGCCTGCCCGACAGCGGCTGCCGCGTCGTCGCAATCCTGCCGGCTGACCGCCTTGTCCACGAGCAGTTCCTTATAGCGTTCCGACCTGGACCGGATCGCGGGCAGGTTCGCCTGGGCCTTGCCAAGCGAAGCCTTTGCGGAGTCATGGGCCACCTGGAAGGGGGCTGGATCGATCTGGTAAAGGAGTTCGCCGGCTTTGACATCCGAGCCTTCCTTGAACAACCGCTTCTGTATGATCCCGTTGACCTGCGGCCGGATTTCCGCAACCAGGTAGGGTGAGGTGCGGCCGGGCATCTCCGTGGTCAGCTCGATCTGGCGCGGCTCGATGGTTACCGTGGCCACTTCGGGGATGGGGGCCTGCGCGGCTTGCTGGCCGTGTCCGCTGTCGCAGCCGCCAAGCGGCAGGAAACTCGAAAGGGCCATCAAAACGATGGTCCATCTCATTGTTTGACGTCCAGTCCTGTAAGAAAGCATCGGGTCCTCTCTCATAAAATGGTGATGAGCGCATGCGGCCGGGGCAGGCACATGCGATATCATGAGTCGGCAATTCCTTTGATAAGGATATCCAAAATGGTGTCGGGGTTTTCGGGATAGGGATGGCGCTCCGGAGTGTCGAGCCAGAGAAGCAGGAAAGCGTCGAGGATACTGTCGAGAGCAACGGCCAGGTGAAAGGGATCGGCACTCTTTTTGAACCGGTTTTTTTTAATTCCGCTCTCAAAGACCGAGGCGAGTTTCCCTAGAAAGACGTAATAGCGTGTCCGCATCTCCGCATCCAGGCCGGCCTTGATGTTGAAGCTCGCCCCCCTGCGCTCGGCAAGAAAGAGGCGAACAAACGGCAGGTTCCCGCGAAACCGTTCGCCTTTGACCCGGATATAATTCCGTAATTTTTCGACCTCGCCATCCGGTTCATCGATCGCCTCGGTGATTGCTTTCTCGAAATTGTCGCATCGCTCCATGACGAGCGCCTTGTAGAGGTCCTCCTTGCTCTGAAAAAACTTATAGAGCGTTCCGATCGCGAACTCGGCCTTCTCGGCGATCTCATGCATGGTAACGTTGTGGAATCCCTTCTGCGAGAAAAGATCGAGCGCGGCCTTGAGCATCTCTTGACGCTGCCGCAACTTCTCCCTCTCCCGCCTCGGGAGCTTTCCGCTTTCCATTGCCGGACCTCATTTGGGGTTTTGCGGTAAACGATTCGTGAATATGAATTCATACTTTAAAATACCGCGTCACAAAAGGCAATGGAATTTTAAAAGCGGCCGATCAGCGACCGCACCCGCTCTCTCACGGAAAGTATCGTATCGCTCATCCGGCCCATCGAGGGCCTTGAGAGTCTCCGCCAGTCCGAAGGGCTTCTGAAATGTTTGCTCGAAGGTCACCGCTGTTTTGCCCGTGGAATGGTGAACACAAAATTCGAGCCGGTCCGCCCGGCCTCATACCAGATGTCCCCTCCGTGTTTTCGTATGATCTCCCGCACCAGATAAAGGCCCAGGCCTGTTCCATCGGCAGCGTTTCCGATGCGGCAGAACTTGGTGAAAAGCCTGTCGCGAAGCTCCTCGGGTACCGGCGCCCCGCTGTTATGGACGTTCAAACGATGGCAACGCCCATGGTCCTCGCAGCCAAAGGAGATGGCGCATCCTTTTCCGCCGTATTGAACGGCGTTTTTGAGCAGGTTCCGATATACGCTTCTGAGCCATCTCCCGGCGGCATGAATGGTGACGGCCCCCGCGGGAACGGCGCCCATACCGTTTTCAACCCTGATGCGCCCGGACAGGATCTCGTCGGCGAGTTCTTCCAGGACCGGATCGATGATGTCCTTTCTCAGATCAAGAGCTTCCCTTCGGATCTCACCGAAACCATCAATTGCGGCAGCCCTGGCCAGACAGTCCTCGGCGATGCCGTTGAGCCGGACGGCCTGCCTCAATAAGCCTTTCAATTTTTTGACGACACTCTCGTCCATGCTTCCGAACCTGCCTCGGGCAAGGAGTTCCAGGCCGGCTGTCAAGGAAACGAGCGGCCCCCTGATGTCGTGCGACAGGTTCATGAACGTGTGAGGGATGTGCTCCCCGATCTCCCGAACGGGCAGTTCCGATTCCTTGAGCGCCCTCTGCAACCCCTTGTGTCCCGTCAGGTCCCGCAGAAGGCCGACGCAAAAGATCGTTTCACCGGGTCCCGTGCAGAGATTGGCCGAGATGCATGCGGGAAAGCAGCTTCCATCCCCCCTTTGCATCTCCATTACCACGCCCTTGACGATGCCCCGCGCCTCGATCCTTTCCCAGAAGAGATGCCACCCTTCGGCGTCCCGAAAAAGCGAGGCCATCGAGTCGATCCCGCACATGTCATTTCGGTCGGCATAGCGAAATATTTGGACTCCGGCCTGGTTGACATCGATGAGCCGGCCGCGGGCCGCCGTGATGAAAAGCATGTCGCCAAAGCCTTCAAAAAACCTGCCGTGCCTGGAACCGTCCGGGCCGGACGCCTCTTTTCCCTCGGGCTGAGACAATGCCCGCATCCGTTCCTCCTCCCTCGAAGGGCCGCGGTTTGAGGTGAATACTCAAGTATTGCCGCCTGACCGGTCATATTCCAGCCAGAGAGAATGTGTCACCAGGCCGTAATCGCCGAGGGTGTGGCCTAGTGCGAGTCCCAACGGACTTCTGCCCACTGGGGCGGCCTGGGACCTCCAGTGAATGTGGACGCTGAGTTCAGCGCTGAAGCTGTTACCATAGACGCTCAATTTAGCCGATCTCCCGCTCATGCGAGGGACGCGGAGTTTGCCGCAGAGTTCAATTATCTTTATTCTCTCCTCCGGCCCGGCTCCTGTAACACTTAAAATTTCAAGCCAATTCATAGCATTCCTCTTGTATGCTGATAGAGACGGCAAACCCTTCGCTTCCATCGTGCTCTACGGGGCCATAATGGCCGGGGCCGCACAGGCCATCACCGCGATGGGTCCATGTTTGAGGTCGTATTACCCTAAGCCGTCTGTGATTGGGCGCCGGTAATGAGTTCTTCCCGCTCGACCCACACGGTGTGGCTTATCAGTCCGAGATTTCTCATTGCCGAGATCATCCCGAGTCCTAGAATGCTCCCAGGCCCGGGCTCAGACTTCCACTGAAGATGGATGCTGATATCGGTCTCATAGCGTGCGCTGAAATACACTATCATTTGCAGCAGTTCTCCGGATGCAACGGACTGGCGGCAATCCCTGCAGATATCGAAGACTCTTCCGGTTTCAATGGTCCCGGCTGTGCGAATGCTTATCATCTCGAGCCAAACCATGCAGTTCTTCCTTATTGTCACCTGCCCATCTGAACGTTTGCCAGAGAAGGAAGCGCTCTGAGGCATCCGGCGGTATAAGGTCAAAGTCAACGGGGCAAATATCACGAAGGAGCGGCACCTGAATTCCCGATGCTGGAGAGATCGCGCACACCGACCTCGGCTCCAGGAGGAGCGGGTGAGGAGTTGGGCGACGGAGGGGACCACCCGGAAGGCTGGTAGATGCGCGCGACCTCGATGCTGAAATAGAGCCATACTCGTGCCAAAGAAGTTTGTTGTTTTCTTTCAATCACATAGTGGATTTCTTCGACTCTAATTCGTTATGTATGGTATATAATTCACTAAATATCGTTTTAACGTTACATATCGTGAATTTTATTTTGCGGACAAAGGAAGATCAACGAGGGGGGGAGGGCCAATGCTGTTGCCTTAACGAATCGCGTGAGCATATTGTCATTGCGACCGGAGGGAGAAATCTTTCCGTGGTGCGGAACAAACAAGATTTCTCCCTCCGGTCGAAATGACAAAACAGGGTACATTAACGCTTAAAGCAACAGCATTGGGGGGGGGGAGGGCCGACCATGAAGTTGGAGGAGAATGAGTTTTTCCGGCAGGCAACGCTGCGAATCTGCAGCAGTCTCGATATCGAAAAGGCTTTGTCCAACTGCCTGCAATACATTCGATTATTCATGCCCGCCTCCGAGGTGTCTCTCGGTCTGTTTGATCCAGACACGGGGGTCCTTCGGAACATCGCCAACGTGGACTATGCCGGGGGCAGGAAAACCCTGCCTCCCATTCAGATGACCAGGGAAGCCATCAAAGAGATCGAGGCCGATGCGGGGTCGGACGATGTCAGGGTCCTTGATCACGGGAGATTTGATTCACTGCTAAAGCTGCTCCGCCCGTATGTTGACCTCGCGAAGCACTCATCCCTCGTCATGAACCTTGCCGTCGAGGGTAAGCGCCTGGGAACATTCGCCATACTGGCGGAAGGAGAGGCGAGGTTTACCAAGGCGCATGTCCACCTGATCTCGCTCTTACGGGAACCCATTTCGATCGCTATGTCCAATGCGCTCCGCTACGAAGAAGTTGTGAAGCTCAAGGATATCGTCGACGCCGAAAACCGGGAACTCAACCGGGAGTTGCGGCATTTTTCAGGTGACGAAATTATCGGGGCCGAGTATGGCCTTAACGCGGCAATGGAGATGGTGCGGCAGGTGGCGCCACTCAACAGTCCGGTTATGCTCCTTGGGGAGACCGGGGTCGGCAAGGAAGTTATCGCCAATGTGGTTCATTACACTTCGTCCAGGAGGGGCGGTCCGTACATAAAGGTTAACTGCGGCGCCATCCCGGACAGTCTACTGGACAGCGAACTTTTCGGACATGAAAGAGGCGCCTTCACCGGGGCGATCGCACAAAAGAGGGGGCGCTTCGAGCGGGCCGATAAGGGGAGCATTTTTCTCGACGAAATCGGCGAATTGCCGCTCCAGGCACAAGTCAGGCTGCTGCGTGTGCTGCAGCACAAAGAGATCGAACGGGTGGGCGGGGCAAAGACCATTCCGGTGGATGTCCGCATCATTGCCGCAACCCATAGGAGCATGGATGAAATGGTCCGATCCGGAGCGTTCCGGGAGGACCTGTGGTTTCGGCTCAATGTATTCCCGATCATGATCCCCCCATTGAGGCACCGTAAAGAGGATATTCCAGCCCTGGTTCATCATTTCATCGAAAAAAAATCAAAGGACCTCAAAATCTACCCCCCACCTTCCGTTTCCCTCGAAGAGGTCGAGCGCCTAAAGACTTATCAATGGCCCGGCAATGTACGAGAACTGGAGAACCTGATCGAGCGCGAGCTTATCCATAAACGGGGCAAGGAAAAAAGCGGGCGGCTGACATTCGAACATTTCGATATGCCGCGGAAGAACGAAGGGGCCGGTCTATTGCACGATGCGGGCGACAATGTCCTTACTCTCGATAAAGTCGCTTCGCTGCACATCCGCCGTGCGCTTCAAGACTGCAATGGCAAAATAAGCGGCGCCGGAGGGGCCGCCCATCTCCTTGGAATCAATCCCAACACCCTCAGAAGCCGGATGAGAAAGTTGGGCATCTCCTTTAAGCGCTCTTGGCAGGATGCTCCAACAGGGAACTCATTGTAAAAAACGAGTGAGAACACCTTCCTTGTCCTCCAAAACGAATCGCCATGGTCGAATTGAAGCCTTGGTCCCCGGCAAGTCTCCGGAAAGAGTCCGGAATTTTTGAAGCCGCTCCGGAGGTAATCCTTATACGACGCGAATGCCCGCTCTCGGGGCGCCGCGCGCCGTCCCTATGCGGCGGGCATCGCTTACTCCCCCGACCCTGAGACCCTCCAGCAGCCGGTCTGCTTGCGTGTTTGGGACCGCAAGGAGCAGGCCCCCCGATGTCTGCGGGTCGAAGAGGACCTCGCGCTGTTCCGCCGTGAGTTTTAATACTATTTCCAGGTAGTCTTGAACCATATTCTTGTTCGCGGCGTTGCTGCCGGTGGTCTCACCTCTGCGGTACATCTCCAGGGCATTGGGGTAGAAGGGCAGTTCACCGAAGAAAAGCTCGATTTCGAGGTTGCTTCCAAGCGCCATCTCGAGCGTGTGCCCGAGCAGGCCAAAGCCCGTAATGTCCGTACAGGCGTGGACATCGAATCCCAGGGCTATCTCGAGGGCGCCGCGGTTGAGCGCGGCTATCCGGGGCAATAGCGGCTCCATGTCCGCCCAGGGGAGTTTTTTCGATCTGCACGCGTTGAAAAGAACTCCGGTACCCAGGGGCTTGGTGAGGACCAGGGCATCGCCCGCACGCACTCCGGCGTTTGTGAGAATGCGGTCGGGGGAGACCACGCCCGTTACGGCAAGCCCGTATTTTGGCTCCAGGTCATCCACGGAGTGTCCCCCGGCAAGGGATGCGCCGGATTCGACGACCTTTTCATGACCACCCCGGAGAATCTCCCTCAGGACCTCGACCCCGAGCTTCTTCGATGGAAACATCACCATGTTCAGGGCCGTGATCGGCCGGCCGCCCATCGCGTAGATGTCCGAGAGGGAATTGGCGGCCGCAATCCGCCCGAACCATATGGGATCGTCCACGGGAGGGGTGATGAAATCGACCGTCGAGATGACCGCAAGCGTATCGCTGAGACGGTATACCGCCGCGTCGTCGCCCGTTTCGAAGCCCACAAGAAGGTCGGGGTCATTCGATTTCGGCAAACCCCGCAACGCTTCCGACAAAACTGTCGGACCGATTTTCGCCGCTCAGCCGCAGGTCCTTGCCAGGCTGGTCAAGGTTTTCTTTTTCCGGAAAAAATTCATTTCGACATCATCCTCCAAGTCTGTCGCGGCGTGAAACCATCGCCATTACCGATGCCGGGCTTCGGCGCACCGAAAGTCAATCCGCAAATCTCCGAAGAATAATATAGCTATTGCCTATGCCGTTAGCGATATCCTCGACCGCCATCGTTGCATTCGGGCATACGGGATGCCGCCGGCCGGTGTAATCGATATTTCCTATTTGACAAATAGTTAGCATGATTCTTATATAATCTCAGGATGTCTTCCGCCATTCATTTATGGACCAACCCGAAAAGGAGACCGGAAATGCTGAAGGTAAAAGAAGTGGAAAAAAAGATGGTGACCGCCGCAAAAAGCTGTCACGCGCCCTCCTGCCATGCTCCAACTTGTCATGCTCCGGCATGTCATGCGCCCGCCTGCCATGCGCCGACCGGCCGTTCATGAGCTGACGCGGATGCGACAGTAACCGGCCCGGCCGGCACATTCTCGCCTCCTCCTCCGGAATTCTCGACATCCTCCGGACTCAAAGCCGGGCCGGCAACTCATCCCGATCAATCGTTTTCCGAAAGCTCAACCGACCGGCGCGCGCGCGAACTAAAAAAGGCAACAGCGGTTGCCGGCCCTACCCATGTCGGCCGGATTCCGCTGCTGCCTGACGACCAGTGCGGGGTAAGCGTTCACCGCGGAGGGTGCGAAGGACGCTTACAGTGGGGCACATCCCCAGGACTCTAATTTAGTCCTTTGGCAACTCCTTGGCCCTTGCATGACCATACGAGAGAAGCGGCACGGTAACTTTGCGTCCATCGCTTCTGGTGACGACCCAGTTTGAGAGGTATTTGCCGACCACCGTCACCGGGCCGTTTTCCTCCAGGCGCCCCTCCGCTTTCTTGATGCGGGAGAAGGCAAAACCGGATTCAGGATTAAACATGACCACGTATACTTTATCCTCCGGGCTGCTTTGGACGGCTGTTATGATTCCGCTCCAAAGAAAATAGCCGCCCGTCGGCTCGGATGTCGGGACTCTCGTATACTTGAGGTCGTTGGAGGCGCGATAGATCGACGCGTAATCATAACGGAAAGGGGGAAGAACGTTGCGCGCCTCAAAAATCTCCTCGTAGGGAGCGATGCAGAATTCACGGGGAGCCCACTCTTTCCGAGGCGTCTCCGGGAGCGCCGGGGCCCGCCGCACTTGCCGCGCTTCCGGTTCCGACTCCGAATCCCAGGCCCTGAATTCGCAATCCGTGCCGTCGCCAAGACACGTCGCCTGGAGTTCGACTTCGTCCCCCGGCAGGAAAGTCTTTACATTATTGTCGCGCATCAAAATTTGCACGATCCTGCCATCATCGGTAGCGACCTTTATATGAGGCCACTCTACGGCCTCCACCCTCCCTGTAATCAAAACATCGCTTTGCAGTTGCGGCAAAACAGCCCCAAAGGCAACCAGCGGGAATACGAGGAGCACAATCAGCGTAACGGTTGAAGTGAAGGCCTTCATATGATCTCCCTCCTAACAAGACAAGAAGATGGTTCGTGGCGATCGTGAGACTTGGCGGATTTCGAAATGATCTTCCTCGCGGATTCCAATTACCCTCTCCCGAATGGCTTTGGCTTATTTGACCGCTATGGTTCGCAAACCGGTATTGTCGTTATTCAGGCAGGTTCGGCGTATTGCTTGCACAAGCACGATTCGGTGTCAAGCTGAAAAAGGCCCGGACCGCCCGGCGGTGCGCGGATAGTTCGGTCTTCCGTTCCTTGAGTGGGTCTTTTTTATCTCCCGGCGCTCAGTTTATGATAGACCGGTTTTGCTTCCCGGAGCTATACGTGGCATCGACACTAATCGCGAAATTCCCGTGGCGCGGTTATGGCGCACCTCGGTAATGGTGGGGTCTCCCGACCTCGGTTATGGCGCACCTCGGTTAGGGTGCGGTCTCCCGACCTCGGTTATGGTGCACCTCGGTTATGGTGCGGTCTCCCGACCGCACCATGCTCACGACCGAAGGTCTCCAACGCGGCGTCGCCCCGGCGCCGTGGTTATTGCATGCTTCCTTGGACCGTTAAAACGAAAGGGGAACCAATTGGCGCTTTCCAGAAGATTCCATCCCTTGTTCCTTTCCCTCCTGCTGGCGCTGACCCTGGCGTGGTGCCCGCCCGCCGCCTCGGACAACGGTCTTCCGAAGGGTTTTGTCTATGTCGTCGAAGCCGTCCCGGGAATATGCGTCGAACTCCGGTACTACACGGACCATAACTTCATCGGCGAACGCATCGACGGGTATCTGGCCCCGAGGTGCATTCTCGCGGAAGAGGCGGCCGTTGCCCTCGGAAGGGTCCAGGAGGAATTGAGTCGTTTCGGTCTGGGCCTGAAGATCTACGATGCCTATCGGCCCCAGCGGGCGGTGAACCATTTCGTCAGGTGGGCGGAAGATCTCAAGGACGTTCGAATGAAAAAGGAATTCTATCCCTACGTGGACAAGGAAAATCTTTTCAGTGACGGATACATAGCGAAAAAATCGGGCCACAGCCGCGGGGGCACGGTGGACCTCACCATAGTGTCTCTCGATGCGCGCCCGCCCGGCGCCGAACTGGATATGGGGTCGGCCTTCGATTATTTCGGACCGCAATCCTGGCCCGAGAGTCCCGAAATCGGACCCGGCCCGCGGGCGCACCGCATGCTCCTGCAAGAGGTCATGAAAAAGCACGGGTTCAAGCCATACTCCAAGGAATGGTGGCATTTCACCCTGGAGCTGGAGCCATACCCCGAAACGTATTTTGACTTTCCGGTCCGCTGATGCCCGCTAGCCATCAGACGCTAAACAATGTCATTTCGAGCGGAGCGAGAAATCTGGTTTGCGTAAAAACAGAGATTCCTCGCCGGCGCACGGAATGACATTGCTACGATGGCGAACCGGTATGATGGCAAACTGCTGTGATGGCAAACTGCTGTGATGGCGAACCGGCACGATGTCCGCCGGCGCCGCCGGGGCGCGGGAAGCTAATCGATCCGCTTCCAGTGCGGACAGCCGGTCCCCTGGTCCCGGCATGCCGCGTCGGGCTCGGGGACCAGCCAGAGATACCAGTTCGTCTTCTGGCGCTTGAAAGCCTCGACCAGCTTTTTGGAAGCGGCGGAGTCGCCCCGCAGGCTGATATGCCACGGCGTATGGACGCGGCGGGGACCCTTTATCCGCTCAAAACCTTCGGCAGCCAGCCGGTCCGCCAGGTCGTCCAGGGTCCGGCTGTCAAATGTCTGTGTCCAGGCGCCCTTCCAGTTCGCAAGGGCGGGAAGATTTCCGTGCAGATGCCACGGCTGCCCGTGAAACAGGGACTTGAACGCGCGCCGCAAAGACTCCGCCTTGCCTTGGCCGCCGTTTTTCTCATCGTATCCCGTAATTGTCACATGATAGCCGCCCCAGGACACCCCCTTCTTCGGCCCCGGCGAGAGTATCACGGCCCACTTCTGGTGCCCGGAAGACCCCGCCCCTTTCCACTCGGCCCGAACGGCCCCCGGAAAACCAAGCCCGGCCGACAGCAAAAAAGCCAAAACCAGCACCGCCACGGACAAAGGAAGCAACCCGCGTCTACTCATGATTGATCTCCGGTTGGGCAAAACCAGGTTCATTCCCCGGGAAAGGTCATTCCTTATTTGATCTATGAGACAAAGAACCCGTTAAGTCGGTCACTGAGAACCGTCAAATCTTTAAGCTCGCATTCCCATATCACCAGGACATCCCAGCCCATGGACTTTAGCGCGTCTTGCGATCTTGCGTCACGCTCTTTGTTTTGGCTGATCTTCTTTAGCCAATATTCGGCGTTGTCTTTTGGCTGGCGATCACCGCGCTTGCAGTCGTGCCCATGCCAGAAGCAGCCATGCACGAAGATGATTTTTCGCATTCGTGGGAAAGTAAGGTCGGGTTTGCCCGGCAGATCGTCGCGGTGCAGCCGGTAGCGTTTGCCCATGGCGTGAACCATGCGGCGCACGATCATTTCAGGCGTTGTATCGCGGCTTTTAACCGCCCTCATGGTGTTGCTGCGCGCTTCCGAGGGCCGTTCACCCATAGCCCCAATTCCTTAGCGCTTCAACTCGATTTTTAAGCTCGGATCGGTTTCGGCTTGCTCAACGGTATGGTTATAGCGTTCAATCAGATCTTTCACCGCTGTGCGTCGCCCGCCAGCGGCGAACATGCCGAGCTCGTAGAGGTTGGCCGCAACGAATTGCTCAATCTCAAAAATGTCGATTCTGTCCCCAAGGCCAAGGTTTTCCGATAGCCCCGCAGCAACCACGAGCCCTTTTTGCAAAGTGACAATCAAGGGTCGCAAGCCGTCGTCAAGGTTATCGCTGCACTTTTGAATGAGCGCTTCGCTGGGAGATGTCGTCACATGAATCGCCACGTCGCCGACGAGAAAGTCCCCCGCCCGGCTCGTAGGTGCGTCCGCCGTTGAAAAACAATTATGCTCGATTTTCCCCGCGCCCAAGACGCACTCCAGCTTTGCGCCGACAAGGTGTTGCATGACGGCGCCAGCATAATAAACACCGGGCGTTGTTTTTTGGCGGTCTGTCGCTTGTTGCAGAACGTCGCCGACGACTGTTCTCAGACTGCGCGAGGCGTCTAATCGAATCTTGAACGGCTTCGCGGCAAAAAAGTCGTGCACTCGGTCGATCCAGAACTGTTCAATTGCATCGAGATCAACCGGTCCTTGTTCGTGCAACTCGTTAAGCAGGGGCACATAGCCCCGCATGTTGTCGACGCTGCCCCTACTTGTGCGCCCACCCTCCTGAGCCAAAACCCGCGTTATGCCGTGACGCTTTAAGATCGCCTGGACGGCGCTCTTGCCTTGCCCGAGAACCTGGGCGCCTCTTTTTGCGAGGAGTTTAGTCGGATCGAGCGGCAGGCCCATCTTGCGCGCGTGCTGCGTGACCACTAGAGCCACACATAGCGGGCCTTTTCCCTTAAAGCCTTTTTCTGCAACAAAGGCGGCGAGTTTTTCGTTGAGCGTTTGCGCCATGGTCAGGCCACTTTCATCGCGGCTTGAGTAAAGGCGTCAAGCACGGGTTCCAGGATGTGGGCGGCAAGGAATCGCACCACGGGCACAGCCACGCCGTCGCCTGCAATGTGATAGGCTTCGTTATATTTCTCCGGGAGCTTGTATTGTTCCGGTAGGCCCATGAGGCGCGCCGCCTCTCGCGGCGAAAGCAGTCGCGACTGGATGTTGTTTCCATTGACGACTAAAATTGATTGACGGCTGGAGCCCCCGACCGGCGTTCGCAAACAGCCCGCCACGTCGTCAAAACGCACTTCGGCCCGCTGCGTTTTGCGCCCCTCCTCATCAAGTCGCATTCTTTTGTAGATTCCACCTACCGTCCGCCGCCCCGCCTTTTTTGCATTCTCAACCTTCCGCAAATTAACCTCGCTCATCAATTCAAGCAGGCGCCGCGTCTCTTCTGATGTATGCCATTTAACTCCCTTCGGGATATCCTCAATCAAATCGGCGAAAGTTTTCTGTCGTTTTGGCGGCCTTGGCAAAGTCCACCAAATCCACTTGGCGGCCGCTTCGTCCGACAATTTGCCGTAGGCTTTGACAAGCCTCTCGGGGTGCCATTTCGGATCAGGACCGGGCAATGTTAGGTTCTCGGGTAATTGCGCGTCGTTGTGAACGCCGATAATGAACAAACGAGGCCTGGAGTGTGGCAGGAAATCAACTGCGTCGATTACGACGGCGCCGAATCTATAACCCGCGTTAGCAAGCGCGGCGCCTATCGCGGCAAAGTCTTGGCCGCCGTGGGAGGTGAGCGCGCCGCAAACGTTTTCAAGCACCGTGAGACGTGGCGCCCGCCCCTCCTCTTTTAACTGCACCATCAATTTCCAAAACGGCCAGAACGTGCCGGAGCGGTCGCCTTTAAGGCCCGCCCCGCTTCCAGCCAAAGACAAGTCTTGGCAGGGGAACGACGCCCAAGCTAGATCAACAGCGCCCGGAAGATCGGCGGTTGTTAGTTTTGCCACATCGCCGACATGCAGCCCCCTTCCGCCCCAGTTGGAGGAATAGGCCGCCGTTTTTTTTGGGTCGAAGTCATTGGCGAATACGCAATGCCACCCATTGCCTAGACCGGCCCGCGCCATTCCGCCGCCTGCGAAAAACTCATAGAACAACGCCATCATTAGCCCCCGTCCAGAGCGGCTTTCGGCAGCCCGCCGCCGCTTGATGCTTCCCGCGTCAGCTTCTCGTCAATTGCCTCCGCAACCCTCGCGCGCATTGCGCGAAATGCTCCATGGCCGCGAGGCGCAGGCTTGATCGCTCCGCGCGAAAACCTCCGGCGGCAGCTTGAGGTTAATGCGATGAAGCGGTTACGTGCTTTTGGTTTTATTGCTTCTTATAAACCATTATGGCGCCATTATGGCCCAAATGGCAATTTAGTTTTCGAGGTAAGCCCTTGATTGGGCTTCCGACGGAATGACGTTGGGAGTAGTTGTGCAAAGGTCTCATCCTATGAGCGGTGGGCTGGGTAGACCCCACCCGCAACGGGACCGGCGCGCCGCATTCATGGCCGCCGATCTTCAGTAATAGCCCTCCTGCGAGGCTTTTCCTCGGAACAGGTAGTAACAAAAGCCGGTATAGATGAGGACCACCGGCAGGATGACGACCGTTCCGACGAGCAGGAACGACTGTGATGCGCCCGCCGCGGCCGCTTCCCGGAAAGTTACGGCAAAGGGGACCAGGTACGGCCAGAGGCTTATGCCCAGGCCGAGGTAGCCCGTGAAAAAGACCCCGATGCTCATGAAAAAGGGACGATACTCTCCGCCCTTGCGCAGGTCGGACCATATCATGATAAAAAGAACGGCGGTCACCATGGGTATGGGCAGCAGGTAGAAGAAATTGGGAAGGCTGAACCAGAGTTCCTTTACACCCGCGTTCATCAGCGGGACGCTGATGCTCACGATTGCCAGAAACAACCCCACGTAGCCCAGGACATACGAGGCGCACTTTCGCGCCCATTCCTGGGTGACGCCGTCGGTTTTCATCACGAGCCAGGTGGCCCCGAGGAGCGCGTAGCCGAAGATCAGGGCGACGCCCGTCATGAAACTGTAGGCGCTGATGTAGTCAAAGGGGTGGCCGGCAAAGCCGCGCCCCTCGACCCTTATTCCCGTGACTATGGCCCCGAGGATCATGCCCTGCATGAAGGTCGCCGCAAGGGATCCGACGTGGAACGCGAAGTCCCAGATCGGGCGCGACCTGGTCGCCTTGAACCGGAATTCGAACGCGACGCCCCGGAATATGAGCCCCAGCAGCATGAGGATCACCGGCATGTAGAGGGCGGGCATCAAGATCGCGTACGCAAGCGGAAAGGCGGCGAAAAGTCCCCCGCCGCTCAGCACCAGCCAGGTCTCGTTGCCGTCCCAGAAGGGCGCGATGGAATTCATCATGCGGTCCCGGCTCGCATCCGAGGGCGCGAACGGAAAAAGAATCCCCACCCCGAGGTCGAAGCCGTCCAGGAGGACGTAGAGAAAAAGCGCCGTGCCGATCAGGCCGAACCAGATGAGCGGCAGATCCAGGAAGCTCTCGAAGCTAAACATGCTTTTCCCCCTCTTCCGAGACAAGCTTCGTAATCAACGGAGGCTCCTTGATGCCGTGCGCGCCGTAAATGCCCGGTTCGACATCGGGGCCCTTCCGGACCAGCTTGACGATGTAGTAGCTCCCCGCGCCGAAAACGACCGCATAGGTGAGGATGAAGGCCGCAAGCGACATGGCGACGGGCGTGGCCAGCACCGGAGACACCGCCTCGCCCGTGCGAATCACGCCGTGGACGATGTAGGGCTGCCTGCCGATTTCGGTTACGAACCATCCCGCCAGCACCGCGGCAAATCCCGCCGGGGTGAGCGCCATGCACCAGTACTGAAACCATCTCGTATCAAAGAGGCGCTTCCTGAAATAAAGGACGAGCGCCAATACGCCGGTCAAGCTCATCAGGGCGCCCAATCCCACCATGACGCGAAAGGACCAGAACACCCACAGCACCGGCGGGCGGTCCTCCCTGGGCCAGGCCTTCAATCCCCGGACCTCGCCGTTGAGGTCGTGGGTGAGAATCAGGCTCGAAAGTCCGGGGACCTCGACCGCATATGCGGTAATCTCCTTTTGCTGGTCCGGCCATCCGAAAAGAACGAGCGGAGCGCCGCGCTGGGTCTCCCACAGGCCCTCGATCGCCGCCACCTTCGCGGGCTGATGCTCGAAGGTGTTGAGGCCGTGGAGATCGCCTACCAGCAGTTGCGCGGGTGCGACGAAGACCGCCATGATCATCGCCATTCCGAGCATCACGCGGGCCTGCGGCATATGGAGGCCCCGCCGCAGGTAATTCGCGCCGATTCCCGCGACGGCGAAAGCCGTGGTCAGGTAGGCCGCCGTTACCATGTGGACGAAGCGGTAGGGAAAAGACGGGTTGAAGATGACCTGGAGCCAGTCCGTGGGATAGAGCAGACCGTTTTCGGCCACGCGAAACCCGCGCGGCGTTTGCATCCAACTGCTCGCCGAAAGGATCCAGAAAGCCGAAACCAGCGTCCCCACGGCCACGATCAGGGTCGCGGCAAAATGCATCCTCGGGCTCACGCGGTTCCAGCCGAAGAGCATGACGCCAAGAAACGAGGCCTCGAGAAAAAAAGCCGTCAGCACTTCGTAGCCCAGCAGCGGACCGATCACGTTCGCGGTCCTGTCCGCGAATACCGACCAGTTGGTGCCGAACTCGAAGGACATCACCACGCCCGATACCACGCCCATGCCGAACGTTACCGCAAAGATCTTGACCCACATGCGGTAGACTTCCGAATAAACGGGGTTGCCCGTTTTCAGCCAGCGCCATTCGAGCACCGCGAGCCAGCTCGCCAGGCCAATCGTGAAGGCCGGGAATATGATGTGAAACGAAATGGTGAATGCGAACTGGATGCGCGCCAGCAGGACCGGATCGAGGTTTTCAAGCATGCCTGGGCCTCCGGGTTGAGGAACCGCCATAAATGTAGCCGGGATAATAAATTTACTCAGGTTAATAAAGATACGCGGCGTCTGAAAATCAAGGCTGGCGGACATAAAGATGCGCAAGGTGTGAAAATCAGGGCTGACGGCCTTGAAATCCGCCCGTCCCACTTCCCATGTTCAACATATCTCAGCGGCAGCTTTTCATGGTAAGGTTATTTCCGCCCGCCCGAGGGATGGGGCGGCGACGGTGAGCGATGAATCGGAAAGCGGCGGCCATTGTCTTAAATACTCATTGTCTTAAATACTCGATGATCAGGAGGGGGAGCTTATGGGGTGCAAGACGCCGGAAGATGTGTTGAAATTTGTCACCGACAACGATGTTTCTTTCATCCAGTTCTGGTTTACCGACGTATTGGGGCAGCTCAAGAGTTTTGCCGTCACCCCGGATGAGCTTGCCCTGGCCTTCAGCGAGGGAATGGGCTTCGACGGCTCTTCGATCGAGGGTTTTGCGCGCATCGAGGAAAGCGACATGGTGGCCATCCCGGACCCGACGACTTTCCGGCTGCTCCCGTGGCGGCCCCAGGAAAAGCCCGCCGGCAGGATGTTCTGCGACATCCTCAACCCGGACGGGACGCCCTACGACGGCGACCCCCGTTACGCGCTCAAGCGGATGCTGCGCAAGGCCGCCGATAAGGGCTACACATTCTATACGGGGCCGGAACTCGAATACTTTTACTTTAAATCCGATGCCGCGCCCGAAATCATCGACCGGGGGAGCTACTTTGACGTCACGCCTCTGGATCGGGGAATCGATTTGAGGCGTCAGACGATATTTGCATTGCAGCAGATGGGAATCGAGGTCGAATACAGCCATCACGAGGTCGCCCCGAGCCAGCATGAAATCGATCTGCGCTACGATGAAGCCATTCGCATGGCCGACAAGACCCAGACCTACCGCATAGCGGTCAGGGAAATCGCCCGCCAGCACGGTGTTTACGCCACTTTTATGCCCAAACCGCTGTTCGGTGAAAACGGCAGCGGCATGCACACGCACCAGTCCCTCTTCAGGGGCGACAGGAATGTCTTCTTCGATCCGCGGGACCCGATCCACCTCTCCCAGGAAGCCAAATGGTACATTGCCGGCATCCTTCGCCACGCCCGCGAAATGACCGCGATAAACAACCAGTGGGTAAATTCATACAAGCGGCTCGTTCCCGGATACGAGGCCCCGGTTTATATCTCGTGGGCGCGGCGCAACCGCTCGACCATGGTCCGGGTCCCCATGTACAAGCCGGGCAAGGAAAAAGCGACCCGCATCGAGCTCCGGTCCCCCGACCCGGCCTGCAACCCTTACCTCGCCTTTGCGGTGATGCTGGCGGCGGGCCTCGAGGGCATTGAAAATCGATACCCCCTGGCCGACCCGATCGAGGAGGATATCTTCCAGATGTCCGAGGCCGAGCGTCGCGACCGGGGCATCCGGTCCCTGCCGGGCAGCCTCTATGAAGCGGTAGTGGAATGCGAACAGAGTGAACTCGTTCGTGAAACGCTTGGCGAGCATATCTTCGAGAAGTTTATCGAGAACAAAAGAATCGAGTGGGACAAATACCGCATCCAGGTGCACCAGTATGAAATCGAGCGCTATCTTCCGATGTTCTGATTATCGCGTGCCCTGAGCCCTTAAGGGTGGGCACAGCCTTACGGGCTGTCGCCCACCTTTAAGGTTCAAGACGGTATCAACAGGTCTCCGCGTAGACGGAAGTTGCCACGGCTTATGCCGATACAAGCTTTTTCAAATAAGATTTTTTCATTATGATTTGAAAACGTTGAGGATTTTTCCTCCACAGTTCTCAAGGAGAATTGTGTAAAAATAAGAGATAAACTGAACCTCTTGTGCTCCGCACCCGGATAACAAGTATCCGGGCCACCCGCACGTGTCCGGAGCCGATCCTTTCAAGACCCTGACATACAAAATCATCAATTTGCCTTTCGCTGATAAGTACCGGCTCCTACGAGGCATTCTCGATGGGCCGATTCTCATCAAGCCTTCCACACTCAATCCACACGTTGACCTCGATCCTGAAGATGAAATGATGAAGATATTGGAAGGCATCGAGATGACCATTCGACATAACCACCCGTTACTATTGGAACTTCCACCTGAATAAATCATCCCAAAACCGTTGTGAAGATTGAGACCATCTGGGTGTGGATCAGGAAGCACACCAGATTTGTCCACGGCGTATTCCATGACTTGCGATCATGTGGGAGGGGTCAGGCTGGGTGAAGATCAGGAAGATCAGCGTTTTGAACAGTACGGGTGACACTGGCAACAAAACCCGTTGCCAGTGTCACCCGTGTCACCCGTGATTTTGTCCAGTTGGCGTAGCCGACCCCGGTTGACCATTTTGGCGTTGCCCGACTCCATTTGACATTTGCCTGGCTGAGCATTTGCCCTCCAGGATACCTTTTCTTTCATTTTCTCTTTCGGGGTTTTGCATCAAGAATTACAATGCTCTCTCTCAAATGGGGGCGAGCCTTTTTCCTCTCGCTCAATCGGTCCCATTGTTGGCCTGAAACCCTGCGCAGGTAATGGATCACATTTACTTCTCTCAGAAACCACCCAACATTGGATGCAATATCAGCTATGATTAAATCCACTGGAATTTCAACACCAGAATATGCAGATGTTGAAACAACTATCCAGACAGTCGCGTCGGGTTTAGCTAAATTCCTCAGATTTGTCAGGATAAGTTTGAGATCCTCAAAGTATGCCCGGATCATGGATGGAATACGTTTGTCCCAAAGTACCGAGGCCCTCTGCTCTATCTCGAAAAAGCTTTCGGTGAAATGATGGCCGAATTCCTTCTCTTTGGGTTCCGGCCAACTGATCTGCACATGTGATCGAAGCGTTCTCAGCCGCAAGCTTTGTAAATCCTGATGTGTTTTGACAAACTTTCCTAGAAAGAGTTCGGGCCTATAGACATCAGTATAGTCGAAAGAATTTAGGTAGGGTGGAGACATGATGCATAATTTAAACTTATCGCCAGATAATATTGTATCTTGGGCCTGCCTGGAGTCCATATTAAGAATTGATGCTTTTGGATTTCTTAATGGAAACTCTTTCATATCTGAATGCACATTACCTATACGGAACTGGAAAGCATCCACGAAGTCTTTTCTTCCAAACGAGCGTCCTTTCCAGTCTTTGCGGTACCTAAGGCATTTTCCGTCCTTTTGGGCATTACAGGCATCCATTGCAGCACCGATAAGGCAAAGTCGGATAACATCACGAACACCACACTTATGACCAATCGTAGCCATCCAGCCACCCTCAAACGCTCTCAATACGTCTCGGTTAAAAAGCCATTTATTGGCAGATGGTGACTCGCAGAATGTGGAGAAGTTCTCCAATGGAGATTCACATCCACTATGTACGCCCTTTATAACATCAGAAAAGAGAGAATACAGGCTCTTTGCTGTACATTGAATCAGCTTAGTATTGGAAACGAATGCTAGAAATGGATTTACTTCGAGTGCTACAGCTTTGAAGCCATTCAATGCGGCGGTTAATGGAACTGTTCCACTACCGCTAAATAAATCAATTATTGTGTCTTCATCAGGAACACAGTTAGTATTATTGATTGCATGATCAACAAAGAAAGGAGAAAATGATTCTTTTACAAAATACCATCTATGCCGAGGCGATGATATCGTATCTAGAGCACTTAAACTACTAAGGCCATGAATGGAATCTGTAGTACCAAATGTCAACTTGGTGCGCATATAGGTTCTGCAAACATTCTAATCGGTTTAACGAAGTCGCCTCGTGTGTTATGATATTCAGGATCAAAAGTGATTTCTTTGTCCTTGTACCACATCCCATTTTCATTATTCACATCAGTCGAACTGGGTCCAATGCCTCGACGTCTGCCATCAACAATGACAAGGTATCCAAATGTCTGGTGAGTTGGGGCCTGACTGCGATTCCAATCTAAATATTCGGCCAATTGCGAAGCCCCATCTCTTGCGCGGGACTCAGAATACTCAGTAATATTGCCATGTTCATTGAGAGATTTTCCGAGCCACTTTATTTCGATAAGTGCAATTCTATTAGTCAGCATCCATGTTACTTTAATATCGACAGGATGGCTTTCGTCCACGTTCTGTTCGGGTCGTACCTCCGCTCCCCGAAGGACGTTCTCTAAGAATTGCATCAAAGATTTCCGCATGATTTTTTCGGGTTTGACAGAAAACATAAGACGCTTACCCTTAGGGCCTCCAAGCCATGCCTGACCGAAAATCTCACAACTTGAGGCCCTGACACTGCGACCCTTATAGTGTTCTAGTGCGGCAGACAAGTCTTTAAATGTTGGAATAGAAAAAACACTAGTATGAACCCGACTGGGATTGCATATAGGTGTAGATGTGCCCTTAATAACAAAGGATTCTTGTCTCTCGTGGTATGAATATACAATCGCGTTCTCGGAAATATGTGCAATGTCGGCTGAGGGGTTTTTCCAAAGCAGTAAATTCCCGTCATGAGAAATTTGGACGAGAATAGTATCGGAGCTGCAAGTTGGTCGGCTTGCTTGTGATAGATATTCTGGATGTGAAAAGATCTCCGGTTCTGGGGACGTACAACATAATCGGTCGGAAAGTGATTTTACTAGAATAAATTGTCCTCTAATAGCATCCGGATCGTGATATGTATAAATGCCACGAATTGCATGAAGAACGTCCTGAAAAACTTTGATGCCGTCATCACCATAAGCACGAGCGATGCTTATCAAGTAGAGGCTACTGACTATTTTCTGCATCTTATCGAGATCAAGAGACATCAGATTACAGTTCCTTTTCCTGAGACTCACTGACAGAAGATAAGTATGACAGCCATACTAGGGATGGGATCATCAAATCATGCACCTCTAGTCCAATAATTGTGCTGAGGGCTGAGAACTGCTCATAAAGAGTCTCAAGTGCGTTAGTCGCCAATAATTTTCTGCTTTGAGATAAAGAGACAGCATTTTTGATTTCGGGCCCTTGTGAAAGCACATGCCGTATAGTCCCTATGGGCATAGCCAGAGTACTTGCACATGCACCATTGATGAACGGCTCTCTTTCTGCATTTTGCGTGAGCGTCTTAAAAAACTGATATTCGTGAATCCCTGCATCAGTGGTTACGAAAAAATGACCATTCCCTTGTAATCCGCCATTTTGAAGGAGTATTGTTATTGATTCATCTAAAGAAGCACTGAAAGGATGCCCTTGCTGAGTGACGGCAAATTCATAACCCCACTCTGATACGGGGCGTTTATTGTATAGCGATAGGAGGCATGATAGGTAGCTTAAGAGGTGTAGTTCACTTCGGTCTACGTCTCCTAGATTCTTTTGAATCCGCAAGCCTATCGCAATGCAATCAAAATAAGCGAATGGATTTAGCATGACAAATCAGATGCCCGAGTTGAGTGCGTTCTCAATGTCTTCATATGCATGCTGAAACAAAGCCTCTTCTTGAAGTTGAACATCGGAGAGTTCGGTCCATGATGTCATCTTATGCAACTTCATGCAAGAACCTCTGCATTCGGATGCCAATCTTTTCAGAAGCTGAGAGCTGTTAATATTAGCAGTCATAATTATGCTATGTTCGGTTTTAACAAACTGCGCGAACATTTGCCCCGCTCGGCTCTCGTAGGCTATGTCAAGTGACCCCTCTGGGGTGTCAATAAAGAGAGAAGCTTTTCCTGTGGACGCTGACATGTACTGAGCAAAAGCCATTCGGAGCGCGATGTCTAAGAAAAATCTTTGGCTTTCTGAGAGTTGATACTCCTCTCTACGAATTGTCCCTCGCATTTCTAGGATTAAAGACAGACCTGGGTCTACAACCGAATCTCTTGAGTATATACGGATGTCGATATGAATACCAAGAAATAGGAATGCTAAATTTCTGAAAAGAGGCACAAACACAGTCTCAGCTTCCGCATACCTATGCTCAAGTTCACGTTGTAACTTGATATATTGTTTATTTTTTTCATCGCGTTCTTCATATTTTTTATTTTTGCGGCTAATTAGCTCAGTCATTTCCTCGTGCAGCTTTTTCAACGATGATTGAAGAATATCGGTTTTGTCTAGCTGAAGCAAATATGTTTCATTTGAATCTTCGAAACCTTTTAACACTGCTTGTGCGGAGCTGAATTGTGATTCGACCGTTTTGAGTTCAGATATTATTCGTTCTTTTGTCTGGAGTACTAACCTTAGCTGCTGTTTGGTTTCACTTATCTGCGCATCAATGCTGATCAATCTTTCGGTACTTTCTGTACTCGGAGGGCGATTGAGTATCTTAGTGGAACAAAACGGACATCTCTGGCTTTCAATTTCCTTCTGAACATGATCGGCGACAGCCTGCCCCTCTGCCCCACAAACGGCACACCTCAAATCAGAAAGCGAGGAAGTGACAAGTGGATGCACTCTAACGTAGGAATCTTTGTGAGTATGACAAGAGAACTCACGAATGTATTCAGTTTGTAAAGTACTCATTCGGGAACTCAATTCCATCCACTGCAGGTCAGTATCAGAAAGCTGTGCACGTTTTCTTTCAACTTCAGCTACTTTCGACGCAAGTTCTTCTTTTAAGACTTGGTATTGACCTCGTAGGACATCCAAAGACTGATCGTCTTTTGGTGACTTCATTGCATCTCGTAAGATTTCAATCCGATTACGAACATTTGATGCCTGGTAGCTGAAGTTGCGGGCGAGAGACGCTGCTTTTTCCATCTCACGCCTGATTTTATCTGCCTCTTGAGCCTTCTTGAAATCTGCTCCTATGCATAGGTATAGTGCCTGAGTTAGTACCTTGGGATCCCATAGTACTAAATGCCGACTCTCATCGAAAGTAAATATAAAATGTTGAAGGAATACGAACTGCTCGAAAGATGCTAACCCTATGTCCGCAGTAATTCTCTTTTGATATTCTGTCCAGCGTTGGCTTGCTGTCATCTCGGTAGACTGGAATAATATGGCCTTAGTGCTAAGGCTTTCTATCTTCAGCTCACGAAGCTCATCTTTATCAAAGATACCTTTTTGAAACTGGTAGAAGTTATCCCCAACCAGAAGCTCAATGCAGACTGAGGCTACATCACGATCCTCTTCGAGGATTCTGCCGGTGAAAAACTCTCTGCTGTAACCAGCACCGTATTTAAAATACTCTTCGACCGACTTGAATTCTCTGTCGGGATTGGGAACTATTCCAGTTAATCCAAAATTTACGGCTGAAAGGAATGTAGATTTTCCCAACCCATTAGCCCCGGCTAGGCAAAAAACTCCTGCTGGAATTTCAAGCTCGATTTGCGGTTTCAGTGTATACAAGGAAAATCTATCGAGTTTAACTTTTCGGATTTTTGGAAAAACAAGCTTGTCGGAATTGCTCATCAGAGGGCACCTATAGTCAATTTACAAGCGACATACACTTTCCACTTTTCCGAAGCAGCGTCCATCATTGGTTGTATTCATCTCGCAGTTGTCCTCATCATACATGATTCCGAGCATGGTTCAAATCACATTCTGGGACAAGTGTCTGATATTCGCCCGTACTGCTGGCCTGCGTGCATATTGTTGGCCTGCATTGAGCCAGGTAGGGTGGGCACAGTGCTTTATCGTGCCCACCGCTTTTGGCCGACGATTTTGGTGGGCACGATAAAGCACTGTGCCCACCATTTCATTCATGCTCCGAAAGTGTTTTGGTGGGCATGATAAAGCCATGCCCACCCTACTTGACTCCTGGTTTGCAAGCCCTTCCTTGCCGCATTGCGGGATTTCATCCGGGCGCATCATCCGCGGCCCGGCGATTCATCTTTGCACCAACCCGGGAAGAAGAGCGCCAAGACCGCTGACGATTATTTCCACCGCGATGGCGGCCAAAACCAGGCCCATAAGGCGCGTTACTATATTTATGCCGGTCTTGCCCAACGTGACGCCGATCGGGATGGCCAGGCGGAGAGTGAGCCACACAGCCAGCGAAACCAAAATGCAGCATGCGATAAGGATGCCGGTATGACCCCAGCTCGGCGCCTGATCGATGTATATGATGACGGTGCTGATCGCCCCCGGACCGGACAGGAGCGGTATGGCCAGGGGCACGACGGCTATGTCGGATTTATGTTCCGCCTCCGTTGCCTCTTCGGTGGTCTGCTTGCTGCCGCTGATCTGCGCGTTGAACATCGCGATGGCGAGAAGCATAACGAGGATGCCGCCTCCAACACGAAATGAGGCCATGCTGATGCCGAAAAAACGCAGCACCCATTCTCCCAGCAAACACGCGATAATCAACACCACACCCACCGAGAAAGCGGTCATGTGAGCGGTCCGCCGGCGGTCCTGTGTTGACTGGTTGGCGGTGAGGCTTACAAATACCGGGAGGGCCCCGATCGGATTCACAATAACCAACACCGCGATGAAAATCTTTGTGTATTCAACCCATGGAAGCATATGCCGTTCTCGTCTCGGTGCACTGATCCCGTCCGCTTTTCCCTGCTTTGGCCCGGCTTAGTAATCGTTCACCGCAGAGACGCAGAGAGCGCTGAGAAAAAGCGAATTTGAATTTGTTAAGTCCAGGACAGCCTTCAGCTTCTCTGGAGGAGCGATTCCTTGAAATTTTACCAAGAGTTCTTTGTAAGTCCCGGCTTTGCACCATCCTCATCATTGTCATAATAATCGTGGCCTCCGGCATACTGTTCCAGCAACGTCCCGGCGGAATCTTCCATGATCGGTTACCTCCTGGAGATGGCGGTTGGGCGGCACCCGATCTCCAACGCAACTATTCCTGCTCGGAAGACGCTTTGCCCGTCGTAGGCGGCGCACTCTGGCGATTGGGGCCGGCAACCGCTCTAACCGCAATGTCCTGCACTTTGCCGTAAGCGTTTTCCAACTGCTCGGTCAGTTTCTCGATCTGTTTTTTCTGGGTGGCCGATGCCTGCTCGAAACCATCGATTCTGGCTTGCAGAACGTTTTTCTCCCCTTCAAATCCTTTCAGCAGAAGTTGTTCATTCTTGGCGGCCTCAGAACTAATCCTCATGGTTACTTCGCTTACCGCTTTATCCACAGCGCGATCAAGCTCCTTCGGAAAGGCGTCTACCCTGGTCTGCAAATCATTCATCACTTTCTCGCGTTCGCCAACCGCCTGTTCCCGCTCCAGGAGTTCTATTTCCTTGGCCTTCGTCTGTTTGGCAAACTCTTCCTTCTTTTCGCGAAGGTCCTTTTCAAGCTTATTGATTTCGTCGGTGAGCGCGTTTATTTTCTGCTCCTTCTCGCGATTGAACTTATATTCGTATTCCTCTTTTTCTCGCCGTCGCCGTTTTTCCTCCTGCTCTTTTTGGTCCTTCAGGTCCTCCGTATACTGCTTCTTCTGACTCTCCCACCCGGCCTTCACCTGGTTTATCTCCTGGTCAAGCAATTCCTTGCGCCGCGCCATTTCGTCCTCAAACGACATTCTTTGTTGCTTTTGCGCCTCGATAAGAGCGGCCAGGGTGAAAGCGGATTTTTCGATTTCGAAAAGGTCCCGCAGTTCGGCTTCCTTGATTTCGATCGCCCTTTTGAGCTTATTGTAGCGTTCCGTTTCTCCCTCGAGTTTCGCGGCGATTTCCGTCAATGCCTTGCTGGTTTCGCCAATCAACCCGTTTATTGTTCGGATCACCCCTTGAGTAATGGCTGTTTCGGCTGTTTGCACCACCTCTTGCTTTTCCCGCTCCGCTTTAACTCTTTCGGGCTTGAGTTCGGTTTGCGCCTTGGTTTCAAGCACTTTGAGAAGATTATTGTATGCGTCGAACATCTCTTTTTTAGTGCTGGTGGGGGTGATGCCGGGAGTGCTGTCTGTTTTTGTGGCCATGACCTTCTCCATGTATGATTTTGTATGGTTAAAGAGTATCATGCCGGTGAGTGCGTCTCTTCCTGTATCCTCCCCGCACTCCTTTTCAAGACGATCGCAATGCTCCAGGGTCTCTTTGTAGTAGCCCGCGCGGTTCAATGCAAGTGCCAGGTTCATCATGCCCCGGACGGTCTGACGATTTCGCCCCGGAATGCCATATCCCGGCTCATGCGGAGCAAATTGCAGGCGAGGGCTTCTCGGAGGATGCCCTGGTTGAACTACCTTGTACGTAATCGGCGAGTTAATTTCTGTTGACAAGAACCATCAAATCAGCGAATCAATCATCCCGACCGGCATTGGTCGGTTCCACCCCATCTCCGTTTGCCCAGGGCGGAATTCACCCTCATAATAGGATGCGGGGCAAATAGTTGAGAAGGGTTTTGTAACGATTCTTGGAAAGATTTCACCGGAACTTATGAGACCTGGAAAATCCAAAGCGTTTTTGAGCTTCATTTTGCTCTTCTGCCTCGCATTGGGAGGAGCGAATACCGGCATACTTTGTCTCGGATTCGATGGGCATGCGGAGATAGAGTTCGGCCAAAGCCTTCCCTGTTCGCAGATTATGAAGCTGAATGCGGCCGTCCATGCTCAGGGATGGCGGGATTCAGGCTGTAGCTCAAGCCCTGCCGGGGATGCTTGTGATCCCTGTATAGATATCCCTCTCTCCATCAGCGGCGCTTTTTCTCAACCGGCATCCTTTCAGAGTCAACAAAACTGCCGGCAGATGTTGGCCTTCCACCCCGCGCCCCAGCAGAATCATCCCGACTCGGTTGTTGTGATTGCCCGTGATTTTTATCCGAAGCGGCCCAACCGTCCTCCTTCTGATCTCACCTTCCTTTCCGCCGTAATCATCCTGGTTTAGCCACAGCCCGCGATAGACCTTCATTCTCAGGTACTTCCATGCCTTCGCCTCGTAATAGAGGCTTCGCCACTTATATTCTCAGCGTTGGCCGGAGCGAAGGACCCCATATGTAGTCGAAAGGAGAAAGCCCATGTGCCCCAGGTATGCTGGAGGAGCGATCCTGCTGTGCTCCTTCCTGTTGGTTATCGCGGTTTCCGGTTGTGCCACGGATCGTGTCCCCGGTGGGATGAGTTCGGGAATAGACGTTTCAGGAAGCGGAACTTCCCCGGTCCCGGTTCGACAAATGACCGCGTCAATCGGGTCGGAACCTGCCGAGGCCGTCGAACCGACCGGATCGCTCACGCTCAGACAGGCGCTCTCCCTCGCCCTCATGAGGAACCCGGACCTCGCCGGTTCTTCCTGGGACATACGCGCAGCCGACGCAAGACGGCTTCAGGCCTCGCTTTTACCCAACCCCGAGGTGGAGCTCGAGGTCGAGGATTTTGGCGGCGTTGGTGCGCGAAGAGGGTTTGATACGGCGCAGTCAACCTTCCAGATCGGCCAGATGATCGAACTTGGAGGAAAGCGGGCCAGGAGAACGCGTGCCGCTGCCCTGGAAAAAGACCTTGCCCGGTGGGACTACGAGGCCAAGCGGCTGGATGTGCTGACGGAGGTTGCAAAGAACTTCGTCGAGGTGGTCGCCGCGCAGGAAAAAGTTGCGCTTTCGGAAGACCTTCTCAAGCTTTCCGAGCAGGTTTTTCACACGGTTTCCGAACGGGTAAAGGCCGGGAAGGTCTCGCCTCTCGAGGAGACAAAATCCGGGGTCGAGCTTGCCAACGCCAGAATGGAACTCGATAAGGCCGGGAGCACCCTCAAGGGCGCCCGGAAAAGACTCGCAAACAAATGGGACCAGGCGGAACCGGGTTTTCAAAAAGCGGAGGGGACCCTCGAAGCACTGAGGCCAATCCCGTCCGCCGAGGAATTGAACGGTCTTATAGCCAGGAACCCCGACGTTGCGCGATACGTCAAGGAAACGGAACAGCGCAAGGCCGCCGTCGATGTGGAAAAGGCCAAGCGAATACCGAATATCACGGTCAAGGGAGGGGGTCGGACCTACGGCGAAACGGACGACCACGCCTTTGTAATGTCCGTGTCCGTGCCCATTCCGCTCTTCGACCGCAACCAGGGGGGCATACTCGAATCCCAGGCCAAGCTCTCAAAGGCTAAGGAGGAATCGAGGGCCGCCGTCGCAAAAGCAAACACGAATCTTGCCCAGGCTTATCAGGAGCTTTCGTCAGCTTATGCCGAAGCCGTTCGGCTAAAAGACGAAATCATCCCGGCGGCCGGGCTTTCCTTCAACTCCTCCAATGAAGGCTACATGGAGGGTAAATTCGGCTTCCTCGTGGTTCTGGATGCCCAGCGGACCCTTTTTGAATCGAAGGCAAAATACATTGAAGCACTTTCCGCCTACCACAAGGCGGTTGCAGAGATCGAAAGACTCACGGGAACGGAGATCGACACCGCGATCATGAGTTCCGGGAAATGATGAACCAAGGGAGAGGCGCTATGAAGATCAGGCAATTATTTGGGGTCGCGTTTGGCGTATCCGCTCTTTTTCTCCTGGTCATGATGACGGGGAATTCTTATACGGGCAATCTTTTCGCCGCGGAACCCCGGGATGAAAAGGGCCACGATCACAGCCAAGATGCACCAAAGGCAAAGGGCCAGGGTAAAGCGGTTGTTAAGGAAAAGACGGATTCTCACCAGGGGCGCGGCCATGCGGAACCCCAGCCAAAGAAAAAACCCGCTGATAACCACCCGCCCGATGAAGTCGAGGGCCACGAGGGCCATGGACACGAGCAGTCCGGAGGTTTGGAAAAACCTGGTCATAAAGATGATCATCAAGATGAGCAGGTCATAAAGCTCAGCGAAGCCGAGATGAAGCAAGCGGGAATCGAAGTGGGCCTTGCCGAATCCGGGCAAATCCAAAACGAGCTTAGCCTTCCCGGAGTGGTTGCCCTGAACGAGGACCGTAAGGCGCACATCCTTCCGCGAGTCCCCGGAGTGGTGAGGGAAGTTCGCAAGGGCCTTGGCGACACCGTCAGGCAGGGGGAGGTCATGGCTGTCATCGAGAGCGGGGAGCTTGCCGAGGTCAAGGCCGAGTATCTTGCCGCGAGGGAAAAGACGGCATTGGCTCATGCCAAGTTCGTCAGGGAAGAACGGCTGTGGAAAAAGAAAATCTCGGCCGAGCAGGAATATCTGGAGGCCAGGCAGGAGTTGGCCGAAAGCAAAATCGCCCTCAGGTCGGCGGAACAGAAACTCCACGTTATTGGACTGACCCACGAACAACTGGATCAACTCCCGAGGGCTTCCGACCTCTATTTCACCCGGTTCGAGATCACGGCTCCCTTTAATTCGACGGTGATCGAAAAACACATCACGCTGGGCGAAATGGTGAAAGACGACTCGGATATTTTCATGCTGGCCGATCTCGGCACGGTTTGGGTCAACCTAACCGTCTACCAGAAGGACCTTCCAAGGGTCAAAAAGGGACAGCGGGTTTTGATTTCACTGGGGCAGGAAGGCGACGAGCAGGCCGAGGGCAAGATCGCCTACGTGCAGCCGGTGGTGAAGGAAGAAACGCGGACGGCGACCGCCACGGTGTTCCTCCCCAACCCGGAGGGCAATTGGCGGCCCGGGATGTTTGTCACCGCAAAGGTCCTGACCGAGAGCGCCACGGCCCCCATCGTCGTTCCTCAATCAGCCATTCAAACCGTCGAGGGCAAGACGGTCGTTTTCGTTCGGACAAAGGAAGGTTTTGAGCCAAGGCCCGTCGCCACGGGGCGCGCCACCAACGGCAATACCGAGATCACCTCGGGTCTTTCCCGAGGAGAACGATATGCCGTCAAGGGAACATTCACCCTGAAGGCGCAGCTCTCAAAAGGAGCTTTTGGCGACGGACACGCTCATTAGGGAGGAAAGACCTGAATGAACAGATTAATCCGGTTCGTCCTCGTCAACCGATTGCTCATGGTTGTCTTTGGCATAATTATACTTGCCGCCGGGTATGCGAGTTACCGCCGCCTGCCGGTGGATGCGTTTCCCGATGTCACCCCGGTTCTCGTCCAGGTTTTTTCCGAAACCGTCGGGCTTGCCCCCGAGGAAGTTGAAAAATACGTGACCTACCCCGTCGAGGTTGCCATGAACGGCATGCCGAACCTCAAGGAAATCCGCTCCATCTCCAACTTCGGTCTTTCCGTGGTAAACATTTACTTCGAGGATGGCACGGATATCTACTTTGCAAGGCAACTGGTGGGCGAGAGGCTGCAGCACGCCAGGGAAGAGATACCCGAAGGATTTGGTCAACCCGAGATGGGGCCGATTTCCACCGGCCTCGGCCAGATACTCTTCTATTTTGTCGAGGATGAAACCGGAAAGCGAAACCCGGAAGAGATGCGGGAAATCCAGGACTGGCTCATCAGGTTCAATCTTCAAACCGTCCCCGGAGTCACGGAAGTCCTGTCGCTGGGCGGCGAAGTCAAACAGTACCAGATTCAGATTCGCCCCTCCGAGCTTCTCCGCTTCGACGTTTCCATCGAGGATATCGTAAAAGCGGTGAAAGCCAACAACTCCAACGTGGGGGCGCAATACATCGTAAAAAACGCCGAGCAGTATCTCGTGCGCTCCGTTGGACTCGCCAAGGACATTTCCGACCTCAAAGACATAGTGATCAAGACGGTCGGCGGCGCCTCCATCCATCTCCACGATATCGCGGATGTTGCGCTGGGAGGCGAACTTCGCCAGGGGCTCGCAACAATGGACGGGAAAGGCGAGGCGGTTGTCGGGATGGTCCTGAAGCTGATCGGAACGAACACATCCGAGGTCATCCGCGCAACCAAGGCCCGCATGGAGGAAATCAATAAGGTCCTGCCACCCGGCATAAAAGTCGTCCCATATTACGACCAGGCAACGCTTGTCGCCAAATGTATCAAGACCGTAACGGACGCTCTTCTGGAAGGCGTGGTGCTGGTCACAATAGTGATCCTGGCATTCCTTGGAGGAGTTCGCCCCAGCCTGGTTGTGGCAATATCCATTCCCTTTTCCATCTTCTTTACTTTTATCCTGATGAAGGCGTTCGGCATTTCGGCAAATCTCATGTCCATGGGCGGACTTGCCATTGCAATCGGCATAATGGTGGACGGGACCATTGTGATGGTGGAAAACGTTGACCGGATGCTTCATGGGGCGGACAGGACCGAATCGCGCCTGCAAACAGTAATTCGCGCATGCGCCGAAGTGGGGCGTCCCATCTTCTTCTCGATACTCATAATCATCGTTGTGTTTTTGCCGCTGTTTACGCTTCAGGGCGTCGAAGGAAAAACATTCAGACCCCTGGCTTATACCCTTTCAATCGCAATGCTTGGGTCCCTTATTTTTGCCGTATTCCTGGCGCCGGTTCTGTCCTTTCTTGTGATGCGCCGACCCAAGCCAACGCGTGAGGGCAAGCCTCACAGGGAGCCAATCCTCATCCGGGCGATTTTGAGGCTCTACGAGCCTTCGGTGAGATTCTTCGTGAAGCGTCGTGTCGCCGCCATCCTGCTGGCGCTTTTCATCCTCGTGATTGGGGCCGTTATTTTTCCGCTGCTGGGGTCTGAGTTTGTCCCGCGTCTCAATGAGGGAGACCTGCTGGTCAGGGCTACCATGGCGCCTTCCATCGCCCTCGAAGAGGCCAGGGACACCATGTCCAGATTTGAGCGGCAGCTCATGGAAGAATTTCCCGAAGTCACTCGGGTGGTGACGCGGGTCGGACGCGGCGAAGTCGGGGCGCATGCCGATCCGGTAAATAGTGCCGAGGCATTTGTCGCATTGAAGCCGGTTGATGAGTGGAGGAATACAAGAAATCCAGAAGAGCTTTATGCCCAAATGAGCGAGGCTTTCGAGGCTTTCCCCGGCGTTCGGTTTAATTTCACCCAGCCCATCGCCGCCGCCGTCGATGAACTCCTAACCGGGACCAAGGCGGAACTTGCCGTAAAAATCATCGGCCCCGATATGGAGGTCCTGAAACAAAAAGCCGATGAAGTGGAAGAGGTGATCAAAAGGGTTCGCGGGGCGGCCGACGTTCAAAAAGACCAGACAACCGGGACGCCCCAGGTGCGTATATCCATGAATTATCCCGCCCTTGCCCGCTACGGGATTAATGTCGAGAATGTTCAGCAAATCATCAAGACCGCTGTGGGCGGCGAGAAAGCCGGCCAGATTTTCGAGGATGTCCGCCGCTTCGACATAGTCGTCAGGTACGAGCCGAAAAGCCGTGAAACCGTCGATGCCATACGCCGCATCGACCTCAAGTCGCCTTCGGGAGCAAGGGTCCCCTTGGACGCGGTGACATTCATCGAAGAGATCGAAGGGCCGAGGCAGGTCACAAGGGAGAACAACCAGCGCTTCATCACCGTCCAGTGTAACGTCCGGGGCAGGGACATCGGGTCGTTTGTGGAAGAGGCGCAAAAGGAAATAAACAACCGGGTGCAGCTTCCTCCCGGATATCTGGTGAAATGGGGCGGGCAGTTCGAACTCCAGCAGGAGGCCAACAAGCGCCTCGCCCTCGTTATTCCCGTGACGCTTCTGATTATATTTCTGCTTCTTTTCAGCAGCTTCAACTCCATTAAAAACACACTCCTCATCCTGTTAAACATTCCGCTGGGGATGGTCGGGGGAATTGCGGCCCTCTGGCTGGCCGGGCTTCATCTCTCCGTACCCTCATCTGTCGGCTTCATCGCCTTATTCGGCATCGTGCTTGCCAACGGCATGGTGCTCGTCACCTATATCAACCAGCTCATGCGGGATGGCGTTCCCGTTGACGAGGCCTCGATTCGCGGGGCATGCCTCAGGCTGCGTCCCGTTTTGATGACGGCTTTGTGCGCCATGCTCGGGCTTATTCCACTGCTTTTCTCCTCGGGAACGGGAAGCGAGGTTCAGCGGCCTCTTGCAACGGTTGTCATAGGAGGCCTCGTCACGTCAACGACGCTCACGTTGCTCGTCATTCCGGCAATCTATAAGTGGTTCTCCATAAAGGTGGAACCCGAAGTCGCCAACCCCAGGGATTAAGGGATGAGCTCATGAAAGAAGTAAAAGCATACATCAAGCCTCACAAACTGTCTGACGTCATTCTCGCGCTTAATAAAATCGAGGGGCTTACGGGTGTAAGTGTTTCGAACACCAGGGGATTTGGGCGGGGGAAAGCAAAAACCTCCAGGGCGAAGGTCACGGAAGGCCTTGTTGACTTCCTGCAAAGCATTAAAATTGAAATAGTATGCAGGGACGATTTGGTCGAACAGATCGTCTCCACTATCGAGAAGGCGGCTCGAACCGGCCTTCGGGGCGACGGTAAAATCTACGTATCGGGGGTGGAAACAGCCGTCAGGATCAGCACGGGGGAGCGGGGCGAGAGCGCCATCTAACAAAGGGGGATGTCACATGCAGGTTCAAGGAAAGTGGGCGTGGACGGGGATTTGCGTGTTCACCTTGGCGATTCTGCTTGGCTGTACGGCAAAATACGCAAATCTCGCCACGGCGAACAATGTCAGTATTGAAATCTTACCCTCTCTGGATGAATGCGTGGAAATCGAGGGCGTAAGAGCATTTCAGGACGGCGACAAGCTCCTGGTGACGGGCAAAGCCAAGAAGCACGGGCCGATCTTCACCACGTATAAGGGACATATCGATGTGGCGGTCATGTCGCCGGATGGCGAGCCTGTAAGTCTGGGTGGGGCTGAATACGAACACCATCCTTCAAGAAATGTCATCAGCTCTTTCGAGGTGCCTATCCCTGTTTCAGCCAGGCAGGGGACCAGGGTGTACCTGCTCTCTCATCCGGTAAACGGCGCCGATTCGGAGCATTCGGCCGCGGTCGGGAGGCTGCTCGCCCAGGCGGCGAGCTGAAGGTTTTTGCCGCCTTTCGGGGAAATCGCTTGTCGGCGCACAGAACAAGGATGTTCGCCAGTAATACCAGGTTATGTGGCCACGTGTATCGTACACGGGTTTGAACCTCGTATCGCACCATGGACACAACCCGGCAAGTCTAATCAGTGCGGCCTGGAGCGACTTCCTCGCCTGAGGCAAGGTCACACCGGAAGTTCTTTTTAATGCGAGCTTGTTCGGCTCTGAGAAAGGCATGGGCGATGGTTGCCAGGGTCACGTGACGATGCCGACCCAGCCATTGACGTTCTTCAACATGATCGAGCCCAAGCTCCTCCTTCATTTCTCGATAATCGAGTTCAATTCGCCGGCGCGCCTTTGCAACAGCAACCACCCGGCAGATTTCAACAGGCTTGGAGCCAAACCAGGCAAACCAATACTTCGTAGGTTGTTGACAAAAAAATCCCGCCTATTGCAGCAAGCGGGACAATCAAGTGATCTTGTCGTGATCTTTTAGTAAAATCAAACACATATGCCGAAGGCCGGACTCGAACCGGCAGGCATTGCACCGGATAAGCGCTTAGAGGTATTGCGGACCAAAAGCGGACCATTTTTCTGATGCGGGGGCTGAACCCGTGATTGCATCGGTATTCTGCCACAAGTACTTGCACAAACCAGATCGAGAGTCTAAAATCAGACTGGAGATCCGAAAACAGTTTACCCGCTCTCCGGGAGGAAAAGTATTATGGTAAAAGTTGAATACATAGATGATGGGAAAAGGGTGATCATTCCCGCGGAAGTATGGGAGGCTCTTCGAGAGCTCGCGGAACACGCGGAAGTCTATGAACTGGTTCAGCAGCGCAAGGGGCTTGCCGGAGTTCACTCCCTGGACGATATCCTTTCGGACGAAGGCCTGAGCCGTGCCGACCTGGAAGGTTAATCTCACAAGTGAGGCAAGAGGCGATTTTAAAAAGCTTGACGGCAGGGAGAAAGTCCTTGTTGCTAAACAGCTTGCAAAACTGGAAGAATCTCCCCAAATTGGAAAGCATCTGGGGAGTAAGATCGGCATGGACCTTACCGGCTATTATAAACTGTATGCCGATGGGAACCGGATTCGAATCATTTACACCATTGAGGCCAATCAGATTGTGGTTATAGCCATTGGTCCTCGCCAGGACATGGAAGTCTATCAATTAGCCAGCAAGCGGATACCGCCTAAACCAAGCTAAACCCCTATTTGAGCCTTATACCGCCCTTGATCTCAATCGAAGCGGCTAATCGGAAAATTCGGTTTATCCCCTTTTGAATTTTGAGAACGGAGGATTTGAACCTCCAACATCACCCGCAAACATAGACGGGACAAGGGGCATTCTGAATCTGCACCAAAGTTGCACCAAAAGTTAAGATGGTGTTACAATGGGATGGTTTTTTCAAGAATTGGTAGAATCTTGGTTGGCGACGCTTGGGATTGGATGAGGGATAAGGTATGGATGCGTCGGAGCTTCTAAAGGCTGAATATGATATTGCTGAATCCAAGGGAATTAATATTCGTAACATTCCTTGTAGTTTTATGCTCAAGACTAAGGACGTGGTTGACACTCTAGAATCCCTTATTAAAAAGATACGGTCAACGAATCCTGATTTAGAATACGCTGATAAAGTCATCAAGGCGTTGGGCAAACATCTTGCTCCGGGAGGTCAAGGCAAGAAAAGAGAAGACCTCGATTTCCGGTTAATAGGACCTTTGCTCAAACACGCTTGGACTCTCATATGTGATCACTCTGTAGAACGAGATATTGTATAACTGGCAGTTACAGTGCGGAAGGAGTAGGTTACTATTTTTTTATTTTCGTAATTGTACCAGTTGATAAATCTTCTCGTTCAATGACGCGTCCCACCCACCATTCATCGATTGTAACAGCGTCAATTAGACACTGACCACATAGCATGTATGTAAATCGACGGCCTCTTTGATGCCCTTCGACAACCAGTCTTTGCTCTGCCGACTTCTTAAAGCATCGAGTGCACTTCATTTTTACACCTTAACAAAATACGATGGTTGATCAGACGGGCAATCATATCCGTTTTAGTCGAATTCTTTTCCCGCCCACCTCACCCGGCCCAGGACGTAAGAATGAATCGGTCGGCCTGGATCGAGGGTAAAATCGAACATCTTATAGACGCCCACGTTGTCGGAGTGACAAATAAGCCTCGCTTCTTGTGGAGCAATGCTGAGCGACAGGCGCTTCACCGTTACCGAACCTTCAGGAAGTTGCACCACGTAAATTTGACCGGTCCGAATTTTGATCCGTTCCACTTCGTTGGTATCGAACAGGATAATTTCATTATCGTTGATGGTCGGAGCCATTGAATCGCCTTTAACCCTGGCTAAGTACAACTCCTTTTGTCGTTCCGGCCTTGCGCCTACCAGCTTCTCAATAAAATGCCTTTTAAAAGGATAGTGATCGGCTATCCCCTCATATATAAGCCTGCCTTCCGGGCCTCCCTTCACCCATGACTGAAGCAGCGGTAGCAGAAGGTATTCTTCCGCGTCGAGGCATTTTTTCTGGATCTCGGCCTCATCGAGCAAGTTTTCATAATCGGTTGTTATGTAGCTTGGCCCTCTCCCCCAGATCAGCCAATTCAAATTCATGTTTGCGTTAATAGCGTGATTTATGAGTAGCGGGAAAAGAGACCCGCGTTTTTTTCGATTAGCAAAATCCGTTTGGGAAATCCCTAGTAATTTCGCTAGGTCTTTGTCCTGAGAAACATTGCAAACTTGTTTTAGTCGATCACTGACGCGATCTAAATCCACTCCATCGTGATTTTTCTGTTGACTCACTT
Organism: Syntrophobacteraceae bacterium; assembly: GCA_049300095.1. GTDB lineage: Bacteria > Desulfobacterota > Syntrophobacteria > Syntrophobacterales > Syntrophobacteraceae > SbD1. The sequence goes on from JBAQYM010000205.1 coordinate 66,163, forward strand.
CACTCATTCGTTATATGCTCGCCTCGCAATTAACTGCTTGACCCCCAAATACACTACCACGGCGGGGAAAGTCACTGCAACGTCAATCTACAAGGGGTTTTTTGATGTGCTCGGTGGGGGTTCTGAGAGGCACGTACACGAACCAAAAAACAGGTGAAACCGGAGTTGGGACGATGGCGCTTTCCTGCGGTTTTTGGAAGTGCGAGGAATGCCGGGACAAAAAGGCGCGGGCCGTGATGGCAAGGGCCCTAAAAGGGATGATCGCGGACGATGCCCAGCGTGCTGGATTTCGAGAACGGTACAACTTTAAGACCCTGACCCTGACTTGTCCGGGTGCTGAATTCCGGATGAGATACACCCGCGAGGAAGCGGCGGTACAGATGCGGGATGCCTTCCGAAAACTGATCCTCTTCCTTCGAAAGCAGCTTGGTTACTTCTCATACATCCGTGTAACCGAGGATCAAAAAGACGGGTACCCGCATTACCACGTGACGCTTTGCGGGCCGAACATTGCGCCGAAGTGGGTCCTTCGGATGATCGAGGACGCATGGAGGGGCGAGTACGGCATGGGCTTTGTGAAGCTACATAAAATCTACGAAGTCGAGAAAGCAATCAAGTACGTGCTGAAATACCTTTTTAAAGACCCCGCATGGTACCAAGACCTTCGTCTTTTCACATATTCGCGCGATGCCCTTTTAAAAAAAAACCCTCCGGATACGAAGTGGGAAAACATTCAAATGACCTGGGGAAATTACAAAAACTGCGAGTTCTCCGGGGCGTGCTTCCGGGGGCAGTTCATCAGGTCGGACGATGGGCGCAAGGTCATGCTGGAAGGTAGGTGTCTATGGGACATGTTTCAGCTTGAGGCGTGCTTTGATGACACCGAGGGTGGATTGAAATGGGTGGAAGGGATGACCTCAACTGAAAGGGGGAAGGCATGAGCAAAGGGAAAATGTCGAGACTGCTTTTCGGAGAAATCCTCGTAGAGTCGGCGCTCCATTTTGCTCGTGCCTGTGAGGATGGGCTGAAGTGTGAGAATTGCCGGGACTATGAGGCGGGCGCATGTCCGGGTGAGAACCGGCAGGGGTTGGAGGTAATCGAGTGCATGGCGAACAAGGCGATGGCAACGATCCAAAACGAGGAAAAAACAGAAAGGAGAATCTATGCCGGTAATTGAGGGAACAATCGTGAACATGGAAACCTTTGCCGGGAAGGAAGGCAAAGCGGATCGGCGCGTGATCCAGGTGCTGGAGACCATGGGAAAGCTGGCCGAACTCGTAAACGTTTCCGACATGAGCCAGGAGCCGCACGGGCTGAAGATCGGTGAAGCGGTGCGTCTTCCGGCAAACGATGGCGGATACGTGGACCGGTCCGGGGCCGTGGTCGTGACCTACACGTTTTGGGGCTTCAAAAATGGGAATGGAAACGGGAAGGGGTCGAGCGCACCGGCAAGCAATGGTCCGGGAAAGGGGGTCTTGTAAGGCCATGACAGCGGCAGAAGGGCAAGCTCTGTTCAATGTCGGACTTCAAATCTGTATAACCGGCTTCATGATCGGCTGGTTCATCGGGGTTTTAAATCGAGCGCTGAGATAGCGCACAATTCACAGAGCGTCGGGAGACGCACAAAGAAAGGGGCAACACATGAAAAAGGCACTTTTGGCAATTCCCGGTATCCTCGCGGCTTCCTCGTGTTTCGCGGCTGACGTTCCCTTTACGGTCACCGCTCCCACCTTCGACTGGAGTGTGCTCGGCACGATCGCGGTTGCCATGCTGACCGTGGGCGTGGGCATGGCCCTGTTCCGCAGGTCCAAGAGCGTACTGCGCTAGAACCCGGACGGAGCTTGCCTAATGCATATGAAGGGGGGTCCTGAAAACGGGGCTCCCCTTTTTTCGCGGAAAGGGGGTGCGCGTGAATGGAATCCGAATTGCTGTTTTTGTGGGGGTCCTGGCTCTCATGTGTCCTGTACTGGTACATGCTCAAACCACTGTTCCAAACGTGGTTGGGCTGACTCAGGCAAACGCTGAAGGGGCGATAACCGGGGCGGGGCTGGTTGCATCGAGCAGCCTTGAATACGCAATCGAAACGGCGGGAAACGTCTTCTTTCAGAGCCCTTCGGGTGGGAGCGTCGTTTCTGCGGGATCAACTGTCATGCTGAAAGTGTCTCGCGGATCGCTTACGCCCGAGGCCTACAACTACCAAGGGCTGATCTACTCATTGTTGGGGATTGCCGGGGGCATGTCCTTTGTGATCGGCATCCGATGCGGGGGTGCCTGATGAAAATCAATTCTCGAAGAATGAAGATTTTGACGAGTGCGGCCCTGATTTTCCTCCTGGTCAGCGGGATCGCGGCGAGGGGTGCCGAAGCTGCATTGACTGTATCATGGCCGAAAGTGACCAGTATAAGCACTAACGAGATCAAGACTATCACTCCGGAAATGATCACGTCCAAGTGGGCTCCATTGGTGCCCAATAACGTTAGCTCTGCTACTGGAATTGCGTGGGGGGCGGCGCAGGTGAATGGAACACTGCCGGCGTTTCTTTCCGCGTTGGCGGTTGACTCGGCGGCGGGTGCTGGCGTTGTCGCGGCTGGAAAATGGGTGGCTTTACAGGTACCCGTTGCGAGGCTTGCAACGATTGCCAAGGTGGGAATGGAAATAGGGATACCGTTGGCTGCAACGGCATTAGCGGGATACGCGGCAAGAAACGGGTGGTCGATCAATCCGAGCACGGGTGCTGTGGAGAAGCCAGGGGCAGGAGGACACCAGCTTGCGGCGGGAGCACCAAGCACGGGTTTGGATGGAACAGTTCCGGGAGCAAATCAGCCTAATCAGGTGAGTTACTTCGCAAGCGGAGCGGCGGCTTATGCGGCGGCGGTGGCCTACCGGGGTGATACGGTAGGCGTGTGGGGTGGGAATATTCCGGGGTTGTATGAATATTACGCGGTAGGAATCCCCGAGGGGTATGGTGCGGTAAAGTATTTTGTGTATTCAACGGTGCATCCTGAATACATAAATGCGCCAGCTAATGTTCCTCCTACGAGTTCAGATCACGAGGCCGCGTTCAATGGGGGTTTAGGAGAAGGTCATAAAGATACGTGGGACGCTATGAATTCCGTAATCAAGGGACTATCAAACGGATTCAATAATGCTAATAAGGGATGGCCTTATCATACTGGTGATTATACTCCTATGACACCTACGCAAGGGGCAACGGTACAAAATGCCTTCGATCAGTCGGTCACAAACAATCAGAATACCGAGATTACAAATCATATTATCACAATTAACAACGGTGGGTTGCCAGCGCCTACGCAACCGCCAGCCCCGGCTACAACCGGATTAACGAAGTCGGAGGTGACGGCGGCTATAAATGATTCGGCGGGTGGTGCTGGCGAGATAGAACCATTGAGTTCTGAAGCGAATCCAGCCGTACCGGATGAGACACCTATCCCAACATACCTGGAGAATTTTTGGAGCGCAATAAGGGCTCTTCCTGTCGTGTCGCTTCTCACAAATATCCAGCTAACGGCGAGCGGGGGATCACCCATCGTTCAAGTCTCGGTGCCGTACTGCTTCACGGCCGGATCATATCAAATATCGATGAATTTCAATGAAGACAGTCTTCTCGGCGTGAACTACGGATACTTCCTCGGGCTTGTGGGGAACGTTCTCCTGGCCTTCTGCGGTATCCGGTGGACGATGTACCTCTTCAGCAGTGGAGAATAAAACCATGGGTATCCTTCTTGGAGTGATAGCAAGGGCGTTGATTGGTTCACTCGCGGCGCTCTTTGGGACATGGAAGGCGTTTCTGGGTGGATTTATTGTCAAGGTGCTTCTGGTTGTGGTGCTCTACAACCTGGTGGCGCGGATATTAAACGAGGTGCTGACCTGGGTGGTTCAGAAAGTGGGCGGGGTGAATACCCCCTCGGCCCTTGTATCCTCCTTTGATGCCGGATCGGTGTCGAGCCTGGGCGCGTGGCTTCTCACAACGTTGAGGGTGCCTGAGTGCTTCGCGTTCATGCTGTCCGTGATCCTTCTCAAGTGGACCCTTCGGAAGATCCCTTTTGTGAGGTGGTAACATGGAGAGCGTAGAGAACTTTGTGCATGTTCCGAGAAAGGGAACGGGCAAGACGTTATGCGGGTTGCCTGTTACCCGCAGGCGGTTGGTTGTGATCGAAGAGCCTGCGGAATGGGACCGGGTATGCGATAGGTGCTGGAAAATAAAGGTACAGGATCGTCAGCAATTGAGGCTTCCTTTCAGGAGGGCGTAAGTGTCCATCATACTGCATACGGGCATACCGGGTTGCGGGAAGTCCTACTATGTCATGCATGAGATGATGTTCTCCGGGGTACAGGATAAGTACTTCATCCTGCACAACATAAAGGGTTTCAAAAAAGACTTCTTTTCCTCGGAGCTAATCAAGGACTGGCGGGACCTGACCGAGGACCCCAAGAGCTTCTTTACGATCAAGAACTTTGAGCCTCTGGTAAATGAGGCGAAGAGTAAATACCAGCGCCCGATACTGCTGATTGTCGATGAGGCGTGGGAGTTTTTCGAAAAGCAGACCCCGGAAATCAAGGAGTTCTTTTCCTGGCATCGTCACATCGGCATGGACATCTGGCTTATAACACAGGATGCAACCGACCTTGACCGGGGAATACGCAAGCGGGCCGAATATGAGATATCCGGCAACAAATCGGCCGTGATCGACCATTTTGTCTATATCTTCAAGGTGGGGCGCTCCCGTTTTCGGGTGCGAAAGCTCCCGAAGAAAGAAGAGGTTTTCCGGGCCTATGAGAGCTTCGACGTGGAAAGCGCGGACAAGCCGAAATCAAGGATTCTTCAATATGCCTCGGCTGCTATCGTTGTTGCGGTGGGCCTTCTGGCTTACGGCCTTGTATATGCTATTCCGAGTATGTTCGCACGGAACGGCGCTGCCGGAACTAATACTCAGGTTGTCAAGCCTTCTTCGCAAGTGGCTCGTCTCGATGATCGGAAGTCCGTACCTGTTCAGGTAAAACCCAAAACAAGCGGTGTCGATTGGAAAAAATACACCCTCTGCTCTGTCATGGGGCGGAAGGCGACCGTTCAAGATGAATCCGGACACATGATCGCGGTCGATGAGGTAGCGCCCGGGACTTCGGTTTTAGAGGTAAACGGATCGTGTGCCACAGTGATGACAGGCGCCGGAAGCATCGAGACGATATGTAAACGAATCGGGCTGGTGAAAGCGAAAGCAGAGCCAGCCGGGGCGGGGGGCCGGGGGGGCGAGCAGTCCGCTCCCCCCGCCCCGGCTGGCAACGGGAGCTAACCACTTCGCCGCATGGTTTTATGAATGAAAGTGTAGCCCTCCCGGATGCCTTGGAATCCTGAGCAGCGGAAGCCGGAAATGCCGAGCGGGGGACCCCGTTGACGCTTAGAGCCTCTTAGACCCCTATTCCGGCGAGCTACCAGTTTCAAAAGGAATAGGGGTCTTAGAGGCTCTTGGCGGCAATGGGGCAAGTCCGGCATTTCAGGCTGAGCAGCGCAAGGATGGAAAGGCGGGAGGGTGGGCGAAACGGTGGAACGTACAGAGCGGAAAAAAACGCGGGCTTTTCGGCGCTTCGCCGGGGGCCGCTTCGGCCCTTTAACTTGATCTATATAGAATAACTGTTCCAGTGGGAATGAGAGGATCGTTCGAGGGGCTTTTTAAGTGGTTAAGTGGGAAAAGAGAGCCAAAAGTAAAAACAAAGTGGGAAAAAAGAATACTTCGAAACTCAAAGAGAATTAAGAAGGTGATTTAGCTCGAAATGGATTCTTGCCTCAAAACACATGCATCCCCTACAATGCCTCCTGTCCGGACGACAGAGGGAGGTATGTGCATGGCTGGCGGCATCTATACCGAGCAGAAATGCCCGAAATGCGGGCTGAGAATGAAACCGGATGCAAACCTTGAATGCGTCTGCTGTCCGACGCATAAAAAGGAATTCAGGGCGCATCTGCTTTTCATCAAATTCGGCAAGGATTTCAAGAAAAGATTCTCCCATCAAGAACCGACGACAGCCTACCGTCTTGCGCATCAGGAATTGGAGGCCATGCGGCGGGCGGTCCGAAAGGGCACGTATGACCGCCGTGATTATGAACCGTCGCACCCGCTCGGGTTCGCTAACATGGCCCGCAAATATATCGAGGACCGTAAAAAGGACGTGGAGAGCGAAGACCTCAAAAAAGCAACGTGGGTCCATCTACGGGCCGACATGCAAAAGATGATCGAGGCCTTCGGAAATACAAACGTCAAAGAGGTTAACTTTTCTCAGATACGGGATTTCTTCCGGGACCTCGAATCAGCATCCAAAACGAAGCTAAATATCAGGACCAACCTTCACGCATTCTACCGGTGGTTGGTTTCCTGCAAGATTATCACTTCTTCCCAAGTTCCTGAGATCCCAACGTTCAAAGTGAAGATGGGATACCGGAAAACAGTAACGAAGCCAGACCAGCAAAGCATACTGGAAGAAATCAAAAGGGCTGCCGTTGCTTGCGGCAATCCTCGAATCTACTTGGCTATAAAGATTCTTGCCACTCACGTGAATCTGAGGCCGGGGGATATCTTTCAGGTATTTGAAGAGGATGTGGACCTCAAGGAAGGCGTGATCGTGATAAACGATCATAAGACCATCGAGCACACTCAGATGCCGAAGTATGCGCCGGTTACCCAACAGGACCTTGAACTAATGCGCTCCTTGCCGAGGGGGTTCGGCAAAATGCATTATTTCAGGTTTGATAAAAGCATGAAAGGATACCCGGCAAATTCACCGTTTGGGAAAAAGCTGCTTCGCAAGTGGTGGAAAAGAGCCTGTGAAAAACTCGAAATCGAAGGCGTTGGGTTATACGGCGGGACCCGCCACAGCACGGCCCGGCATCTGAGGAAATCAAAAACGGTGGATGAGGTAAAGCGCCTCGTCGGGGATCGGACAAATGAAGCGTTCAATCGTTACCTCGAAGTAGATTTCGCAGAGCTTCGGGAAGGCGCGGAAGCAGCGGAGATAATTAAGAAGCCCGCAAACCATCGTGAAAAAAACAGGGTCGAGAAACTACGCCATTGACGTATAGAAGGATTTATGTTTACATTTATTGAGTCCAGCATTTTTGAGCGCGAGGTATCGAACTACCTCGACGATGATGAGTATGCCACATTGCAGGCCTATCTTGTCGTCAACCCTGAGGCCGGGGACCTAATTCCAGGGTCGGGCGGTGTTCGAAAACTCAGATGGAAAAGAGCCGGAAGAGGAAAACGGGGCGGGGTTCGGATAATATACTACGTTCGATACCGGCCAAACGAATTATGGCTATTGACCCTGTATGCGAAGGCAAAGCATGACACGATCCCGGCGCACATCCTCAAAGCATTGAAGGAAAGGTTTTTCGATGAAACGAAAGAATGAAGCCGAACGGGATATCGGGCAAGAGTTGCTGGAAGCGGTTGACGAAATCAAGTCTGGCGGCGGACGACGCTATACAGTAGAGCCAAAAACCGCAGCAGCAAAGGCCAGGCTCAAGACAGGGCTTTCCCAGGCGCGATTTGCCGCGCTGTTAGGCGTTTCTCGGCGCACATTGGAACAGTGGGAACAGGGCAGGCGCGAACCTTCGGGCGCGGCTCGGACACTCATAAGAATTGCCCAATTGAGACCCGAGGTTCTAAAAGAAGTGGAAGGGTGAGAAATGCTGCTTCGAGGCAGACGCAGAAGCAGCGGAATTGATCCCGCCTAGCGGACCACCTTCGGACCACCAAAAACGGACCACCTCGAACACAACATACCGTAATTCTTAAGAATCTCAATCGGGGCGAGAGGATTCGAACCTCCGACCCCCTGCTCCCAAGGCAGGTGCGCTAACCAGGCTGCGCTACGCCCCGACAAAAACTATTTTTTTTACCATGCGGGAAATCTAAAGGCAATACGCAGCAGGTGCGATCTCGAGTGCATTTTTTGTGAATTCATGAAGCCAAGTCAAAAAGTGGCTGAAGATAGTGGTCAATATGAATGCGAGCGACAGAAATCAGCTAAATGCCCATATCAGGGAAAGAGGCATCAAATCCGGTCAAAGGATATTTCCGATCTTTTATGCGGCGTGGAGATTGGTTGTAAAGAAGGCGGGCAAGCCGGCGGGGATCGAACCAGAGCCGCACGATCTCAGAAGACATGCCGCCGCATATGCAATCCAGGCCTGGATGCCTGCCGCAAGCTGAAGGTCAGTTGACATCACGAATTCCTGGAACGAACCCATGCACCGGAATGCGGCGAGGAACACAACAATCGGTGTGAGCACTTCCGCGAGGACCGGCAGAGCGGCACTCCGGGTTCTCCCACAAAGGTCCCAGTGGATGCTTGCACTCTATTTTCTTACCGTTTCCCGGCAAGCTGAATATTAAGCCGTTTCCGCAAGGTTCTGCCCCTTCCGCAAGTACCTGCCGCTTCCGCAAGCACCTGCCGGTTCCGCTGATTGCTCCTGTGATTGAATGCGGCAAAAAATGATTACCATATTCTCATCGGCATCCCGCGAAACAGGCCCGGATGAAGGGCCGGCATCGCAGGGACACTGACCGATGCGTAATCATACAAGATCTGAAGGCGTTTGTTCCAGGGCAAGTCCGCCACGGCCGGGTAAACCAGGAGGGGTTTCCATTATGGATTCTGAGTGGATCGATGTTTCGGCGCCGATAAGGACGGGAATGGTGCATTGGCCGGATAATTCACCCGTAGTGATCGAAAGGGCCCTGGACATCGAGCGCGGGGACAGCGCCAACGTCTCGAGAATATCCATGGGCGCTCATACCGGGACGCACATGGATGCCCCCATCCATTTTCTCGAACACGGAAGAGGCATAGAGGAACTGCCCCTGTCGGTTGCGATCGGGAGGGCCAGGGTGATTGAAATCGAGAATACCGTAGTCGTAAACCCCGATGAACTGGTCCCGCACAAGATTCGACGCGGTGAGCGGGTCCTTTTCAAGACCGTTAACTCCATGGGGTGGTGGCGAAGCGATTCTTTCGCGGAGGATTTTGTATGCCTCTCATGCGAGGCTGCCAAATACCTGGTCGACCGGGGCGTGCGTATGGTCGGAATCGATTACCTGTCGGTGGGCGGTTTTAAAACTGACGGCGCGGCCACGCACCGATGCCTCCTCTTCTGCTACGACAAACGCCTCAATGATCGACTCGCATCAGGGACCGCCGAAGATGTGAGGCTTCATCTGCTTGCGGATGCCGGCTACCAGGACAAGCTGCTTCGGTTTATCGAAAATCATGACGAGCCGAGGGCCGCCGCGGTTTTTCCTCCCCTCAGGGAACGTGCGGCGGCCCTTATCGTGGCCACTTTGCCCGGAGGGAAGCTTTTCCACGACGGCCAGATCGAGGGGCGGAAGATAAGGGTCCCTGTTTCCCTGGGGCGCCGTCCGCCGGAGGAACCGGATAAAGCCCTTCGTTCGTTCTATCACAAGCTGTTGGCCGCGGCCGGATCACACTGCCTTAAGGATGGAGAGTGGACGCTGTGCGAGCGATCGGGTTGGCCCGACAATGCGTCCTGGACCAATGTCCTGGCCTGGCGCCGGCGCGCGGGGGAAGAGAAATGCCTCGTTGCCGTCAATGCGTCCGATCACAGGTCTCAGGCATTGATCCGGATACCGTGGCAGGATATCGGCGGCGCGCAATGGGGCCTGGTCGACGTGCTCAGCGATGAACGATTCGACCGGAACGGGGACCGGATGCAATCTCCGGGGTTGTACGTGGACCTCGATGGCTGGAATTGGCATTTCCTCAGGTTCGTTGAAACCGATCGGTGAGGCTTGAAGGCGCGCCGCCCGGGCGAGTCCATCTACGACCTCATCGGGATGTACGATATGTCGACCGATGACGAGTACCGTGAGCGGGGCATAAATCTTTTGCACGGCTACCTGGCGGAATACTATGTCGATGAGCCGGAATACATCGTGCGGGTTCCTCCCGGCCTGAAAGATGTCGCCGTGCTCCTCGAACCGACCAGCGTAATCGAAAAAGGAATAACGCAGGCGTATGAAATCCAGCGCCGCATGCGGATATGGCGACCGCGCGGGGCGGCGGTGCTCGGGGCCGGCGCGATAGGACTCCTGGCGACCATGGCGCTCAAGCCCAGGGGTCTGGAGGTCTGCGCCTTTGCCCGGACGAGGCCGCCCAACGCCAAAGCCGATCTGGTCAATGAGATCGGCGGCTGCTACCACAGCACGCGGGGCATGACTCTCTCGGCGGGGACCGATCTGGTTTCCCGTCAACTACCTGCTCATAGAGGTCCTGGAGCGCTACCATAACTTCTACGGCGATACCCTGAAGGTCGAGTGCCCCACGGGCTCGGGGCGGTGGATGGACCTCGACCGGGTGGCCGGGGAGCTTTCCAGGCGGCTTGCATCCATCTATATTCCCGGCCGGAACGGCCGGTCCCCCTGGTATGGGGAAACGGTGGAATTTGCCCAAAACCCGTTCTGGAAAGATTACCTGCTCTTCTACGAGTACTTCCACGGTGAAAACGGAATGGGCCTCGGGGCCAGTCACCAGACGGGTTGGACCGCCCTCATCAACAGGCTGATCAATGATTCGGTCAAAGCCAGATCGGCTCTTCCCAAAGCCCCCTGACAAGTCCCTAAACCAAGTTCAACTGAAGAGCCATATCTCGGTCCCGGTTTTATGAAAAGCGACTGTCATCACCAGGCATTTGCTTATTTACCCGCCGTTGCCTCCGTTGTGCGCGGCGGCGCGGGCCAAAAGGCTGAGCGCCGTGCCGGAGCGGGGTTCCACCTTGCCGGAGAGGAGCCGTCTGGCGTTGCTGTCATCGAAGACAGGCGTCTCGAAGAGATAATCACGGTAAGGACGCAGGAGATTGTCCAACTTCCGCTCCCAAAACGTCATCCCCGCCATCGGGAGTCTGCGGTCTTCGAAGGGTTCGAGTCCGGAAATCCCGAGGGTGTCCATGACCTGCCGGATCACCTCACAGTTTTTGGGAGGCGTTGAATCGACCAGGTGATACGTTGCGGCGGTTTGCCAACCATTATCGGATGCCTCCAACATCGCCCGCACCACATAGGTGACCGGTACGATATTGAGGCTCGACTCCCCGGAGCCTCGAATCCTCAGCGGCCGCCGGCCGGCGCGAAGTCGCCTTCGATAAAGGCGGCAGAGCCGGGCAAAGTCCGCAAAGCGGGCCGAAATGGGATCGAACCAGGTCGAAAGCGGGGCGTTCGGGTCCGCGACCACGATGCTGGGGCGAAAGACGGCCAGATGGACCCCCAGGTCCAGGCAGGCTTTCCGGATGCACTGCTCGGCCTTGAGCTTTATTTGCTCATAGGGATTGCGGAAGGTCTGTCCCAGGTCCAATTCTTCCTCGTATGCGATTCCGCTCCTTCTCCCCGCGACATAGGCCGTGCTGATATGATGAAACTTCAGCTCGCGACCCCGGTGCATGGCGCGAAGAACGTTTGTCGGCCCATCCAGGTGCACCGCGCGATAGGCGGACCGGTCCTCGGGCTGGAACCGGATATCGCCCCCGCAGTGAAAGATTTGTCCGATCTCGGCGGCCAGGCGCTGTTGAAGGCCTCGATTCAGGCCAAGGTATGGCGCGACCAGGTCACCTTCGATGACCTCGAGATTCGAAGTCATTTCCGGAGACAGCGGCATGCCGCGGGTAATTTCGAGTATTCGCGCCAGGCGCCTTGCGGCGGGCAGCCCCCGGCCCGCGCGCACGAGGGCGAAAACATGGCAGCCTCGCTCAAGAAGCGATACGACCAGGTGACGGCCGATGAATCCCGTGGCCCCGGTGACGAAGACGGTCTGCTCCATTACGAGACTCCCACGTCCACGAAGGGTGTCTTCCTCCGCTCGTTTTCCTTTCGATACGCCGCCGCATAGCGCTCTGTGTCGATCCCCAGCCTGTGCCTCAGAAGCAGTACGGCAATCCACAAAAAGGTCCGGGCGATCCCGCCGCGCAGGAACCTGCGGCCCGAGGTCGGAAGAGGTCTCCGGATCAAAACCGTGCGGCCTGTGCGCCTCATCGACATGCAGAACGCTACGTCTTCCAGGATTGCCTTGTTCGGAAATCCTCCGGCGCGTTTGAAAGCATCTCTTCGTACGAAAATTCCCTGGTCGCCGAAATAATTCTTCGTCAACCGATACCGTAACCGGTCGACGGCCGTGGCCACCCTCAATCCGAATACCGGCTCGATAAACTGCTGCTCGAACGCGCCGCCGACCACCTCCGGGGCTGAGAGGGCTTCGCGGATCATCCCCGAAAAACCCGGCGGAGGGAAAGAATCGGCGTGCAGGAAGAAAAACACATCGCCACGGGCCGCCCGCGCTCCCGCATTCATCAGCGCCGCGCGGGTGCAATCGCTCCCGTGGACAACGGTGGCCCAGCGCCGGGCAACATCGGCGGTGCGGTCCTGGCTGCCTCCTTCGGCGACGATTATTTCCGCATCAGCCGGGGCGCATTTCCTCAGATGCGAGAGCGTCCTTCCGAGATGCGCCTCTTCGTTCCTTGCCGGGATAATTATGCTGATCATCCGGACTTCCCCCGCGTCAAAATCCATATTTATCGTTTTGCCGCGAAAAGTCCATAACCGTGAATCCTACGTTGAGCTTCACATCCGTATAGGAATACTTTTCGACCAATACGTCCCTGTCGTCATAAAACATGTTGCCCACGGGGAGCAGGCACTCCTTATCGATGGTCATAACCATCCGGGAAGCGTAGTACTTCCTGCCCTCGCGCGAATTAAACCCGGCCTCGATAACCGTGGCGGGTCTTCCATTAACAGCCTCCTCGCCCATACGAATGATCCGGCATTCCCCGCGCGGAAGGGCCCTGTCCAGATTGCGCCTGAGTTCCTCGATGATGAAGCCGAAACCGACCTCGGTGATCGGATGGCGATTGCCTTTCATCGCGGTCGAGCCCCTCGGGTCAAGCGACAGGGTAACCACCCCGAGAATGCCGCCTCCGCGGGCGATGAGCTTGTTGTCGTATTTCCCCTGCGCGTACAGGGCTTCCGTCCCCTTGAGCGGTTCACCGACCCATTTCATATAGACTTTTAGCGGCTTTTGGAATTTCAGCAGGATCGTCTCTTCCGGCAGCAACTTCCCCCCCACCCGTTCCTGTTTGTGAAAAACGGCCTGATAATCGTTAACCCGCGCATAACTCGATTCCATTTGCTCGATCAGGCGTACGATGTCGGCCGGATCGGCCGCCGCCGCAACGGAGGGGACAAGAACGGCCGCGCAAAGGACCAGCGGCAGGAAAACCCGCGCTCCGAGCCGGGTGGCCGTTTCGTTGCTTGACTTATCCTTCCTCATGGGGTCCCCCGCGGGCAGGTGGAAACCGGCTTTTCAAATACCGGAGAGTCCGCCGGCTCGGACGTCATGCGCGTCATTGGCTTAAAGGCAGTACCGTTCACTTGGAGCGCCTCCGGCGGGCATGCCCCACGACGATCGCCATCGAGTGCGGCTTAAGTGAACCGTATCTGGCTTAAAGGTTACGTTCCTCGCGGGTGGACGCCGTAAAGGATGAGCGGCGCCTTACGGGATCAACTGTCGCACGCGCATTTTCCGCTCGATGGGCGTCCCCTGTCAGCGAAGGGGGTCGGCTGTTCCGGCGCCAGGTCGGCATCCGCGGCCGGATAAGGTCCCGTGCCGGCCTGCCTTTCCCACTCCAGTGCAATATCCTGGGCGGGGGGGTCCGTTATTGCGGCAAGACTAACCAAGATTCTGGTGCGACCGCCCTCACTCGGTCCGGCAACCAGCCGCTTGCCCTCGTTATAGAAGTGATCTTCCCCGATGGGCAGCCAACCCTCCTCGAAGACGGCGGCCGCTTCGATTTCGGTGTATCGGTCCGGTGGAAAATTCGGATCGGCGCGGCCGATGATCTCTTTTACTTCATCCAGAACCACCATGTTCCACTCCTTACCCGCTGCTCCCAGCGCTCTAATACATTCATAATAGATACTCACTTATTGCTCCGCGTAAACAGACGGAGGGAAATTTCTTTTGGAAACCATCCCGGCAAATCCCGCCGGGACATAGCCTTCCTCCGCGGACGGGCGCGAAAACCTTGCGATCACGGCCCGGTCAGTGGGGCCGGATGATTTTCCTCCCCCGCTTGAACGTCCAAATGACATTTCAGGCGTTTACCACGGCCGCAACCGTCCTTAGATTGGCAGGCAATGGTTTCCGCAAGGCAAGAAGCCCCGCATCGATGCGCCTGGACCCCGGGGGCTCCAGCACCGCGCCGCTCGGGATTTAGATACGTCATCATGAAGAGGCAATCGCGGAGGGTTCATGCAACCGATTCCTGATGCAGGGACAATGTCGCCCTGGGAGCCGGGGGTATTCAGTCTTGTCATCTATTCTCTAATAGTGGTCGCCTTCATAGCATCCCAGCTATTCCTCGCCGCATGGCTCGGGGAAAAGAAAAAAAGCACCGAAAAATCAAGGCCCTACGAATGCGGCATCATCCCCACCGGGACGGCGCGTTTCCGCTACCCGGTGCCTTTCTACCTGGTCGCCATTTTTTTCCTGATATTCGATGTCGAGGCGGCGTACATTTTCTCCTGGGCCGTCGTCTATGAGGATGTCGGCTGGCCGGGTCTCGCGCAGATGTCGTTTTTCATCATCCTGTTGCTCGTGGGACTCTTCTATATCTGGAAACACGGAGGACTCGATTGGAGAGCGGCGTACAAGGGAAAGTAGGCGACCGTTTCCTGGACATCGTGGATACCGTCGTCAACTGGTCGCGTAAATACAGCCTGTGGCCGATGTTTTTCGGGCTTTCGTGCTGCTTTGTCGAAGAGGCGGCCGCGTTTACCGCGCGCTACGACCTGGCCCGTTTCGGGGCCGAGGTGCTGCGTCCCTCCCCGAGACAGGCAGACCTCCTGATCGTTTCCGGCACGGTGTTCAAAAAAATCGCGCCGGTCGTCCTGCGCCTCTACGAACAGATGCCCGAGCCCAAGTGGGTCATCTCGATGGGGTCGTGTTCGAATTGCGGCGGCATGTACGATGTTTACAGCGTCGTACAGGGGGTGGACCAGATAATTCCCGTGGACGTATACGTGCCGGGATGCCCGCCGCGCCCGGAAGCCCTTCTCCAGGGGCTTGTCGTCTTGCAGGAAAAAATCGTCGCGACCGAAAAACCGGCGCGAAGGATCTTTCATCTCGCAGGAGGCTCGCAGGGGACCGAAAGGCCGGTCCTGACCGACGGGATCACCAAATCGCGGGACCCGCGCGGTCCGGGAAACGAAGGGGTGACGATACGGGGAACATCGGCCACCGTCCTGCCGTCCGCGCACTGGGGCAGCCGCTCGGATGTGATGTGGACGCCTCCCGCCCGCCGGATCGAGATCTCGGAGCCCGACAGGTCGCTTGCCGCCGTCCTGGCCGGCCGGTTTGGAGACGCGGTGCGTCCCGAGCCGCTCACCTCGGACATGGCGACCTTTAACGTGGATGAGGGCAGCCTGGGGGACGTGCTGCGCTTTCTCAAGACCGAGGCCGAGCCTAAATACCGGCGGCTGGACGACCTTACGGCCATCGATGAATCGGCCAGGAGGGACCGGGTCTGGAACAGGGGTTTCGCGGAGGCCGTCACCGACGTGGGCGCGGCCTGCGGCCAGGGCGAGAGGGCAAAGCGGCCCTGTGCCGATTACACCCTGGTCTATCACCTGCTCTCCTTCGATGCCGCAACCCGCGTGCGCATCAAGACGGGGCTTAGCGGAAAAGACCCGGCGGCCCGCACGGTGACCGGCATCTGGCCCTCGGCCAACTGGTACGAGCGCGAGGTCTTCGACATGTTCGGCATCCGCTTCGAAGGCCACCCGAACCTTCGAAGAATCCTGATGCCGCATAACTGGGAAGGCCATCCCCTGAGAAAAGACTATCCGGGGCGGGCAACCGCGATGCCCCCGTACACCACCGCCGACGCTCGCTCCGAGCAGCCCCTGGACGCCGCGGAGATAATGGCCCTGGACCGCAAAAAGCCCGGCGGCGAGCACGAGTTTCTTTTAAACATCGGGCCGCACCACGTAAGCACTCACGGCCTGCTCCGCTTCGTCGCCTCGCTCGATGGCGAGCAGATAACGGGACTCGACCTCGAAATCGGCTATCACCACCGGGCCGCGGAAAAAATCGGCGAGCGCCAGACCTGGCACCAGTTTATCCCTTACACCGACCGCGTGGACTACCTCGCCGGGATCGCCAACGAACTCCCCTATGTCATGGCGGTGGAAACCCTTGCGGACATCAAGGTCCCCGAACGCGCCCAAGTGATCCGGGTGATGCTGAGCGAGCTTTTTCGGCTCAGCAACCACCTTGTCTGGTTCGCGACCTACGCGCACGACCTCGGGGCCATGTCGCCCAATTTCTACACCTTCGCCGAACGGGAGATGGTCCTCGATATCGTGGAACTTATCACCGGGGGCAGGCTGCACCCGTCCTGGTTCCGAATCGGAGGGGTGGCGGCCGACCTGCCGGAGGGCTGGAAGGAGGCGGTCGACGCGCTGGTCGCGATCTTCCCGCGCCGGCTCCGCGAATACGAAAGCCTGATCCGCAAAAACCCCATCTTCATTGCCAGGACCGAGGGGATCGGGCGCATAACGCTTGAAGACGCCATGGACTGGGGGGTTACCGGACCGAATTTGCGCGCCTGCGGCTTGGAGTGGGACCTGCGCAAAAAATTCCCCTATTCCGGCTACGAAAACTTCGACTTCGAGGTCCCCACGGCCACGGGGGGCGATTGCTACGCGCGCTACCTGGTGAGGGTCGAGGAAATGCGCCAGAGCATCCGGATAATCGAGCAGGCGGCGGCGAGGATGCCTCCGGGCCGGTATGTCGCCGACGATTACCGCTACGTGATCCCGAAGCGCGCCGATATGCTCAAAGACATCGAGACCCTTATCCATCACTTCATAAACGTTACCGGCGGCCCCAAGATCCCGCGCGGGGAAGCTTACGCGGCCTGTGAGATCCCGAGGGGAGAGCAGGGCTACTACGTGGTGAGCGACGGCCTCGGCTATGCCTACCGCATGCGCATTCGCGGACCGGGTTTTGCCAACGTGCAGGTGATCCCGCTCATGGCCGCCGGTGAAAGCATAGCGGACCTCATCGCGATCCTCGGTTCGATGGACTACATCCTGCCGGACATCGACAGGTAAAGACTTTTCACCGCGGAGGGCTCAGAGAACGCTGAGAACAACATTGAGAAAACCTGACAGAATAAACCGAAATATATCTGTTTTCTTACTCAGTCTTTTCCTCCGCGCCCTCTGCGTTCTCTGCGGTGAAAAAAGAACTAAAGGGACCAAAGGAACTCTATGCTGATCTGGACGGCCGGATTTTTCATCTTAATCGCCAAGCTCACGATAGTGCTGCTATTTCTGCTCTTTATGGCGGCCTACCTGGTGTGGGTCGAGCGCAAATTCCTGGCGCGCCTCCAGATTCGCTACGGGCCTAATCGGGCGGGGAAATTCGGCCTGCTCCAGCCGATAGCCGATGTCGTAAAAATGCTCACCAAGGAAGACACCGTGCCGGACGGCGCGGACCGGGCGTTCTTTCTCATTGCCCCGGCGATTGTGGCCAGTACGGCTTTCCTGATGTTTGCGGTCGTGCCCTTCGGAGAGGACCTGACGATCTTGGGCAGGAAAGTCCCGCTCGTTGTGACGGACCTCAACATAGGCCTCCTGTTCGTTTTCGCCATGTCGTCCCTTGGCGTGTACGGGGTCGCGCTGGGCGGCTGGGCGTCCAACTCGAAGTACGGCCTGCTCGGCGGCATACGCGGCGCAGCGCAGATGATAAGCTATGAGCTGTCGCTTGGGCTCTCGCTTGTCCCGGTCATCATGATGGCCCGATCCTTCAGCATGGTGGATATCGTCCAGGCGCAGGAAAGGTATCCCTTTGTCCTGTTGCAGCCCGTTGCGTTCCTTATCTTCGTTATCAGCGCCATGGCGGAGAGCAAGCGCATCCCGTTCGACCTCCCGGAGGCCGAAAACGAGCTGGTCGCGGGATATCACACGGAATACAGCGGCATGCGCTTCGGCCTCTTCTTTCTTGGCGAGTACGTGCACATGATGGTTTTCGGGGGCATCGTGTCGGTGCTCTTCCTCGGAGGCTGGCGCGGCCCGTTTCTGCCCCCCGTCGCATGGCTCCTGGTAAAGATTTTGCTGGTTTCGCTGTTCATGATCTGGGTGCGCGGCACGCTCCCCCGGCTCAGGTACGATCAACTGATGGCCCTGGGCTGGAAGGTCCTGATCCCGGTGGCCCTGGTGAACATCCTGGCAACCGCGGTGATCGGGCTGGCCTGGGGCTTTTAGGCGCCGGGGTTGGCCATCCTTTCCCTATCCGGCCGACCGGGCGGGGATCAACCCCGCCCCTACAATCGAGGTGTGATATCGGTCGGATCCGCGCCGGGAAATTACATTGCCGAATATTCG
The DNA here is from genome assembly GCA_049300095.1 of Syntrophobacteraceae bacterium. Taxonomy (GTDB): domain Bacteria; phylum Desulfobacterota; class Syntrophobacteria; order Syntrophobacterales; family Syntrophobacteraceae; genus SbD1. The sequence goes on from JBAQYM010000205.1 coordinate 84,633, forward strand.
TAGGGGCGGGGTTGATCCCCGCCCGGACCGGACGAACCAAGGGTCCCCCGCATTTTCGTGCGTGGGGTTCATGATCGACAAACTGACTTGAAGGAAGACCTGGACTCATGGAATCGGCCTGGGATGCGGTAAAGGCGCTGGCTTCGGGTTTTGCGACAACCTTTATTCATCTCTTTCGCAAACCCATTACCGAGCAGTACCCCGAATTCAAGCGCACACTGCCCGCTCGCAGCCGCGCGAGGATTATCCTGACGCGCGACCCGGACGGCGAGGAACGCTGCGTTTCCTGCTACCTGTGCTCGGCGGTCTGCCCGGTGACCTGCATTTCGATGGAAGGGGCGGAAAGGCCCGACGGGCGCCGGTACCCGCTGTGGTTTCGAATCAATTTCGCCCGCTGCATCTATTGCGGGCTGTGCGAGGAAGCTTGCCCGACCTCCGCGATCCAGTTGACGCCCGACTTTGAATTTTCGAAAAAGCTCATCCTGGATTTTGTCTACGAGAAGGAAGACCTCCTGGTGGACCATCAGGGGAAGGACAAGGATTACAACTATTACAAGTACGCGGGCGTGGCCACCGGCGTGGGCGACAAGGGCGAACACATCAAGGAAGACGAGCCGGTGGACGTCAAGAGCAATCTGCCTTGAAGGCGGCAGCCGATGCCGGTAGCGCCGAGTTGCATCCATACTCTCGTTCCCATGCTCCAGGGGCTGTTGCCGGAATAAGGAATTGTTGAAAAAGCTCTCGACTCCGGCAGTCCGGGCGGGGATCAACCCCGCCCCTACGGA
>JBAQYM010000206.1:0-14433 GCA_049300095.1 Syntrophobacteraceae bacterium
AGTGTCCGGTTAGGAACTTGCATGCACCGGTGGCCCAGCCCTGAAAGGGCTTCATATTCCAGCCCAGGGTGGCGTCCCGCGAAGCGCGAGACTGACCCTGGGCTGAGTTATTTAGCCCCGTTGGGGCACAAAAGCATGTCGCTTGCAAAAACCTAACCGGACAATGCTGGGGCAGGGGGGATTTTACGCAGCAGTTCTTTACCTCCTTGAAAGCAACCTGGTACGATACCCACCTCGCCCGGACCATCCGGAAGATTTCCGCCCGCCCCGCCCGTCCGGAACATGCCTGCCCATCCCGACACACGCCAAAACGAAAAACCCGCCCTCGGTCCTGGGACCGGCGGCGGGTTTCCTTACTGCCTTACAATAGCCCTGATTTTTTGGAGTCTCTCAAAGAGGCGTTAGAACTGCTCGATCGAATTATGCTTTTTCTTCGGCTTTTGGTGCTTTTTTCTTGGTTGCTTTTTTCTTTTTGTCTGCTTTCTTTTTGTCGGCCTTTTTCTTGGTTGCTTTTTTCTTGGTTGCCTTTTTAGCCTTCTTAGCCGGCTTGGCCGCTTCCGTGGTAGTAGCCTTGTCCCCCGCTGCCTGAGCAGTCGTTACGATCGGGGATGCCACCACTGTCGCCCCAAACAAAATCGCGGTGATGAATAAAAGAACCTTACCCTTCATATCGTGACTCTCCTTTCCTCCTCGAAAACCGCCCCTTTGAGAGAAGGGTCAAACTCGGGCATCATTTTAAGTACAATTTCAAAAATATACAAACCAGAATTGAGGCAATTTCATTTTTTATTACTTTTTTTCTTCTTGTTGATTTTACTGGATTTTTTTGATTCGGCTTTCTTTGCATCCTTCTTTTTGGCCTTCCCTACCTTCTTCTTTGCCGATTCGGAAGATTTGCCCTTCTTTGCCTTCGAAATTTTTGATTTTTTTGCCTTCTTCGCACCCTTGGCGTCCCTGGCCGCCAGTTTACCCTTCGAGGAGGATTTGCCCTTCGACGCCTTCACGCTCTTCCCGGTGCGTCCCTTGGCGTCCCTGGCCGCCAGTTTACCCTTCGAGGAGGATTTGCCCTTCGACGCTTTTACGCTCTTCCCGGTGCGTCCCTTGGCGGTTTTTGTTCCGTGCTTGCTCTTCTTTGCGGCCAGAGCGGTCTTGGAGCGTTTCTTTTTCGACGACGATTTCGAGCGGAGTTTCGATTTCTTCTTGCTCGCCTTCTGAGAACTCTTCATCCAGGTCTTTTCGGACCCAAATGAAGGCCCCCCGCTCGTCTTCGGCTCGATGGCGGAGGGATTGTACTCCTTTTTCATTATCTGGTTCCACTGCTCCTGCAGTTCGCGAACCTTGTCGTTTACCTTCTGATCGTCCTGCTGGGCCAGGGCGCCGAACGCGAAAACGAATGAAATCGAGACAACGGCGGGCAGCATCAAGAGATTGCGTATTTTCATCGACATGCGCTCCAATGCCATACGGCGCGGATTTCCGGCCCTCAACATGCCGGAAGGGCGCCGGTTTTTAATATCTCCACTGATCTTCGGACCTGGTTAGATCGGAACGGAGGGCCAATATAGCACAAGCCGGGATTCTTTCCCAACCTTTCCGTGAGGCGGAGTACACCGAGAGGGGCCGATACCGTGGAGTGGGGGGATGGACCACCGGCCCGGCGGGAGCGGCCTTCAGCCGCGAGCCCGCCGGGCGGAGCTTCGCGGGACTATCTTTTCAGCTCGATGGCGCCGAGCGAGAGATTGTGGTAGATCATCGTTCTGGGAGCGGGGCCGCATATCGCCTGAATGTCGTATGTGATGGAGCCGCTCGCCCCGGGGGTGTCGAGAAATACGATTTGCATGGGCTGCCAGTCCGGGAAACCCTGCTCGTTGTCCACGGGTATGGTTTTAAGGACGGCGCCGCCTCTTCTAAGCCGGTACCGGGCGTAGCCCGATGTGCTGTTATGGGAATCGACCGAAGCCTGTATCAGCACCCACGACCCGACCTCAAGCGTGAGAACAAGGCTCAGAACGGTCTCCCAGTCCGACTGGTCCACTATTTCGACCTCGTCGTCGGTAACCTTGGCTTTGCCGGTGCAGGAATCCTCTCCGAGCTTTCCGGTGGTGATCGAGTTTGCCGAAATGCGGTCGGCGTGGATCGTGCCGGCCTTGATGTCGTCGGCGTCCAGCTCGCCCTTGATTGTCAGCGCCTCCCCGTCCCAATGAATATAGTTCGCCGCGTTCCCCCGGAAATGGAACTTGCCGTCGCTGCCGATGTAGGCGGCCCAGGCGTTGCCGTCGTGGTAGCCCATGAAAAGGTGCGTGAGGAAAAGGCCGGCCTGTTCCGGGGAGAAGTCGGGAAGGTCGGGCCCCCATAGATTGGCCTCGGTTATGACGGTCGACCCGTCCTCTCTCACCAGGTTGCCGCCCACCACGGCGCCTTTGGTCGAGTCGCGCTCGGCGGGCATGAGGGCGTCGATCCGCGCGTCGTAGGTGAAGGGCCAGCCGGCCCCCCCGTTGTCCCAGTCGACTGCCGAATCCACGACGAGCGTATTGTTGTCCACCTTTTGCGCCACGGTCCGCATCTCGAGGTTGGCCGCGATCCGGCTGCCCGCCCCCACGAACTCGAACGCGCCGTTTTCCGTCGTAACGGTGGCGGACGCCCCCGAGGTGTGCAACCGCGAGGTCCCGTTTACGTTGGCGTAATGAAGGTCCGCCGCCCTCGACGGCCCCCGGAGGAACAAGTCGTGGAGAGTGGCCCGCCCGTGGTAGAGCTTGTTGCCGGAGGCGTCCACCGGGATGAGGATCACGGCGTATCTTTGCTGGAACTCGACGGGGGCGATATCGAAGCTCGACCCCGAGGTCGCCCCGGAATAGAGCCACTCCCACCCGTTGCGCCCGCCCCCGGACTCGCGCGCGCACCAGATCTCGACGTGCCTGTAGGCCGCGTTGGACGACCTGGTAAACGCAATCGATATCGCCCCCGAAACCCTTCCCTCGGGCCCCATTATTTTATTCTGGGAAAGGACCACGTCCCGGGGCTCCATGCGCTTGAGCCGGGCCTGGGCGCGATCGTTTACCGGGGGCTCGACTTCTTCGTACTCGTATATTTCCGGACGGTATTCGGTGAGGCTGAGCGTCACTTTCTGGTCCTGGCTTTTGGCGATGTCGGTTATCCGGAACCGCCGGGCGATCGAGGCCACCTGGCCGAACGCGTACACGTCGAACCGCTCGGGAAGGGGGCAGTTGGAGGTGAGCCGCCAGTAGTTTTCGTCGGGCGGGGCCGGGGAGGGAGGGCTGGTCTCCTGGATGCACTCGTAGATCCTGCCCGCGAATTTTACCCTGTTTCCCGCCTGGTAGGGGCCGGCCGCGTCGAATTCAGCGCTCGAATCGAACGCGGGCGAAACGCTCAGGACCTGGTGCGTTCCGGGGCCGTCGGTCACCTCGAGCTCATGGACCACGTCCTCGGCAAGCCGCAGCAGGAGCTGGTAGGACAGGCCGTCCTCGATGGTGACCTCCTTGTCGAGCGTCACCAGTCCGGGGGCGGCCGAAACGATCCTCCCTCCCGATCCCCACCGGGGGACGTCGTGCTGGATATAGACCACGTCTCCAAGCTGGGCGTTCAGCGCCTCGATATCCACGTCGATTTCGGCGGACCTGAGGATATAGCGGTTGCAGTTCAGGCGATACATGCCGGCGCGCCAGGCCTCGGAGGGCTTCGTTATGCCGAAAAGATCGAGGCTCGCCCGGTATTCGCCGCCCGGGACGTCGGGCCTGTAGACCGTCAGCTTGTCCCGCTGGTAGTCGTTATCGAGATTGGTGTAATCGATTTCGATCTGGGTCGCCCGCTCCTCGACGGGGAGAAAAATCTCCTTGAACCGGCTCTCCTCGATATTTCCGACCGTATAAAGATTTACCGGGTCGGCGGGCTTGTCGATCGCCAGGGTGAGATGGACGCCGTTCCAGACAGGCACGGCGCGGCCCACCTGGCAAACCCGAAGGCCCGCCTCCCACATCGAGGAATCGAAGTCGAAACCTCCGTTAAAGGTGACCCGCTTCTCGGTCCCTCCGAAACCATCCGGGACAAGCTCGTCGCAGTAGTCGGCCCATTCCTTGAACTTGACCAGGTCGATCCTGGCGGGATCGAGGCCGTCGAAGCGCACCACGGCAAAGGGCGAGGCTTCGGCGCCCTCGCCCGCGATAACGGGCTGGGTGAAAACGTCGAAGGCCGCCCACGCCGGGTTGTCGGACCATTCGAGCGCCCAGTGTCTCCACTGGAAGAGCTGTCCCTGGCCGAAGTTGTCCCAGTCAACCGGCTCGTGCAGGACGACCTCGTTTGCGCCGACCTTTTGGACGATCCTCCTGTGCATGCCCGCCGCGATTATTTCGTCACCGGCCGCGAGCTGCGCGAAGCCGTCCCCGGTGGTTGTGGCGGTCGCGCTCGATCCCGCCGTATGAATCAACTGCGCGCCCGCGTGAGTCAGGCCGTCCCAGACCTGGACGATGGCCATCTTGCCGGTGCACGAAAACCGGAAAGACCCCGAGAGCTGGTCGTTTGCCTTCGCCTTGATCGAGACCAGGACGTGCCGGGGATACTGGAGCTTGTCGCACAGGACCTCGCGCACCCCGGCGAAATAGGACCTGTCGCCTATGGTGGCAAGGTCCTGGTTCGTGGTGAGGCGGGTGATCCTGACCTCGTGGCGGCCCTTCTCGTCATCGGGCGCCGCGTACGAGAAGGTATGGCGGATGGGGACCGAAACCGAGTCGCGGAACTTGATCCGGTCGCTCGGCTCGCCCGATTCGCTCTGGACGGCCGTCTCGACGAAGTCGGCCGAATCGTCGCCGGACCGGTACTCTTCCGGCACGGGGCCGAGCCAGTGCCACGCGAGGGACGGATCGCGCCCGGCGCCCTCGCCTTCATGGTGGGCGGAATAGTCCGCCGCTCCCGGTTCGTGGTCCCACCATAGACTGGTCCCGTCAATGGTCACGTACTTGCCCTTCGACCACCTGGGCGGGTTGCAGCCCTCGTCGTAGCCGAACCTGGGATACAGGTACGGCTCCCCCGGCCGGGCCGTAATGTCTTTCCAGGCGGGAGCGCCGACCTTGCGCACCTCGATCAGGAGTTCGACACTCCAGGGATGGAGGTTGGAATCCCCCGAGACCGCCTGCCAGAGGCCCTGGGGAAAGGCGATATCGACCTCGATCATGTCGAAATCGGTCCCGACTGTCACGTAGGTGTAGGGGGAGCCGTGGATGACCTCGACCGAGGAGGGATATTCGACCTTGGTGTTTTGGAAATTGCTCGGGGCGGCCTGGTCGAGGAACCCGTAGCGGGTTTGAATCTCGACCTCCTTGAAGTTCTGGCAGGGCTGATCGTTGAGCTTGAAATTGGCGAGGCTGTCTATCGGCCCGAGGCCGAGACAGACCAGCGCGTTTTGAACCTGGTCCTTTCCACGGTTTTCGATGTAGGAGCCGATGATATTCCCATATATCCTGTGGAGGCCGTACCACTTTGCGACCGGGACCCCCTGCCCCTCGGTATTGCCCGGGGCCCACGAATAGGCCTGGGAATCCAGCGTCGAGTCCCGCGCCACCTGGGGCTGGGAGGGCGGGATCAGCGCGTTTACTATCAGCCCGCCGGCAAGGGCCACGCCGCCCACAAACGCCATCAATTTCCAGCCCGCGAGTCCCAGCCAGCCCTGCCCGACGAACATGGCCGCCGCCGTTATGGCAATCATCAACACGACGCGAAAAATTGTCTTCATGCCGTCCCCGCCTCCCGCCAACGCGGCGGTGAGCATCACATAGTCGCCCGGAGACGGGAAGGTGACGTCCCACTTCCCTTCGGGGACAAGGCCGCCGTTGAGGTAAATGACAACCGGCGCATCGGAGGAGAAACGCTCGTTGCGAAGCTTGCGAAGGGACACACCCGCCATGAACGGGAGCGGGACCGTCTCGCGCATATCGCGGCGGAAGGGGTGTTCGATGATGGAAAGGGATATGTCGTCTCGCATTGGAAACCTCGGAAACATTCACCGCGGAGGGCGCGGAGAACGCAGAGAAGAAACAACAGTTAAGAAAACCCCGGGACGGGCGACCGGGCCGTCATTCCGACGGAAGCTGGAATTTAAGGCATATCGGTTTTAAGCTGTTGAATTAATATTTAAAACACCTGGATTCCGGCCTCCGCCCATTGCCGTCAAGTGGAGAAATGCCCGCTGAATCGGGTCGTGGACGGTTGCGGCGAATTAGCCATCCACATGCTCAGTCGTTCGGAAAACAGCGGCCTACTGCCGGTTGGTTCCCAAGGGGACTCCTCCCCCTGCGATGGGGGAGGCCGGGTGGGGGTGTCGTCGGGCGGACGAGAGGAAATTACGCGAGTCGTTCGACCCCCTCCCCCGGCCCCTCCCACCAAGGGAGGGGAGTCCCCTCCGGATTCCCGGCACGGCCTCTTCTGTTGGTTGACGGATTAAGTGGGCTTCCGCCGGAATGACGATCCCATCATTTTCTGTTTTCATCCTCGTCTTTGCCCTCTGCATTTCCGACATGCAAATTCTTGAAATTTTGCAGGCATATCGGGATATTCCGTTGTTTTCTCTGCGCCTCTGTCTAGAAAAGACCTTTTTCCCGTGTCCCCGGGTGTCCCATCGGGACATGAGTCACTGCGGTGAATGCTTCTGACCTTTTGGTTGCGGCCCTAAGGCTGCGCTGCGTCCCCGGCGGTGAACCCGGTCCGTATTTCCCAATAGCCGGTTATACGATGCCGCCAGCTCGGGGAATCCAGGCGCTCGATCCCCACCCGCATCCTGGGCAGGATATGAATGAATCGGTTCGTGTCGCCGAGGACCATTCCGATATGGGTCGTGTACCGGGGGTGGAGCTTGAAGGTTACGAGGCAAAACGGACCGGGGGCCGGAAGCTCGACGAAGGGAAACGCCTTCCTGGCGTCCTCGATAGAATCGTGCATCACCTCCGGGAGATCGGTCGAGGCGTAGTTGGCCGGCGTGAAGAGGCCGGCGCGCTTCCGGACCTCGATGATCAGGCCGTAGCAGTCGTATGCGTCCGGCCCCCTCGCGCCGTAGCGGAACTCCTTGCCGAGCAGGTCAACGTATCGGATGACCGATGTCGGATATCGGATGTCGGGTGTCGGAGACCGGATGTCCGAGACCGGAGCAACGCTCCCGGAAAGCTTTTTCTCTACTCCACCATCCATCCTCCGTCCTCCGTCATCCGATATCCGTTCTCCGTCACCTAACATCCGTCACCCGTCATCCGTTACACCATCCTCCATCCCTTGAGGTTGAGGCCCGGGTAGCCCCCGAAGCGGGCGGTGTTGCCGATCTGTTCACACCTCTTGAATGTCCGGTCGCATTCGGTTTCGGCGCCGGCGTAGGCGCACTCGAAGCCCCTGAACTCCCAGTTGCAGTGGAGGGCGATGTGGCGGTGCTGCGGAAACCTTTTGCGAAGCGGGCTGGCCGATCCCAGTGAGAAGGTTATCCACTCCGCGTCCGCCTCGGTTGAAAGGACCGAGAAGACCATTTCCAGTTCCGAGTAGTTTTCGGAGAGGTGCGCGGCGCTCACCACCCTCACGGTCACCTCCGCGCCGACCGCCCCACCCAGGTCCTCGAGATAGCTGTGTATGAGCTGCGTCACGTTGCAGACCCTCAGCGACACGGTTGGGATCTCGCCCTTGCTCGCCTGCCGCGTGGGCTCCAGGTAGAAGGGGAAGGCGATATAGACCTGGCCGGCAAATGTTACGTCCTTGGAATTCGAGCAAAAGTGAAACTTCGTGCCCGAGGCGAGGCTTATCTCCAGGAGCACCAGCCAGGGATCGGGCGTATAGAGCTTGTTCTTCTCGCGGACGAGTACGGTTGGAAGCGTTTTCATTGGCTAAGTTCCGCTGATTTCTCGATCAAATCACGACCGGCCGAAACGCGATCCTGTTGAGATACGGGGCCTCAGCCTGGATAGCGCCCGCTATCGCCGCATGGCCCACCGCATTCGGGTGTACATGATCTCCGGGATCGTAGGCGGCGGCGAGATCATACGCGCCGCTAAGCAAAGGCGTCCAAGTATCGATCACCGTATCTACGCCGCTGTAATTGGCAATTATCCAATCCTTCAAAGCTCTAAGGTCCGTCGTGCCCCTCGGAGTGGGCAGCAGGTGGACCGGAACTATTCCGGCAGCCTTGAGTTGGGACACGATGGATGCATAATTGGCCTGCCACGTCCCGGAAGGAACGCCGTAGAGCACGTCGTTTCCCGCGATCATGAGGAAGAGGTACTTTGGACTCAGCGCCACCAGCTCGGGCATGTAATCGAGTATTTGCTGCGTTGTGCTGGACGCCCTGGCGACGACGCTGGACCGCAGGCGCGGATTGGTAAGCACCAGGTCCACATACCTTTGCCCGCCGTCCATGCCGTAGAAACCGCTTGTTATCGAATCTCCAACAGCGATGATTTGGGGCTTGAGCTTGTGCGCGCTGTAAACGTCCCAGTGCGTCACTATCTGCGACCCGCCAATCGCCCAGATTGCGTACTGCCCGACATTTTCGGGCCTGTTGTTTGTCGGGTTCCACTGGAAGATGAGCGGCGCGTCCCACTGGCACGAGACTGAACTTTGCGTGGTGATGTTTTCCAAGGTCGCCGAATAGGCAAACCGGTCCCGCTCAAACGTTAACCGGAGATGGTCTCCGGGGCTGAATCCGCAACCGCCCGCCGATCCGGCCTTCTCCACCCAACCTTGAGTCGGCGTGCCGTCAAGGGTGAAAATGGCTATTCTGCCGTTGGCCGCCGAGGACAGCCCGGCAGACGCCATCATACCGGCATGGTCGAACGGATTGGTTGACTGTGCCCCGAATCCCACCCCCCAGGTCTCGGCGCCCTTGTCCTGCGGGTAGATGTCAGCCGTAACCAGCCACTTCTCCACGCCGCTCGTATGGGGGTTGTACCGGATGTAATCGGTGAGCGCCCCCGCGCCCTGGGCCAGGAGCATCCCGTCAAAGGCGCCGCCCGACTGCATGCTGAAGCGGTTCGTCCCGCCAACCGTATAATTGGCCCCGAGGCTTGCCCTCCCGAAATCATCGGACATGAGGGTCCCGAGTTCGTCGTTTGCCATATCTAAAACCCTTCCTTACGGCTTGCGGAAGCCGAGCCGGACTTCCCCGCCTTTGGTCCCGGTCCCGGAAACCGTTACATCGATCCAGATTTCATCGCCCGCGTGCACGTCGTCATTGGCGGCGTCGATGACGGGAGGAGTCGCGGCTGTCGAGGAATCGCGCTCGGATACGTCAATCGTGATCGGAGTGGAGGTCATGTAGGCGAGAGCGTCGTTGGAGATCTTTTTGCGTTGGACCCTGAACGTGGGAAGGCCCGACGAGCTTGCCGTATAGACGTGAGCGCCGACCGAGACGAGATTTGCCCCATCAAGTTCAGCGGGCACGGTAAATACCGCTTGACCATTGCCAGCCCCGAGGGGCGCATCGAATGGGACCACCGGGATGACCGCCGTCTTCGTCAAAGGGATACGCAAATCGATCTGGTCCGAAAGCGTCCCGGTGATGCTCCCCCAGGCGCCGCCCCCGCCCCCGCCCGTGCCGAGCGGCCCGATGACAACCCCGCTTATCTGCGCGAAAATACCCTCCGTTGTGGTCCAGACGTCACCGTTGACGGGGTTGGTGGGTACCGAACCGTGTGGGAGCCGGAATCCGGCGGGCCCGGCCGACGGGGTCATCATCGTTTGTTTGCCGGCGAAGGTATTGGCGCCAAGACCGGCGCCCGTCCCGGCCACTTCCAGCTCGACCCAGGCGTCGGAGTGATATGCGTAGAAAGTCGCCGGCGCCGAAATGCCGAAGACAAGGCCGCGGTCCCCCTCGACCAGTCCGGTTATGGCGTCCAGTTGCGCTTTGTTGGGTCTCCAGTAGAAATTGTAGTCCATCGATTATCTCCAATTGAACCCGTTCGAGTCTTTCCAGATAAATCCGCCCGAATCCGTCCAGGCATAGGCGAAGGCCGGCACGGCGGGACCCGCTTCCTCGATGGCCAGGTCCGCTTTCCAATTGAGCTTCGACCCGGCGGGCGTGAACTTTATCGCCTCCTTGAACCGGACGGTTTTCACCTGGCCGTCCGCCGGGCAGGTCCACGAAAAGGCGTCGGCCCCAACCCTCACGTTGTTCTCGAAGGCCTGCAGCGCCGCCTTGTCGGCGGCCGAAAGATATGCGTAACGGAACTTCCACTGCGTCGGGATCCACGTGGTCCTGGGCCGGGTCTTCGTGTAGCCCCCCTCGGACCTCGCCCGGATGGTCGGGTCGAACGCCTTCTGTTCTTCCCAGGAATCGACGTCCGGCTCATCGGTCAGTGTCGGAAATTCGAGCATGTCGTTCACCTGTTAACGGAGGACGGAGGACGGAGGACAGATGACAGAAGACAGAGGACGGAGAACAGGATAGAGGAGAGGAGAGAGCTGGATTTCCGTCTTCCGTCTTCCGTCCTCCGTCATCAGCTCCGCCTCTGGTTTTTGATCATTTTGCCGAGCACCCCGTACTCGTCGATGTCCTTGGCAACGATGCCGATCACCAGCTTGTCGATATTCCGGGCGACGGGGCCTTGCTCGAGCTTTAGGGGCGCGCTCGACTGGTTGTCGATCCTCACTTCCACCTTAAGCGCCTGGGGGCCGCCTCCCGTGGACCACTTGCCCTTGGGGATAACCGCCTCCCCGCGCTGGAGGATCGCCGGGAACTCGTCAGGGGCCAGGCCGGAGTGGAGGCGGGGGGCCCCGGCGAATGCAAGCGGAGAAAGCATCCGGTAAGCCTCGGCCTCGCCCGCCACCCCGCCCGAGTGGAATATTCCGGAAAGAAAGCCGAAGGGACTTGACCCCCCTCCGCCCGAAATCGAGCCGAAGAGGCCCCCCAGCATCTGTTCGAACCCGGACGCGGCCATTTTGGACAGGACCTTTGAAAGCGAATCGGCGAGGAAGTTGCAGAAGGCCCCCCACAGGTCTTTTGCCGAGGTGAGTTCCCCCTTGAGGATGGAACCGAAAAGGTTTTTCAGCCCCGAACCGGTGGACGAAATGAATTTTTCACCGCTCGAACGCATTTCATCGAAAGCCGCCCCGGCCTCGGCCATCTCGCGAGTGTTCCGGTCGATCGAAGCCGAAAACCCTGAATCCGCGGCCTCCGAACGAAGGGTCTGGAGGCTCTTTTGGGCTTCCCTGCCGATGAGTTCCTGGCGCTCGCGCGTTTTTTCCAGGGCAAGCTGCCGCTCGCGCTCCGCCGATACGATCTCGTTTTGGACCCGGAGCTGGTCTTCCATCGCCTTGACCGCCCTCTCGAATTCCCGGTCCGAAGACCTTTGCCCCGAGTTCAGCAAATTGATCCGCCGCCTGTTTTCCGCCATTCCCGTTCTCCGGTTGTTTTCTTATTTCTTAGTAATGGTTCACCGCGGAGGCGCAGAGGACGCTGAGAAAGCACATCCAAAGGGCGTCAAAAATCCATAGGCCGCGGGCCGCCATGGTTCATTCGATCAAAGCCCGTATCCGGTTCCACTTCGCGCCCACTCGGCGTCCTCCGCGTCTCCGCGGTGAACGGTTACTTTTTGCGCCAGGTGTATCCCGCCGGTGTTTCAGGTAGTGATACAATTTGCCGCCGCCCTGATTCTTTGCTTCAACAATCCCAGGTCGAACCAGAACTGGAGGCCGAACGAGTCGTTTTCAAACCGGAAACCCGCCTCCTGGAGCAGGTGGACTTCGAGTAGCGAGGCCACATACGGACTCGGCCGCTTTCTTCGCGCCGGGTCCCTTTCGCAGGTCCGGCAAAGCTTGCGGATCGTCTTCCCGTCGCACCCCTCGGCCGTCTCCGGATTGCATGCCGCCGAGAGCAGGAGTCCGATCTCCCGCTCGAGGTCGATGCTCTCCGGGGCTATTCCTCCAAAGGGCTTTCCGGCTCGGCCTCCCGCGCCGCTCCCGTGGCCTCGAACACGCTTGCCGCAACGCTTGCCACGATGTCCCCCGCATGGCGCACCAGGAGGTCCTTCCAGTCCTGCCGATAATCCGGGTCGTTCGGGTCCGAGGAGAACGCTTTGCCGTCTATCCCGAGCGTCCCCCTGGTAAAGCCGGTTATGATGCGCGAGCCGAATTTGAGCCGGTTCTCGAAAATCCGGCTTTTGAGCTTCTGCCCGCGCCGCTCGAAGACCCCGTTGTGGTAGGCCGCCCTTTCTTCGTTGGTGGGCATGCGGTACCGGATTTCGTGCACCTCGCCCGTAATTCCGTCCTGGATATCGAGTATGTTTCTCTCCGCCGCAAAGTCGCGCATATCTTCTCCTTGGGTCCTTACGAAAACCTCACCGCCAGCTCATCATCGCCCGCGCTCATCGAGAGCGCGAACGGCACCTGGTATACGGCCCTGCCGTCCCTGTCCGCCGGGCCGATGTCGCGGTACTGGAGGGCGGGGGCCTCGATCGAGAACCTGTTTCCGTCGGCGCTCCCGACCTGAAGAATGAGGGCGAGCGGCGAGGCGCTTTCCCAGTTGCTCCAGAAGGGGTGCGAGGATTCGGCGACCGCCTCGGGATCGAAGCTCCCCTGCGGCCTTCGGCCCGTGATCTCGAACCCGGCGACCCCGCCGGCCGCGATGAGGCTCTTTCGCTCCACGACCGTATTGTTGATGTCCACCTCGCATTTTTCCGCGACGGGGCCGAAGCCCCCGATGGTAAACCCGGCCCCGGCCGCAACCGGCGAGAGCGCCTCGTTGAATTGAAGGGCGCCCGGAGAGGCGGCCGCGGGCGAGAGGTAGAGTCCCTTGAACTTCCATTCGGCCAGGGCGGGCTTGCCCGCCTCGGCGCCGATCCTGAACGTGCCCCGGCACCCGGTCACCTTGTGGAACAGGCCGTCGCGATAGACGTAGAGGGTGCAGGACTCGAAGCCGGTCGAGACCGGGGCATAGACGATGTCGACACCCGCGTTTATCGTCTGCCCCATCCCGCAGGCCCGAAACAGGACCCCCTCCCATCCCCGGCTCGGAAGCGCTCCGCGCGTTCCCGTCCCTTTCATCTCGGTCTTGAACGCGACCTCGACGCTCTTTGTCCCCCTGACGAACCGGAGCGGCGAAAGCGTGCCGCGCATGATATTGCGCTCGACCGTTTCACCCGCCGGCTTGATCTCCAGGTCCCGGACCGCGATGGCGTTTGCCGAAGGCGTCGGAACGGGATCGGTCCCGTATGCGGCCTCGATTTTTGCGAGCACTACCGTGTTTCTTGTGAGCATTGTTCTTCCTCGTGATGGGTTTCGGATCGCCGCGCCAGGCAAGATGCGAGTGGCGCGAATGCGCTCCGGTTGAGGATGTGGGTTGGGTGAAGCGATAGCGAAACCCAACGGTTGCGGTCCGCATCCGGGAAAATGTTGGGTTTCGCTATCGCTTCACCCAACCTGCAATTTCACCCAACGAGACTGTGCGCCATCCCCGCTAAAGCGCGAACCGGCATCGCGTGGTGAAAAGGATTTCATAGACGGCGAAGTCCCTGCCGCCGGCCACCGCTTCCTCGGAAAGGGGCGCGAGCGGGTCCATATCCACGCCGCAGGATTGGTTGGACAGGGCCGCGCGCACGTCTTCGAGCACCTCGTAGATCCCCTTTTCGTCGCCCGCGCCGTGCCTCACCGCGGAATCGCCCCTGAGGTTTCGCACGACGACGATGACTCCGAACACCATTTCACGGTCCTGCCAGCCCGACATCTTCTGCGAGAATTTCCCCCGGCCGTAGATGACGTAGGCGGCGGGACAAAGGGGCGCGATTTCCTCGATCACCCCGATGTCCCGGCTCAGGAACTCGGATATCGACCCGAGGGTCCGAATGTAAGGGAGCTCGCCCGCGAGCCGCCCGATGATCGCCTGTTCTATTTGGGATGCCGTCGGCATGGTCAAAAACCTGTGAGGCTTGAGCGCGAGAAGGCGCGTTGCGGGTTATCACCGGCGGTCGCCGGAGCATCGGGTTCGAGAGGGTTTCCCTCGGGGTCGCCATGCCCCAGCGAGATTTTCCCGAGGGCCACCTGTTCGAGAAACCGCACCGCGTTGCGATACCTCTCGATCCGATGCTCCGGCACCTTTTCCCTGCGCGAGAAAAGGTTGTAGATCGCCAGGTCCGCCGAAAGCCTGCGGAGCGATTCCGGGACGGGAGAGACCGGGACGGCGATCCGCGCGCCCAGGTACCCGTTTATCTCCTCGTCCGCATCGCCTATCGCCCGGTCCACCCTGGCCTCGACCACGGCCCCCGTCCCCTCGTCGTCCGTGAGCTGGACGAGCCGGACCTCTTCGAGCTGGTTCCTGATGTCGTCTATGGTGCAGTAAGGCACGGATTATTCCTTTCATTCAGTGAGCGGTGAAGGGTGAACAGTGAACGGAGAGCGGAGGACCTTTTTCCCCTACATCCCGGACGGTGCGGGAGGGCCAGGGTCCGCCCGACCTCACTC
>JBAQYM010000207.1:0-20711 GCA_049300095.1 Syntrophobacteraceae bacterium
CCCCCTCCCCGCGATGGGAGGGGTTAGGGGAGGGTGTTGAATTTTCAAGTACTTACGACCCCCTCCCCCAGCCCCTCCCGCCAAGGGAGGGGAGACCTCCGCCCTGTTTTGGCCACACCTGTCGCAAATTCTGCATTTGGGCAACAGCCCCTTCCAACCTGCCCAACGTCTCTGAGTCGCCCCATTGGCCTTAAAGTAACAGCATTGAGGCAGAGGACCCGACGCTCGCATGATGCATGCAAAAAGGCCCGCGCCGTTTCCGGCGTGGGCCTTTTTGCATTGCTAATCAATTTGCCGCCGATTTCAGGCGGGCAGGGGTTAGAAGGGGTTAGAAGGTGTATCTAAAAGATGTCGGATTCCGGTATAAATTGGTATGGGTGGGTAGGCTATCAAACCTTTTGTGGGAGGGGGTTTGGAGGAAATTAAATAAAAAACTATACCTCGTTATACCTGGGTATATTGTAAGGCAACTCTTGACCAAGTATTGACCAAGTTCACAGATTTTCAGTGCGAATTTCCTTGCTTTGATTAACCTTTTACGTTAATGATACTGGCCAACGAGGCCGACAATGGATATCATATTCAAGAGCAAGAAGTTCGCGAAAGAATGTAACCAGCAGGGACTTTTACTCCAGCGGTATGGGCCGCAACGAGGCAACCTGATCCGCAGAAGGCTTGATGACCTGAAGGCAGCGGTAAATCTACGGGATGTTGGCCGCATCTATCGACATTGCCATGAATTGAAGGGGAACAGAAAAGGACAGTTGTCGCTCGATTTGGACGGACCTTATAGACTCATCTTCAAGGCGGCACATGACCCAATCCCGACCAAGGCAGATGGCGGCCTTGACTGGACTCGGGTAACCGCAATAGAAATTCTCGGCGTGGAGGACACCCATGAGTAGAGCAACCCTGAACCAATATGCTCCCGACTACGTTTCCCCTCCCGGAGAGACCCTGAGCGAAATCCTTGAAGATCGCGGAATGTCTCAAGCTGACTTGGCAGATCGGACTGGGAGGGCAAAAAAAACAATCAATGAGATCATCAAGGGGAAAGCTCCCATCACACCGAAAATCGCCCTGGAACTGGAGAACGTCTTGGGTGTCCCCGCTGGGTTCTGGAACAGTCGAGAGAGCCAATACCGGGAATATCTTGCGAGGAAGGATGAGCAAGAAAGGCTCGAGAAACACCTAAAATGGCTCGATCTGATCCCGGTTCGCGCCATGGTCAAACTAGGCTGGATTAAGGAATTTAAAGATAAAATCCAGCAACTCAGAGAGGTCCTGAAGTTCTTTCAGATAAGTTCCCCCGATCAATGGGACCGGTACGTTAAGGCTTACACTGGTCAGGTCGTATTCCGGAAGTCCAAAGCTTACGAGAGTGACTTACCCGCAGTGATTGCTTGGCTCCGGAGAGGGGAAATTAACGCAAGAGAACTCCACTGTACAGCATACGATCAGGCTAAATTCAAAAAAGCGCTCAGCACGATCCGGGGGCTTACAGCCGAATCTCCGGATGTATTCCATCCCAAGATGGTGGAGTTGGCCGCTGCGGCCGGCGTTGCCGTGGTTCTTGTCCCGGAGTTACCGAAAATTCGAATCAGCGCCGCAACACGATGGTTGTCTCCTCAGAAAGCAATGATCCAACTCAGCCTCTTATATAAGCGAAATGATCAGTTTTGGTTCTCTTTCTTCCACGAGGCCGCACACATCCTTTTGCATGGCAAGCGAGATATTTTCATCAATAATCAAGAGGACAGCCAAGACGTAAAAGAAAACGAGGCGAATTCTTTCGCGGCCAACTTCCTCATACCGGCTCTATCTTACCGAGCCCTGATCAAGGACGGAGCACCCTCACGGGAAACGGTTTCGCGCTTTGCTTCTGAACTTGGCATCGCTCCGGGTATCGTTGTGGGCCGCCTTCAACGCGAGCAGATCATCCCATACAGTTTCTACCATGATCAATTCATGCGTTTGGACTGGGCGAGTTAACCGATTTTGCAGAGCTTGAGGGGATAGTCCGGCCAGGCGACAAGGGTGCTTCCCGGGCACCCTTCCCCCAAGATCTTCCGGGACGCTGCGGGAGCGGATATGGACCAGAAATTGGTATGGAAAAGGAAAGGTGTACCCGAATCCTGGGGCTCCGAGCCGGTTCTTGTTTCACAGAAAGACATCAAGAGGCGTCAAAAGGCCTGCGGAATACCCGCAAAGTTTGGAATCAATTTGTCGCCAAAACTTCAGGAGGCGTTCGAAAATGCCGTGCATTACTTTTGCGTAAAGAACGCTTCACAGAAACCTCCATCCATCCCCGAGCTAAGGGGCCTGATGGAAAATCTCAAAAACAGTGCCGAAGCTTTTGCACGATCCCTTGAGGATATAGAGGCTACCGAAATTTTGTCACTTATTAACGGCGATCCGGCACAAATATCTAGAATTTATGAGCATATCGACATTGCCAATTTCTGGCGGAAGGCAGCCGCCGAGTCCCTTCCTAAATCCAGCACTGGACCAAAATCAAATACTACTCTTTCGAGTTTTATTCTGGAGATCGCAGATATTTTTGAGCAGGCAACCGGCAAGGTCGCCAGTCCTGGCTATTTCGATAAGGAGGCGAACGAAGTTAGAGGCGACTTTGCTGTTTTTCTTGCTGCCCTTCTCGATCTAATAGAGATTGGAATATATCATAGCGGCCGCTCGCTTGTTGAAACCATCCTCCCGCAAACAATACAAAAAAGATAAACCCACACCACTCGATAGCCCTCCCGAAATTTACCCGTGAATTCACTCGTGTTTTCGAAGAAACATTCGGGTTTTGCCTGCCCCCTGGTCGTGAGTATCCTCCAGTCGTATCAAACATTCCACTTTGGAGGGCTATCATGAAACACGTTGATTATCGGGTCCCGCTCGTCCACAAGATTGCCGCGTCTGGATGGTCGATTGAGGAATTGAGCGGCCTCACCCGAATCCCGGAGACGAGCATTTATCGGATTTTGCGCGGGGAGGAGAATCTTGGTGGGGAAGCCTTGCAACGGCTGGCGGTTCTTCTCAACTGTGCAGCCCACGAACTGATCCCGCCTGGAGGGGAGACCGCCGCCAATGGCCGCGCCGAAGTTTGCTAAGGTTGAGATCAGGCCCCTCCTCCTCAACTATGGAGATGCGGCGGCCGCCCTCGGGATGGCCACGCAGACCCTGCGAAACGGGATATCCACAGGCCGGTTTCCTGGGCTGAAGCCGGTCTACCTGGGGAATCGGCCCCTTTTTCGCCTGACAGACCTGGAGAAGTTCGCCGCCAGCTTGCCGACAGAGCCGATCCCGGGCGAGAACGGAGCCACCGAGGGGAAACCGGGGCGATCTCGCAAGTAAAACTCAAGAAGACCGCCGTGAGGCAGGCCAGGAGTGTCAGATGGTTGGGGTTTTAGTTGAATTCAATGAGATTACCGGAAGAGTTGTACAAATTCATGTCATCGCGGATACCGATCAGCAGCAGGCCACAGCCGAATATGGTTTTGCGAGGATTACGAACCCGCGAATCTGGCATTGGTTATGCCGCCTCGTTCGGATCGGGGGGAGGCCGGCCTGGTTGCAGTCGCCATTCGATAGGGAAAAGACCCGAGACCGCGGGGGCCGCAGCTAAAAAATGGCCTCTCCGCAACTGGAATTGGGGTTCACGAGAATTGCCAACGAACTCCTCGAGGCCTTTGCTCGCATTCGCTTACCAGGCCAGGAGTGTCAGATGGTTTTTGCTGTTGCCCGGCTTACCTACGGTTTCAACAAGCGAGCGGCCGCTATTTCCTACGGACATCTGTCCCGCCTCACCGGAATTTCAAGGGTGAAGGTGATCCCGTTGATCAAAAATCTGCTTCGGAAAAAGGTCTTGGGTAGTACCAATAATGGGACTAGGAAACCTCTAACTATCTGGATCAACAAGGATTACGATGAATGGCTACATAGTCCCAAAAAAGGGACTAGTCCCATTATTAGGACTACAGCTAGTCCTAATAATGGGTACGAAGATAGTCCCAATCTTGGGACCCCTTTAAAGAAAGAAAGACAAGGTAAAGAAAAGACCGTCCCGCGTTCGAAAAACTTGAACGGCGGGCCTTCTCCTCTCCCCCCGGAGCAAACCCAAGAACAGCTCCTCTACCGATACTCCGAACCTGAAAGAGAAATAATCGCCGAGGCCTTCAAGGCCTTAGGGAGCACAAGGAGGTCTGGAAAGCTAAGTCATGGGATCCGCCTTGCAGAGTTGAACTACTGGGCGCAGTTCGAGGTGTGGAAGGTTGTGGAAGCCATCAGGATCTACTTGGCCAAGGAGTATCATCTTGAGGGAAAGAAGGAGGAATACCTTCGCGGGATCATTCGGGATATGAAACCGCAAACCCGGAAAGGCAACGGAGCGCAGCCGGCGGCACAACCACAGGTCGACCGACTTGAGGACATGGAGCACCGTGTCAAGTTCAGTACCTTGCCGGAAGCAGAGCGGCGGAAATGGCGTGACGAGCTGTTGGGCAAATCGCCTGCGCACGGGAATTTTCCGGAAGGCGCCCTCAACGCGGCCGCGGCCGATTTCTGGCATGATTGTCAAACCGTCAAAGGGGCAAACGCATGAACGATCAGTTAATCCCGCCCAATGACGTTTGTGCCGAGCAGAGCCTTCTTGGCGGGATCCTGCTCGATAATTCCACATTACCCGAGGTGATCGAGATTCTTCGAGGGGATGAATTTTACCGTCAGGCCCACCAGAAAATTTTCCAGGTGATCAGGGACCTTTTCAATCGCGGGACCCCCGTGGACATTGTAACCGTTGGCGACGCTGCGGCTCGGGAAGGGATCGTGGAGGAAATCGGGGGCATCTCGTACCTGGCCGGTCTGGTGGATACCATGGGAAGCGGGGAAAACGCACCCGCCTACGCAACCATCATCGCCGAACTGCACCAGCTCCGCGCGCTGATGGTCGGCGCCCAGGGGATTGCCTCGAAATGCCTGTCGAGGCGGGGCGAAGCGGTACAATCGATTCTTGAGGAAAGCGAGTCGCTTATTTTTCGGATCACCGGACGGACCATGAAAGGCCGATTCTCATCGGCGGCCGAAGTTGTTCGTGAAACCCTTCCGATCATCGAGGACCTGGCGCGCGGTTCGAAGATAACCGGGGTCACCAGTGGCTACTATGACCTGGACAAGATGACCGGCGGCTTTCAAAAATCGGACCTCATCATCATCGCCGGCCGCCCGAGCATGGGGAAAAGCGCCCTTGCCCTGTGTATCGCCAGAAACGCGGCGGCAAAAGATGTGCCTGTCGGCTTCTTCTCACTCGAAATGTCAAAGAACCAATTGGGTTTTCGGCTGCTCTGCATGGAGGCGCGCGTCGATCTCCATGCGGCTGTGACGGGGCAGGCTTCAAAGGCTGACTACGCCAAACTCGTTTCCTTTATGCCCGCGATCGCGGAGCTTCCGATTCTCTTTGACGACACTCCATCGATCACCCCTTTGGAACTCAGGGCGAAAGCCCGCCGGATGATGGCGGACGCCGGCCTGTCCCTTCTAATCGTTGACTACTTGCAGTTGATGCGCGGGCCTTATGGGGAGCGTGAGCGCCGGGAACAGGAGATATCGGAAATTTCGCGGTCTCTCAAAGGCCTGGCAAAAGAGCTCGATATTCCGGTAGTCGCCCTCTCCCAGCTAAACCGCAAGGTCGAGGAACGGCAGGAAAAGCGGCCGCAGCTCTCGGACCTCCGTGAATCGGGGGCGATTGAACAGGACGCGGACGTGATAATGTTCATCTACCGAGACGAAGTTTACAACCGTGATTCAAAGAATAGCGGGATAGGGGAAGTCATCATCGGCAAGCAGCGAAATGGGCCAATCGGTCATGTCGAGTTGGCCTACATCGGCAAATACACGCGATTCGAGCCTTTATCCTTCCGGGCATAAGGGTTGGGCAGAATCGAAAACCTCAACGAGAAGGGACCTGGTGAAATGGCGGAAGTGGAAATGGACTTGGCGCTTTTTGCAGTGAAAACGGCGGATTTATGCGGGTTTTTGTATCGAAATTCGCCCTGAGGCGTGGGCGGGCAAAGAATTATGGTGGGGGGCATGGCTAAAAGGCTCAAAACGATAGCGGACGTCAGGCGATACCTCGCAAACCTCATAAACAGGCTTGAGGAGAGGAACGGCGAGGACCTTGACCCCAAGCTTGCCGGGCGCTTGGCGTACATCGCCAATATTCTGGTAGGGGCCATTAAAGACTCGGATATCGAGAACCGGATCAGCGCCATCGAGAGCCGGCTCAACTGCGAGGAATGATGAAATCGAGGCCGTGGGGCGCTCGGAGTGAATTTCGCCGGCGGGCCATGCGGCCGCAGACCCCCTGGACAAAAACCGGATGCGGAGAGGAAATGTAAATGGCCAAGCCGTTTAAGACCAGGCTGCAAAATATCGAGAGAACCCTTTCCCCGAAAAAGGAGCCGAGAATCAGTTTTGGCGCGGCTGTGGGGTTTGCGCGGATCGTCCTTGATTGCACCCTGTACCCAAGAACCCCAACCGCGACAGAGATCTTGGAAGAAGCGAAAAGATTTGCGAGGCTTCCCCACAAGGCCGGCCACGTCGAACTTTCGCCACGCCTTACGGAAAAGTTGTCTCGGGTCTATGGTGATCTTGACGCTACGGATTGTGAGCCGTGAAAAACTATAGACACAAGGCCATAGATTTTAGCGAGTCGGATTTCAGAGAATTGGAAAGCCGCCTCGGCGGGCCGGTGAATACCTCGCGGATTTTCGGGGTGCGCTACGAGACCTGGTGCAAATACCGAAAGGGGAAGTTGCCGCTCATCGAGAGCAAAAGGAAGCTTCTGGAATGACTCTTGATGACGGTGAGGCGGCCGTTGTCGCCGCTTGAGGGATGAAAATCTTCATTCCGGAGAAAGCCGGAATGGCCGAAACTTCAACTTGCGCAATTTCGCAAACTGACCCTTTGGGGACCTGGGGCAAGCATGAAAAATAATTCTCGTAGGCTCGGTCGCATTGAAGAATTGCTCAGAATTGAGCCGCGCAAGTGCCGAAAGTATGCGGAGGAAATGTCGGCCCTGGATGAGGAGCCATGGACGGAAGATCGAATCGTATCTTACGCCCGGGAACTCGCGGTCAAGGGAGGAATATTCACCCACGAGGAAGCTTTGCGGCATTTGGACGGCGATAAAAAGGATGGAAGATGAGCCAGAGACTACTTTACCGGCTGAGTATGATCGAGCCACGGCTGCAGCCCGAGAAAAACATTCATGGCGCCCCACTGTTGCGGGAACTTTTTCGGGCATACAAAGAACTCCTGACGGCCGGGGAGATCGACGCGGCCCAAAATGAGGAAATCAAGCGGGCTTTTTTAAACGAGCGGGCGGCTCTCAGCGCCTTCCAGGTAGTCAGTCCCGATTCCTGTAAGGCGATTGCGGAGATATGCGAGGAAATTACCGGCAAAAATCTATAACCGACCGGGGCCCGGCTCGACCGGGACGGCAAAGAAAGGGATCTTGATCATGTCGAAGCAAAATGCGGCAGTGGCAAGCTTGACCGGCGAGGAATCCAGCGACAGCAAGGAGGCTATTTCACGGGATTTGGATGCCTTGAAAGCGAGAAGCTCCGAAATGAGCATCGAGGATTTCAACGCGGCAATGGTGGATCTGAAGCGCCGATTTATTGCCATCGGTGGACAATGTGCGCCCGACAGACCCAAAGTCGAGGTTATCCAAGATGATCGTATCACAACCGCGTATCTCGATGCCGTGCACGATCTCGATGCTTTCGTGCAAGAGCAGGTCGACTTGCTGGCAGACGCCCAGGGCAAACTCGATGCCGTGAAGGCGGAGATCGCGCAGTTGCGAGATCAGAAAGCCAAGTACCTTTTCGCGAATCAGTTGGCCGAGGCCGAAAAGATGGAAGAGAGGGCCCGAAAACTTGCGACAACGCGGGACATGCGAGCCGATCACGTCCGCATCCTCTCGGAATGGAGGGTCAAATACGCGACGCAGCTTGAGGCCCTCAGGCAAAACATCTGCACTGAAGGCAAAAAGGTGATCGAGAACTATCATTCGGCGGTCAGGGAAATCATTTACGGCAAGTTGGGGCGCTTGAGGGAAGAATACTTCATGGCAGGATTGGAGCTCAACGAGACGCTGAAGGCGGCAGCAGAGTTTACGGTGGCGATGCGCCACGAGTACGGCATGAAAGGCCCTTACGCCCGTATTTCAAATCCTCGGATCGAGGAAATCGAAATTTCGGATGAGCATCTGGCGAAACGAGGAATCGGGATAAAGAGTTGGCCCCTCTGGGTTGCGGTCCACAACCACTAAATCGGCCCGGCCAAAGGAGTTGAAAAATGGCAAAGGATGACAGGATATATTTTTGGTCGATGCATGATCCGGAGGGCTTCCCGTCTCTCCCCAATCGGACGCAAAGCCGGCCAAAAAGCGATATGCCGCAACTGGATTTTCCGAACTCGCCCGGACTGGCAGCCCTCCAGGAAAAGCGGGAAAAAGAGGCGGTAGACGGGCGGGTTGCCCACTTTAATTCCGAAATGGACAAGGTGGAGGCCGGGTTAGATCGGATGGCTTGGGCGCGCGGGATAAAACTGTGATACCCCGGCGCCTTTCCGCTCTCGGAAATCGGCCTCTGAAATCTTTATGACCTGGTGATCGTGTGGAAGCGGATTCGGGATTGCTGGAGGATGGCACCAAAAAGGGGAATTTCTCAGACGGTCCCGAGCCGCTTTCACAAGGAGATGCCGTTTATGAATCGTTCGACCGCTGAAAGAATCGACGCGTTTAGAGAAAAGGTGGTGCGGCTGGATAAGCTTCAGGCCTTTCTTATTGAGGAGCGGCCCTGGGTCGCGGCGGCTGCCGAAAGGTTTCAAGATTATTTTGATGAACAGGACAGGCTCTTGGATCTGCCCTCTTCTGATGAAACGATGGAGTTGATCTATCAGCACAACCTCAAAAGCAGACGCGAGTTCGAAGCTGGGCGGGAGAAGTGGGCGGTGTATGGAGAGTGTGTAAAACAGTACGTGGCTCTTCCGCGTGAGGTGTTGGCCGAGTGGGAAGAGCTGTCGCAGATTGTTCCGGAGGGACATGACCTTCGCCCGCAGTTGGAAGAGATCGCAAAGCAATTTATCAGCCTGGCCGAATTGAGCCTGATGGCAGTTTAGTGTCCATCGGCGCGGAAAGGAAAAACCATGCCTCAGATACCGACATACGAACCGAAGGCCGGGATTGCCCCGGTTGATCTCCCGGCGATACCGCTTTCCCTGGGAACCTCCGTGACGGAGGCGATAACGAAGGCCGGGGAAAAGGTGTTTGAAACCGGCAACAAGTTCGACCAACAAATGGCCCACAAACAGGCCGTAGCCGATGCCGGTCTCCTCGATTCAAAGGCCCAGGTCGCGCTAAACGATCTTCGCAATGAAATGATCTCTTCCCCCGACTTCATAATCAATCCCGAAGCGGCCCGCGCCAATTGGCAGGAAAGGGCCAACCAGATAAAGGCCGAGCTTGCTGGTGGAATCCAGCCCAACTCAGAGACTGGAATGGTGTTTCAAAACAAGTGGAACGTCATTTACGGGCATCACGAAAAGCAGATCGCAAACGATGTTTTTGCAAAGCAACAAGACCGCGCGACCGGCGGGAGTCTCGCCGCCTTCCAGAATTTCACGAACGCGGCCGCCTCGGCCCCGAACACGGACGCGGTTCACGAGGCCCTGCACGGTATCGAGGGACAGGCAAACGGAGGGATCGCGGCCGGTATATTCACCTACGAGCAGGGCCAGAAACTGAAGCAGCATTTCCGTGATCAGGCGCTTTCGGCCTACGGACACAATCTTATTCTTGGGAACCCTTCCGAAGTGATTCGGCAGATCGAGACGAGCCCTGGCCCCAACGAACCCCGTGTGTATCCCCTTTCGCTTCTTGGCGCCCCACAGAAGGCGTCGCTTAGATCTGCGGCTTATGCGAGGTCCGAGCATTTATCGCGGGAAGCTTTGGCCGAGTCCGAACGGGCTGAAAAGAAGGCGAAGGAGGCGCGAGTCGAACGGAATTACACTCTCTTGAGCCGGTCTTTCCAAGGGGACCCGCAAGGCGCTTATGAATTCGTAAACACTCCTGAGTCGCTCCCGAACACGCCCCCGGATGAATTGGTATGGCTGAAATCGAAGTTTAAGGCGGATGCCGATAAACTCGATCACGACCGCAAGCGGCTCGAAGAGCAAAACGACCGTACCATTGAGGATAATTTCCTGAAGTCCGCCGTTTCCGGCCGGATCATGACCGAACAGGAAGTTGTCGCGACCGCCGCCACGCCGAAGACCAAGACCGAACTCATCCGCATGAGCAAGCAGCGCCGCGAGGACCTGTTCAAGACCGTTCCGGCGGTCAAGGCGGACCTGACCGCCCGGATATGGCAGCGCCAGGTGAACGATCCTCACGAGATATTGCAGTACATCGGGAACGGCCTTTCCCCCGACGATGCCACAGAGATGAAAAAAACGCTGGTCGACGCGCGGGATATCAGCAAGTCCGGCGGCTTCACCAACGCGCTCAAGATGTTTGACAACAAGTTCGGGAAGGAAGGCGATGCTCCGGACAAAGCTATGCGGGAAAAGCGCGCGGTGTTCGTCACAATGCTCGATGCCGTGGTGAAGAAGAAGGGGATCTCCGATCCCAAAGATATACTGACGGAAGCCGAGGCGATCATTCAACCGATGGCGAAAGAGCAATTCCTTGAATACCTTGACCGCATGGGCGACACGGAAACAACCGCGAAGACGCGCGGGATGCGAAGTTCGGGCATGGCAGCGAAGGTTGGCGGGATGATATCCGGCAGACTGGGGGCAACTGTCGGGGGGTTTATCGATGAACGTTTCGGTAGTTATCCGACCCCGCTTGACGTCCAGGTGAAAACCGGGACCTCCCCCGGCACCTACGCGCCGCCCGTCCCCAAGCTCGCGCCGGGGACAAAAAAGCCGGTCCCAAGTCCGGAAGTGCAGGGGATGGTCGATAAGTTGAGATCGGAAGGCATGTCAGATGCCGACATTGCGGCGCTCATGCGCGGCAGCCGCTCGAAATTGGATCCGGCAAACTACGGGGTAAAGGAATGATAGCCCTCGATGGTTTCGCGGAAAGCGCCGGCGAGAAGCAAAACCCCTTCGACCTGTAAGCACAGGCCTGGCTACATGACAAGCCGAAGAAGACCAAGGGATCAGAAAGGGCGTGCACGGGTGATTGATCCCGAGCTCGACATTGCTGGACCTGAGAGCCTGAAGTTTCGCCGGGTCTTCTGCTCTCATTACCGCAGGTGCGTGGATGAGGCTTTGCTGAACGGTCTTCAAGCGTCGATGTGCGTAGAGTGTCAGAATTTTGAAAGGGAAGAAACGGACGTCTCCGGCCTACTCCAACAGGCGCGGCGCGCTGAAGGTCTGGTGAGGGAAGTTTTCCGATCGAGGAAAAAGTGAACCAAAAGAGATTCGCCAGGACAGGCACAGAGCATCAACACCAGGCCGCACTTTTTGAGTGGGCTGCCATTGCTGCCCGCCGCTACCCCGAGCTGTCCCTGATGTTCGCTATCCCGAATGGCGGTCACCGAAACAGGGTTGTCGCCGCGAAGCTCAAGGCGGAGGGAGTGAAACCCGGAGTGTCCGATCTGATGCTTCCAGTTCCCCGCGGCGGCTGGCATGGGCTGTTTATCGAGATGAAGAAGCCCGGCGGGAAAGCGTCGAAAGACCAGACAGCTTTCGGTGCCGGCGTCACGGAGCAAGGTTACCGCTTCATGGTCTGTGATGATTGGGAAAAGGCGCGCGGGATGATCGTTTCATATTTGAATGAAGGGCAACCGCTTTGTTTGGACGATAAACATACGTGCTCGGACGGGATCGTTGATCCTGGGGCATCCTGCGGCGTCAGGGGCTGCGGAAAATCCCCGGCGCGGGCGCAAATCATGCGCTTGGCCCGGTTGGCGTGCGCACCTGGCGGAAAGCTACGCGGACCTACGGCGGTTGTCCCCTTTAAGGCATTTGGGATATGCGGCCCAAGTTGACAGCACTCGAAAGCATCCCGAGACAGTTTTAACGATATTTCATAATCGGATAACATTTCTCCAAGTGACAAAAATTGTCACTCTTTGGTGCGGTTTTTTCGATCCCACTCCGAAAGATGCGCCCACAAAGTAATCTGGCAGCCCGAAAGGGTGCCAGGACCTGGCGATCAAGCACAGACGGGAGGGGTTCATCTGTTCCGAGTGCAGCCGGTTTGAACCTATCGAGCTTGAGGGCACCGATCTCGGGTCAGTGCCCACGATAGCTGTCTTTATATTTCATCGAATAAATCCTTAACCTTCACACCGAGGGCCTGCGCAATGGTTTCCAGCGTGAGCAAGGTACAGCTCCCGAGTTGCCCCAAACCACCGCCGCGTCTTGCCCGCATGATAGTCTCCTCGGCCAGTCCAGTGGCCTTCACCAATTGTTTTATAGTGAACCGCTTTTCCTCCATAACCGACTTCACGCGACTGATGAGCATGGCCCCTCCTTGCTCTAATTTATTAGAGAAAATACTTGACAGGGTAAACTCTAATAAATTAGAGTATGAACTTGACAGAACCCTACTACCGGTAGGACCACCGTTATGGCCATTTTTATTTCGAAAACCAGGCGCGGAGAGTGGCTGTTCCGTGAGGGCAGCCAGGGGCGTAGTAGCTCCTTGTCAAACTCTCCGCGCTTCTTTTTTGGAGGAAGACCATGCAAAAAGCCCTGAGTAATTACATGGAAAGCCGAACCTTTACGCTGCCCGACGGAGCAGAAGTCGAGGTTTACCAAAAAACCCATTTTGGTATCGTTGAAGATGCCCTGCTTCCTCTTCGAAGTTTCATTGAGCTGGTCGACAACGAGGCCCTCGAACGCCCGAGAGACGAGTATGTGGCACTAAGGATTGTCGATCTCTTCACGCTCCTACTGAATAAGGCGAGGCAAGACGTTGAGAGCAGCTTCAAGGAAATATCCGGAAAAGCAGGAACAACCTGGGCGACCTATGCAGCCCACAGGCAACCGAAAATCGAAGGAGGCACTTTTCTTGACGCACAAATAGAGCCCCCTCCCAAAAGTGCACCGAACGGAGAAGAAGGGGGGGAGCGGCAATGATGCAGGCGAGCTTCAAAGAGTTATGGGATAAGGATCTCCTTTGTCAAGCTGAGTTCGAGGCCCTGAGTGAAGTCGTCTCAGCCGGATTGCTGTTGGAGGAGGCATCCAGACTTATTGATCTTGGCGGCGCCACGGGTCTCTCGGATGCCTGTTACCTGGCTTCTATGAGGCTATTTCCTGCACTTAAGACCTTGGCCGACCGTCTGACCAGGTGCAAAGGAGGCGTGGAGGCGGACACCTGCTGTCCGGGAAAAGAAAAAAAAGATGATTCTGCCTCCTCGACCGGACACAGGTCTGCAAGTCGGATTTCCAAACATGACCTTTTGGACACTGCGCAGGATTACCTTCCCGATTACAAGTACGTCCGAAAATTGGAAAAGGCATTCAGGGAAAATTCGGAAATGATCGAGGAATTCATTGAAAGCCTTCCCGATCCAGACATGACTTTGGTTGGGGCCATGGATGCCAACTATAAGAACCCCATTTGCCTCGACTGTTTGACCAACGAGGAAAAGGCCCAGACGTCGGATAAAGACAGCAAACTTGTCGCCATTTCTCGAGATGATGCGGAGGACTCGGGTTATACCTGCGCTCGGTGCGGAAAGGGGCTGTAAAGGAGTCGACCCGGGGCAACCAGGCGCGCTCACGCCGATTGCATCCTCCACAGATACGAAGGGAAATGCCCGCTCTGCCGGGAGACTCGGATAATCTCAGAGAGCGGGCTTCCCCTTCCAGTTTGCCACCAGGAGCATTTCGTCAACCGCCACGAGAACAGCCTTGATAAAACCTGGCTGGTCTGCCAGGCATGCAATTCGAGGAAGGCAACCGGGAAAGTGGTGCATACGGACGTGGAGGCACTGTTCAGGGCTTACCAGGTTACTTTGAGGAACCACCTTTCGGAGCAAGGCCGGAAGGTGCCGTGTCAGATTCGGATGGCATACTCAGATAGGATTTGTTCATTTGGAAAGCGCAAGGTCGGGAGCTCGATGAAATAGAGGACGCATCCTCCCCCAGGCTACGCATGCGCGGCGGAAAACCGGGGACCCTGCCCGGCTGCCTGGGGAATTCTCCAGGGAGAAAGTGAGGGGCTTTTATGGGAGTTTTGGCGGAATGTCCCTTGTGCCACAAGAAACAGGCGGTAAAGAATCGTCAATGCTCTTGCGGCGAGGACCTGATCAAAGCAAAGCGCGCTCAAAAAGTTCGGTACTGGGTAAATTATATCATTCCAGGGACCGCAAAACAGCGCCGCGAAGCTGTGGGCTTTTCTATCGAAGAGGCCAAGACAGCAGAGGGCAAGCGCCGGGCGCAAAGATACGAGAACCCGCGAATCCTACAGAAGATCCCCGAAGAGCGCATGACTTTCCAGCAGCTCGCCAATTGGTATTTGGACCTTGAAAAGCTCAAAGCCAAAGCATACTTCCCCACCGTGAAAGTCAATCTCACCAGCTTCAATGCGGTATTCGGGAGTCGTGTAATCAGCCAATTGAAAGCGGTGGACCTGGAGAACTACCAGGCCAAACGGAAGGCCGCCGGCTATTCAGACGCTTATGTCGATTATGAAATCGGCGCCGCAAGAACGATGATCTACAAGGCCTTCGACAATGACATGGTGAGCGGTGAAACGGTGAAGGTGTTCAGGCGGGTGAAGAGACTACTCAAGGCCAACGCGAACGCCAGGGACAGAATAATCTCTCTCGATGAATTCAACGGCTTACTTAAAAACTTGCCCCCCATTACCAGGGCAATAGTGGCGACCGCCTTTCATACCGGGATGCGCCGCGGGGAGATTCTTTCCCTTACCTGGGACAAAGTCGACTTGAACAAAAATGTTATCAGGCTGGAGGCCGAAGACACCAAGGACAAGGAGCCTCGATTGGTTCCAATATGCCCGGCCCTCTATGCGGTTTTCAGGAGCCTTCCCCGAGCGCTGCACGATCTCCGGTTGTTTCCCCACTCATCACAAAAAGCGCTCAGGAGTAGGCTCGACAGGGACATGGTGAGGGCCTGCGGGGAGGCCGGAATTCTTTACGGAAGGAAGGTCAAGGGCGGCCTCACGTTCCATGATCTCAGGCATACTTTCAACACCTACATGAGAAAGGCCGGCGTTCCTCAATCAGTCATCATGAAGATCACCGGCCACAGTACGGACAAGATGTTTCGCAGGTACAACACCGTTGACGCTGAGGATGCAAGCGCGGCGATTGAGAAGATGGACCGCTTTCTTGCAACTCTTGACCAAACCCTTGACCAAACGTCCTCAACGCCAACGGTGAAGCCAAATTAGGTTAGAAGGTGTATCCCACTTCGCCGTGGAGTTCGCGGTCGCAGCCCACCGTTTCGGCCTCTTCGTCGACCCGCAACCCGATTGTCTTGTCGAGGATGATTGCGATGAGATAGGTGACGACGAAGGCGTACGCGGCGGTCGCACCCACGCCGACAAGCTGCTTGAGGAACTGGTCGACGCCGCCGTAAATGAGGCCCGTCCCGCCGATGGAGGCGAAAATCCCGGTGCAGATCGCGCCGAAAGAACCGCCAACTCCGTGCACTCCGACCACGTCCAGCGAATCGTCAAATTTCAGTTTGAGCTTGATGCGCACGCCGTAGTAGCAGACCACTCCGCCGGCAAGGCCCATCACCAGCGACCACGCGGGAGTCACGAAGCCGGCGGCCGGGGTGATCACGACCAGGCCCGCGACCAGGCCCGAAGCGATACCGAGCGCGCTGGGCTTCTTGTGGAAAATCCACTCCATCATCATCCAGGAAAAGGCCGCCGCGGCCGATGCGGTCATGGTCGTGCAGAAGGCGAGTCCGGCAAGACCGTCCGCCTTGAGGGCGCTGCCGGAGTTGAACCCGAACCATCCGAACCACAGCAGGGCCGCGCCCAGGAGGGTCATCGTCATGTTATGCGGGATGAAGGCCTCGCCGGGGTAGCCCAGGCGCTTGCCGAGGACGAGGGCCATGGCGAGGGCCGAGATGCCCGACGAGAGATGGACGACGGTGCCGCCCGCGAAATCGAGGGCGCCCATCTTCTGGAGCCAGCCGTTGCCCCAGACCCAGTGCGCGATGGGATCGTAGACGAAGGTCGCCCACAGGAGGATGAAAAGAACATAGGCGCTGAACTTCATCCGTTCGGCGATGGACCCGCTGATAAGGGCCGGCGTAATTATGGCGAACATTCCCTGGAACCACATGTAGACATAGGCCGGTATGGTGCCGTTCAGGGTGTCGTTGGTCATGCCCACGAGCATGAACTGGCTGAGGTCGCCGATGAAATCATTGCCGGTCCCAAAAGAAAGAGTATAGCCGTAAACCATCCACTGCACGCCTATCACGGCGAGGGCGACGAAAGAATGCATGCACGAGCTGAGAACGTTTTTCTTCCTGGTCATGCCCGCGTAGAAAAAGGCCAATCCGGGTGTCATGATCATGACCAGCGCCGTCGAAGCCAGGACCCACGCCGTGTCGCCCGTATTGAGCACGGCGGGCGCGGCGGGCGCCGCGGCTTCTTCCGCGAAGGCAGCGCCTCTCGCCAACAGCGTGAGCGCCATCAGGCCCAGGACCCCCGCGGGGCTTAGGAGCCTGTAAAACGAAGAAAAAAACGATCTTGTATGCCGAAGTATGGAAAATGCCATTGGTGCCTCCTCGATAAATATGTGAAACCCTAAAGCGCCTCGCTCCCGGTCTCCTTTGTACGAATCCGTACCGCCTCGTCAATTTTCGACAAAAAGATCTTGCCGTCCCCGATCTTCCCCGTGTAGGCCGACTTCTGGATCGCATCGACGGCCCTGTCGGCCAACTCGTCCGGCACCACCGTCATAATCAGCAGCTTCGGAACGAAATTCACCGTGTACTCGGCCCCCCGGTAGAGTTCCACGTGCCCCTTCTGCCTGCCGAACCCCTTCACTTCGCTGACCGTCATGCCCTGAATGCCCAACGCGGTGAGAGCTTCCTGCACCTCAGTGAGCCGAAATGGTTTGATTACTGCCTCGATCTTGATCATTTTTTGATACCTCCATCCTTTTTGATGAGTATTTCTTTGGAAACCACGTTTATTCTCTCCCTCTATTTTGATTTCGATGATCCGAAGGTATGCTTCCACACCCGCGCCCCGTGACCCTATAGTCCAAAGCGCGTGCCAAACTTGGAGACACAGGCGACGCTGTTTACTAAGTTGCCGGAATGTAAAGAATAATACCGATGCTTAAAGCGGACGGCGGGGCGAAAACGCCTTGGATAAACAAGACAAGTTTGTCGTGGAAATCATTTAGGAGGGAAAAAAAGGAACGTTTTTGTACTCTTCTCTGCGGCCGGGAGGAGCTGCAAACGGGTTATTCAAATGCAGCGCAAAAAAAACTTACAGCAAATTAAAATACTTGCCAAAAATCAGAAGAAATGCGCCCAGGGCAATTCTGTACGAGACGAAGGCAAAAGTGGTGTGCGTCCGAAGAAACTTGAGGAGGAACTCGATTGTGGCATACCCACTGATCGCGGAGGCCAGGGTTGCCACGAAGAGGACCAGCAGATCCTGCGAGCCCATGAACCCGAGGCTTTCCTTAAACTCGAGAAGGCCGCTCGCAAAAACCGCGGGCATGCTCAGAAGAAATGAGAACCGGGCGGCGCTCTCGCGCGTCATCCCGAGGAAAAGCCCGGCCGTGATGGTGGTGCCCGAGCGGGACGAACCCGGAATGAGGGCGAACGCCTGAGCGCATCCGATGAGCAGCGCATCGGGCACGGACATTTTCCTGATGTCCTTTCTAAAACGCCCTGTGATTTCGGCAAGCCCAAGCAAAAGTCCCATGACGATGAGGGAGGTCGCGATGAGGGTCAGGCTCTTGGTGAGGTGCCCTTCGATGGCCTTCTTGAATACGAGCCCGATGACGGCGATGGGGACCGAGCCGACGATCACGAACCACCCCAGCCGCGCCTGGGTGCTCTGATACCTGATTCGTGTCCGTGAAACAAGATTTTCGCCGATGAACGCGGCCGTGATCTCTAAAACGTCGCGGAAAAAGTACACCAGTACGGCCAGAAGAGTGCCGAGCTGTATGACGGCGATGAAGGCCGTCCAGTGCTCGGGGTGCTGGGGATCGATCAGGCCGAGCCATTGGCCGGCGATGGTAAGGTGCGCCGTGCTGCTGATGGGTAAAAATTCGGTAAGCCCCTGGACTATTCCGAGAAGGATCGCTTCGAAAATTCCCATTTATTGTCTTCCTGTCGGTATTGATTGAGGAATGTCAGGACGGTCGATTTCGCCCAAACCGGTAACCGTTCATCGCAGTGGCCAAACAGGGTGCTGAAAAAGGGAACTCCTGGTAAAGAAACGGGTGAAAACACCGAGACTCGTCATTCCGGCGAAAGCCGGAATCCAGGTGTTTTAGGCGTAGATTCAACAGATTGGGACCGATGGAGCCTGGATTCCGGCTTTCGCCGGAATGACGGACGTACCGGTCTCCGGCCCAATTCCGGTTATCAAGAAGACTTTTTCAGCACCCTGCTAAACACGTGGGCAGGTAATAGCCCCCCGCGAGGCATTTTTCAACACTTTATTGATATCCCCGTTCCCGACGCATCATCCGGCGGAGTAAACCCCGCCGGATCGTGTTACTACATTTTTGTTGCAATTCGCACCACAAAACTCTATGAGGACCGACAGGATCGCAAACCGGGCCCGGCCGGAATTCATCCCGTCTTCCAACCGGGTTGGTCCGGTCCCGAATTTGTTCCGGCAGACCCGAAATCCGGCCCGGCAACGCGCCCACGCCGCTACAGATTTGTAATTTTTATCCCCATAAGCACACGTTTTGCGCCCTATTTCGTATCGCATTCCCCCTCGCGGTCCCTTGCCGACAGCCCGAAGATCACAAAAATGTCCCATGCCGCCCCCACATATTGCCATATCCTACAAATTTGTTCCCAGATCAGGGCGCATCCGTCTCCGCGCGGACGAAAAGCGTCACCAAATCGCACACTTGCATTTCCAGCCCGTATGGTACGCGGCTTGCTCAAGCCACTCCCTTTGAACTTCCGCCTACTTCTATCCCCAATAATCAAACGATCTGGAGAAGGATATGTCGATATCTTGTTCTGTTCGCAGGTTTTGCGCCCCGCTTTCACTCGCCCCGGCGGCGGCTTCTCTTTTGCTGCTGTGCGCGGCCGGGCGGGCGGTCGCGGCGGACGCCCCAGTGATGAGCCCGGCGGATACCGCATGGGTCATGACTTCTTCGGCGCTGGTCATGCTCATGCTGCCGGGCCTTGCCCTCTTCTACGGCGGGATGGTTCAGCGCAAAAACGTACTGAATTCCCTCATGCACTCATTCGTGGCCCTCGGGATCCTCGGCCTTCAATGGGCCGTAATCGGCTACTCGCTGGCGTTCGCGCCCGGAAACGCATTCGTGGGCGATCTCAGCCAGTTCATGCTCCTGGGGACCACCGTCGACTCGCTCACCGGCACCATCCCCACCTACGTGTTCGTGATGTTCCAGGGAATGTTCGCGATCATCACCCCCGCGCTGATAAGCGGGGCGATAGCCGAGCGCATGAAATTCAGCACTTATATCGTGTTCATTCTCCTTTGGGCTTTTCTCATATACGACCCGCTGGTCCACTGGGTATGGGGCGGAGGGTGGCTCCAGAAGATGGGGGTGCTGGATTTCGCGGGCGGGCTGGTGGTCCACCTCTCGGCGGGGGTTTCGGCGCTTGCCGTGGCGATCGTCATACGCAAGCGCAAGGGTTTTCCAAGCGAGATGTTCGTGCCGCATAATCTCACCCTGACGCTGCTGGGCGTTGGGCTCCTGTGGTTCGGGTGGTTCGGCTTCAACGCGGGAAGCGCCCTCGGCGCCAACACCACCGCCGCCCTCGCCTTCACCACGACGATGCTGGCCGCCGCCGCGGGTTCCTGCTCGTGGATAATAATGGAATGGTTCGTCGTTAAAAAACCCACCACGCTCGGCTTTGCGTCGGGAATCGTGGCGGGCCTCGGTTCGGTGACCCCCGCCTCCGGGCATGTCGGCCCCATGTGGGCCATCGTGATCGGGCTCGTAGCCGGGGTGATCTGCTTTTACGGCGTCCGGATGAAGTTCAAGTTCGACTATGACGATTCGCTCGACGTGGTCGGGGTCCACGGGGTCGGCGGAGTCTGGGGCACCCTCGCGGCCGGCCTTTTCGCAACGGTCGGCGGCACGGGCCTTCTCTACGGAAACGCGTCCCAGTTCGGGGTCCAACTCATCGGCGTGGGCGCCACGGCCCTGTACTGCTTCCTCGGGACCTACGCCATCTGCGTCTTCCTCGAAAAAACCATGGGCCTCAGGGTATCCGAAGACGAGGAGAGCATGGGACTCGACAAGGAGCTGCACGGCGAGGTGGGATACAGCCTTTAGCCGCCGGCTCGTCGGCGGTAAGGCATAAGCCGTCGGTTTCTCAGCTAAGGGGCTTTAGCCGTCGGCATTTGTACCGATCAGCCATCGAGGATCGTCATTCCCGCGGCGCTTCTGGGCGGGAATCCAGCATCTCTTCGGTCCGTTGCGCAAAGCAAAACACTGGATTCCCGC
>JBAQYM010000208.1:0-5115 GCA_049300095.1 Syntrophobacteraceae bacterium
GACCTTAATCGGCCGGCAGGCTGGAAATCCTGCCCCACGTCCCCGGCTACCGGAGGAACTTTAAGTGAACAGTAGGGGCATTAGGCCAAGTTGCACGCGTTGCCGAGTCACATTCGTCAAATTGTCATTCCGAGCGCCGGCGAGGAGCTTGAGCCGTCATGGCGCGCAGCGTCAGGGGTGATGGTCCCTAATAATTTTCATGGCGATCGCGACACCCGCGAAGCATGAAAATAACATCCTCCACGTAAACCCACCCAGAGCGGGGGAATCTTTCCCCCGCGCCCTCCTGTGTTTCGGCCGCACGTTCAGGGACGTGAGGCCGAGCGCTCGGCGCCGGCGGGGTAGCGCGATGCCCCGCCGCTGCGCCCCACCCTTTTGTAAAACATCATTCGGCGCTTCTCCCTTAGCCGGGCGAAATACCTTCACTTGGCGCCGGGTCCGCGTGGGGCGGGCTTTCCAGCCTGCCGTCCGGAATGGCCCCCGCTCCTGTGCGGGCAGGCTGGAAAGCCTGCCCCACGACCGCCCCCGGGTGCGAGTGCCCGTCTGTAAGGTCCCGGAATGTTCAGCCCTTGGGAATCGGGACCGGCCGCAGTTGCGCGGCGACAAGGTAAACGGCGGCAAAGCCGTAGGAAACAGCCGTGCCGACATAGATGCCGAGGGTCGGATAAGAAAGCGATACGGCAAGCGCGAAAACTACCAGCGAACCCAGTCCCCGCGGAGTGTGCTTGAGGACCGCATGGGCGTGTTCCGGATCGTGGGTGAGGTGGATCAGGGCGACAAAGGGGAGCATGGTCATCGGGAAGGCGGAGAAAATACCCGCCCAGCCCGGGCCGATCGTCCCGGCAACCGAGGTGATGACGACAATGGACGAGGCGGCAAAAACGGACCTGAAGATGAGGGCCCTGGGGCTCATGCCGGCTTTTTTCTCGATCCTGACGGTTTCGACGCCGCGAAACAGGTAGCTGGAAAGCAGGATGAAAAAAACCGGCAGCAAAACGGCCACAACGAGGTTAACGCGCAACCGGACCAGGAGCAACGCCGCAAGAAAATATCCCAGGAGACCTCCGAAGGAAGCACTCAGGACCTGGAGACCCTTGTTCAGGCCCATTGCCATCAGAGAGGACCGGTAATAGCAGTAGGCAAACGCCTGGGTTGCGATCAGCCCCGTGGCGGTATAGAGCGCGCTTTCCGCCGCAAACCGCGGACTGATGTCGTGTCCCATAAAAAACAGGCTGATGGCGGCCCCGAGCGGAAAGCCGGAAAGGGTCCCGGCAAACCGGGGACCGGCGCTCTCGGCCAGGACCGACAGGAGAACCACCATCGCAATGGCGGTCCCCATCTTGACGGCGGTCATCAGTGTGAGCAATTCGCGCAAGTTTTCCACGTTATCCATTCCCCGGAAGTGTCTTGCTATTATTTCCCGGAATCGTTTATTAAAAAAGGGGTTTTCCGCGTACGGCACGGGGAGGATTCGCCAACCCGAGGTATTAGCTCACCGCGGAGACGCAGAGAACGCGGAGGGTGAGCGGTGAACAGTGAACGGAGAACAAGAACGGCGGATGCGGTCCACCCGAATATCTCTTTTCCCGTTCATGGTTCACTCCCTTCTCCGCGTCCTCTGCGTCTCTGCGGTGAACACGGGCCCTCCCTTCCCGAACAAATGGCTTGACAGCCCCACAGACCTCCAATTATCGTGCATTCTCACGTTATTTATATTCTCCTGTAATATCTTGGCGTTATAAGAAAACTTGCACCGGTTCGGGAGACAGAGATGAAAAAATTTTCGGCTTTGGTTGTTGTTATCATGGCGGCGGCGTTTTGCCTTCCTCAGTATGCCCCGGCCGCGGACTACAAACAGGAATACAAACTGTCCACGGTCCTCGGGAAGCCCTTCCCCTGGGGCAACGCCGGCGAACGCTGGGCCGAGCTGATAAAGGAAAAGACCAACGGGCGCATCCACGTCAGGATGTATCCCGGCACCAGCCTTGTCGGCGGCGACCAGACAAAGGAGTTCACCTCGATCCGCCAGGGCGCGATCGACATGGCTATCGGCTCGACCATCAACTGGTCTCCGCAGGTGCGGGAGTTGAATATCTTTTCCATGCCTTTCCTGATGCCGGATTACAAGGCGATCGACGCCCTCACCGGGGGTGAGGTCGGCAGGGATCTGTTCAAAATCCTGGAAAGCAAGGACGTTGTGCCCCTGGCCTTTGGCGAAAACGGGTTCCGGGAACTCAGCAACTCGAAACGGCCGGTGCGCGCCCCCGAAGACCTCAAGGGCATGAAGGTCCGGGTCGTGGGCTCTCCGCTCTTCCTGGATACATTCTCCGCGCTCGGGGCCAATCCCACCCAGATGAGCTGGGCGGACGCGGTGCCCGCGCTTTCGAGCGGGGCCGTGGACGGGCAGGAAAACCCGCTCACCGTTTTTATTTCCGCCAAACTGTACAGTGCCGCCAACCAGAAGAACCTCACGATTTGGGGCTACGTTGCCGACCCCCTGATTTTCGTCGTCGCCAAGGCCGTCTGGGACACCTGGACGCCGGAAGACCGGAAAGCGGTCGCCGAGGCGGCCCTCCAGGCGGGCCGGGAGAACATCGTCGAAGCGCGCAAGGGGCTGGTGGCCCCGGATGATACTCTTTTAAAGGAAATCGAGGGTTTCGGCGTCAACGTGGTCAGGCTCTCGGAGGCCGAGAAGGCGGAATTCAGAAAAGCCACCCGGCCGGTATACGACAAGTGGGCAAAACAGATCGGCCCCGAGTTGGTGAAGAAGGCCGAACAAGCCATCGCCGGCCGCAAGTAGCCGATTTTTTCGCGTGCGCCGGCAATTGAGCTGGACGTAAGTCCCCCTCCCTGCGATGGGAGGGGGTTTGGGGAGGGTGTCGAATTTTCAAGCACTTACAACCCCCTCCCCCTGCCCCTCCCGCCAAGGGAGGGGAGACCCCTATCGGCTGTGTTGTGGCACGGTCTAGCCTGTTGCGGCGCGGTCTCCCGACCGTGCCACAACAGGGAGGATCGGGCAAAACTGCCCCTCCAGCATTGAAGTGAGGGAATCTTCGTGTCCTTCGTGGTCTTCGTGTTAGAAACGAATCCGATCAACACGAAGGACACGAAGGACACGAAGCGGGAATGTCCGCTAACTTGAATGCAACCTGATACCGGTGTGTAGCCCAAGGATAGTCCATGCAATGTGATCCGCCGTCCGGGGCCCCGGAAAGACCCGATACACGGGTCCCGCTCAAGATCGAGGAAAACCTCGCGGGCATCATCCTGGGGCTGCTCGCCTTAATCACCTTTGCCAACGTTGTCGTGCGGTACCTGACGAACTTCTCGTTCGCGTTCACCGAGGAGTTTTCCATATTCCTGATGGTGATCATGACCCTGCTCGGCAGTTCGAGCCTGATGGCAAAAGGGGGCCATCTCAATATCTCCTTTCTTGCCGACAAGCTCCCGGCAAACCTGCGGCGGCTGGTAAAGTTCGCCACGGCGGGGCTGACGGCCTTTACCTTTTTTCTGCTGGCGGTACTTTCCGCGCGCATGGCCTGGGATGAGTACCGCTTCGAGGTGAGCTCGCCGGGGCTGGGGGTCCCCACCTGGATATACACGGTCTGGTTGCCGCTTCTGTTTCTGGCGATTACGGGACGCGCCGTGGGCGTGATCGTCCGCATGCGAAGGGAAAAGAGCTGATGCTCATTGCGTTCATCCTTTTCGCGTGCTTCTTTCTACTGCTGTTTTCCGGGGTGCCGATCGCGGTTTCTCTCGGCCTGGCCGGCATCCTGGCAATCGCCGTTGCCCAGCTCGGGATAATGTCCGTCCCGACCAGTGTTTACGCGGGCATCGCGAAATACCCGCTGCTGGCCATACCGATGTTCGTGCTCGCCGGGGCCATTTTTGACCGCTCGGGGGTTGCGGAGCGCCTGTTGCGCTTCACGGCGGCATTCGTGGGCAACGGCCGGGGGGCGCTGGCGGTGATTACAATCCTCGTCGCCATGATCGTCGGCGGGATTTCCGGCTCCGGGCCCGCATGCACCGCGGCCGTGGGGGGCGTCATGCTGGCCGCCATGATGCGCGCCGGGTATCCGCCCGCCTTCGCCGCTTCGGTTACGGCCGCCGCGGGGTCCACGGACATCCTGATACCGCCCTCGGTGGCGTTCATCATCTACAGCGTGCTGGTCCCGTCGGCAACCGTCCCGGCGCTCTTCGTGGGCGGGGTCATACCCGGGATACTCGCCTGCGCCCTGCTCATAATCCCGTCACTGATGCTCAGCATCCGCCATGGATTCGGCGCGGGGCAGGCGGACGAGCCGAGGCCCCCGATCTGGCGGTCGTTCAAGGAGGCGTTCTGGGCGCTGATCGCGCCGGTGCTCATTCTCGGAGGGATGCGCACGGGCTGGTTCACGCCGACCGAGGCGGCCGTGGTGGCGGTGATCTACGGACTGGCGATCGGCTTTCTGGTCTACCGCACCCTCACCCTGCGGGATGTCCACGAGTTGCTCATAGAATCCGCCGAGACTTCCGCGGTTATCCTGATCGTGGTGGGGCTGGCGAGCATTTTCGCATGGGCGTCCAGCACCATCGGGATCGTGGACCCCATGTCGAAGGCCCTGGTGGACCTTGGCGGGGGCAATGGGACCGTCGTTATAATCATCCTCATGGTGGCCTTGAAAATAATCGGCATGTTCCTTGACGGCATTTCCATTTTCCTGATCTTCTGCCCGATCCTGATACCCGTGGCCCAGAGCTTTGACTGGGACCTGGTCTGGTTCGGCGTATGCATGACCTACGTCATCGCCATAGGCCAGTTCACGCCGCCGATGGCGGTAAACCTGATGGTGAGCTGCAAGATGACGGGCTCGCGCATGGAAGACACCGTGCGATGGGTCATCTGGCTGCTTATTTTCATGTTCGCGGGACTGATATTGATGATCTTTTTTCCCGGCCTGGTGCTCTGGCTTCCCAATGTCCTGGGATACCTGTAGCGGGTCCCTGTTCCGGCAAGTCCGGGCGGGGATCAAGGGGCTGTTGCCCAAAGAAATATTCAGGCTGCGCGACCATACAGCCGGACGTGAGTCCCCCTCCCTGCGATGGGAGGGGTTAGGGGAGGGTGTTGAATTTTCA
>JBAQYM010000209.1:0-10080 GCA_049300095.1 Syntrophobacteraceae bacterium
CCGTTGTGGCGCGGTCTCCCGACCGTGCCGCCGTGCCCGACCGAAGGTCTCCCAAGAAGGTCAACCGGTCCTGAGGTGAGTTGGAGACCTCCGGTCGAGAGCATGGCGCGGTCAGGAGACCGCGCCACAACCGGGGGAGGTCGCGCCACAACCGGGATGTTGTCAAGGGAAAACCGGATAGAGCGCCGCGCCGCAAGCCGCGGCGGGGGGCGAGGGAAAACGGGGGCGGCTGTCAATAAAAGGTGTAATTTGCACAAAAGGGGGCTTATAAGTATATTTCAAGTAGGGCGGGGTTCTGCTATCATTAAATGTTCGAAACAAGGTGCGGCATAAGGGTTGCGGGCATCCGGCGCGGGTGGCCGGCGCCGGGCGTCGAAAAAGACGTAACCGTTCACCGCGGAGACCCTGGATCGGAGTCCGGGGCAGGCGCGGAGGGCGCAGAGATAAAGACAAGTTGAACTATTAGTTATCGGGGGCGTCAATTCAAGAAGCCGAGGCTGATGTCAGAGGCATGATGTAATACCTCGTCCGATGTTTTTCTCGGCGTCCTCCGCGTCTCCGCGGTGAATGGTTACAAAAAGACTTCGGCCCGAATTGCGGACCGTGCCGAGGCTGCATAGATTTGGACCGAATAAGCATATACAAAAATCTGGCGAAGAAGGAGCCGAAATGTGGGATTACACGGATAAAGTGAAGGATTATTTCCTCAATCCGCGAAACGTCGGGGAAATCGAGGATGCCGACGGGATCGCCGAGGTTGGGTCGATCGCGTGCGGCGATGCGCTCAAGCTCACCTTCAAGCTCGGCGGTGACGGCAAGATAGTTGACGCGAAGTTCAAGACGTTCGGATGCGCCAGCGCGATAGCTTCAGCTTCGGCCCTGACCGAAATGATAAAGGGCATGACGGTCGAAGAGGCCTCGAAGGTCACCAACCAGGACATCGCGAACTACCTGGGCGGACTGCCACAGGAAAAGATGCACTGCTCGGTCCTCGGGCGCGAGGCCCTTGAAAAGGCCATCGAGCATTTTCAGGGCGCCCCGGCCGTTTCGCCCGAAGAGAAGATCGTGTGCGAGTGCTTCGGCGTGACGGAGAAGGAAATCGAGCGGGCGATCCGGGAAAACCGCCTCGCAACCGTCGAGGAAGTGACCAACTACACCAAGGCGGGCGGAGGCTGCGGCAACTGCCATCCGGACATCCTGGAGATCATCGAAAGGGTCCAGGCCGAGATGCGCGAGACCCCCATGGGAAGGCCCAAGCTTTCCAACATCAAGAAGATCAAGATGATCGAAGAAACCCTGGAGCGCGAAATCCGGCCCGCCCTCAAGCATGACGGCGGGGACATCGAACTCGTGGACATCATCGGCAATCGGGTGCTGGTCGCCACGCGCGGGGCTTGCGCCTCCTGCCAGGCATCCAACCAGACGCTTAAGAACTTCGTCGAAGCGAAGCTCCGCGAGCTTGTCTGGCCGGACCTGGTGGTAGAGGAGGTGTCGGCGTGAAAACGATATACCTGGACAACAATGCGACGACTCAGGTGGCTCCGGAAGTCCTCGACGCTATGCTTCCCTTTTTTCACGAAAGGTACGGGAACCCGTCGAGCATGCATTCTTTCGGCGGCCAGGTCATGAAAGAGGTCCGCAAAGCGCGCGAGAGGGTCGCGGCGCTTCTCGGCGCCTCGCCCGACGAGATCATATTCACCAGTTGCGGAACGGAAAGCGACAATGCGGCCATTCGGGCCGCCCTGAGCAGCAACCCGGAAAAGCGCCACATCGTCACCAGCAGGGTCGAACACCCCGCGGTGCGCGCCCTGTGCGCCCATCTCGCGGGCCAGGGCTACCGGGTGAGCGAACTGCCCGTCGACGGTGATGGCCGTCTGGACATGGAGCTGTACCGGAAGGCGCTCACCCCCGATACCGCAATCGTCAGCCTGATGTGGGCAAACAATGAAACGGGCGTGATCTTTCCCATCGAAAAGGCGGCCGAGATGGCGAGGGCCCGCGGCATCCTCTTTCATACCGACGCGGTGCAGGCGGTCGGCAAGATCCCGATCAACCTCGGCCAGACCAAAATCGACATGCTTTCGCTCTCGGGGCACAAGCTCCACGCGCCCAAAGGCATCGGGGTCCTCTACGTGCGGAAGGGCACCAAGTTTTCTCCCTTTCTCATAGGAGGCCACCAGGAAAAAGGCCGCCGGGGCGGCACGGAAGCCACCCCGAGCGTTATCGGCATGGGCGTTGCCGCCGAACTGGCCGCCGCGAGGATGGAGGAGGAAAACACCAACGTCAAGCGGCTGCGCGATAAGCTCGAAGCCGGCCTTCTCAAGATCGTTCCCAGCACCAAGGTAAACGGAGACAGGATAAACCGGCTGCCCAACACGACCAGCATCAGCTTCGAGTTCGTCGAGGGCGAGGGGATCCTGCTCATGATGGATGAGTTCGGCATCTGCGCCTCATCGGGTTCGGCCTGCACCTCGGGATCGCTCCAGCCCTCGCACGTGCTCAGGGCCATGGGTATCCCCTTCACCATGGCCCACGGCTCCATCCGGTTCAGCCTGAGCGTGTACAATACCGATGAGGAGATCGAGTTCGTGCTCGAAAAAGTGCCCCCGATCATCGAGACGCTCCGCGGTATGTCGCCTTACTGGAAATCGGGCGCGCAGGTCTGCCAGGAGGCCGGGCAGGCGTAGAAAAAGCCGCGCGTGAGCCGGCGCGGGAGGGGCATGCAGGGGCCCTATATATTTTATAGTAAAAGAGTAGAGAATATGTTTACAATATCCGGGTGCGAGGATCTTTATTAATTAGTGCCCAGAGGAAACGCAAATGGCTGACCAATCATTCATTCTCGATCAGTGCAAAGAGGCCGTGCAGACTCAGCGCCAATTCCGGGAGGAAATCCCCGGGATAGTGAACGAACTCGTGCGGTCCTGCGCAAGCGGCGAGTGCTTCGACCACGTGGGGCCCGAACCCATCCCGAGCAGGGAGGCGGTGGTCGACATAGTGAGCAGACTCAGCAGGATGCTCTATCCCGGCTACTTTATCAGAAACCGGCTGGAGCAGTTCAACCTGGCCTACTATTTCGGGCAGGAGGCGACGGCCCTTTTCGAGCTTTTATCTGAGCAGATCATGCTCGCCCTGCGCCATGACTGCATCCGCCACAACCTCCCGTGTATCCAGTGTGAGGAGCGGGGCCAGGAGGCGGCGATAAAGCTCATGCGCAGCCTGCCGGACGTGCGGCGCATGCTCGCGAGCGACGTGCGCGCGGCCTACCAGGGCGACCCGGCGGCCAAGAGCTACGACGAGATCATTTTCAGCTATCCGGGCCTGCTTGCGATAACCATCTACAGGGTGGCGCACCAGCTCTGGGAGCATGGGATCCCGTTCGTTCCCAGAATCATGACTGAATACGCCCACAGCGTAACGGGGATCGACATTCACCCGGGGGCGCACATCGGCGAGAGCTTCTTCATCGACCACGGCACGGGTGTGGTGATCGGCGAAACGACCGA
This sequence comes from Syntrophobacteraceae bacterium, assembly GCA_049300095.1. Taxonomy (GTDB): domain Bacteria; phylum Desulfobacterota; class Syntrophobacteria; order Syntrophobacterales; family Syntrophobacteraceae; genus SbD1. Next base: position 3,507 of record JBAQYM010000209.1, read on the forward strand.
AATCGGGGACCGGGTGCGGCTCTACCAGGGCGTGACCCTGGGCGCTATCTCGCTTCCGCGCGACGCCGGCGAGCAATTGAGAAACCGGAAGCGTCATCCCACGATCGAAGACGATGTGATCATCTATTCGGGGGCGACGATTCTCGGCGGTGAAACCGTGATTGGCGCCAGATCGATCATCGGCGGCAACGTGTGGCTCACCGAATCGGTCCCTCCGGGCACCCGTGTGATAATAAAGAAGCCCGAATTGATCTATTCCGGCAACCAGGTCGAAAGGGGCGAGGTCACCAGGGAGTCTTAAGTTCCGGCGACGGAAAAAAACTTGAATCTGTAGGAGTGTTATGGCCGAATCTCACCCGAGACAAATCATCGGCAGATGGCGTGAGGGTTTCGCTCTGGACGTCCACACGCTTTCCAGCACGCCCGTCGGGCATGATGAGTTTGGCCATATGCAATTTGATACCAGGCGTTCTGAGCTTGGGGATCTCTTGTATAGACTCAAGTTCAAGTCAGACGCCGCGGTCGTGCCCGAGATTGCGGAAGCGGCCGCCACGTTTATGAGGGGCTGGAAACCAGGCGTTGAAATGATCGCACCTGTCCCGCCATCAAATCCAAGAGCGTTTCAGCCTGTGATCGTTCTGGCCAATGCTCTGAGTGAAAGGCTGGATATTCCACTCAAAGATTGTGTGAAAAGGCTTCGAAACGCGCCTCAGCTCAAGAACATCTATGATCTTGATGAACGCCTGCGTCTGCTGGACGGCCTTCATGCGGTCAACGCCTCGGCCACGGACGGGAGGCGGGTTTTGCTCTTTGATGACCTGTATCGGTCAGGAGCGACAATGAATGCAATCACGACCTTGTTGTACGACCAAGGCAAGGCATCCGCTGTTTTTGCTCTGACGATAACGCGCACCAGGAGCCACCGATGACAAAGGTATTCTTGGGCGGCTCGCGGCGAATTTCCCGGCTGAACGTGCAGCTACGGATGAGACTCGATCGGATCATCGAAAAAGGGTTGCCTGTGATCGTCGGTGATGCGAACGGGGCCGATAAAGCTTTCCAACAGTATCTGTGTGATAAGAGTTATCGGAATGTTGAGGTCTTTTGTTCCGGAAATATTTGCCGAAACAACCTGGGCAATTGGAAACAGCGAGAGGTGCCGGTGGCCTCGCGAAACAGGACTTATGCCTTTTATGCCCGGAAGGATCGCGCGATGGCGTGTGAAGCCGCCGTTGGTTTCATGTTGTGGGACGGCAAGAGCACGGGAACTCTTCTCAATGTGCTGCGACTCCTCGGGCAGCAAAAAAAGACCGTCTTATATAATGCCGCCGAACAACGCTTCCATGAGTTGAAAGAGTTCGCGCAATGGGAGGAATTTATCTCCAAGTGCGACGGCGAACTTCGCAAGAAGATAGAACAAAGGGCGACGCTCGAAGCGCACGAGCATGATACCCCGCAACAGTCTCTCATACCGCGCCGGGGGGCTCGCCCCGCGGATAACGCGGTGTGCTGAACGTTCCGGTGTCCTAGGCGGCCCTGAATCCCCCAAGTACCCCCGCCTTGGTCGTCCGGGGTCAAAGTGGCGAACGTGCGGGTTGTTCCCGGTCAGCGGGCGCGGCCGACCTCGCGGCCGGCGATAATTTTAACCGGCACGCTTCCGGTTTGTTTCTCGATTGTTGGAGAAGGGTCATGCCATTTCTCCCCCTATCCCCATTACCTCACTTGAAGTATTCCTCCATATGCGTTAGAAAAATAAGTTAAATCGACGCATTCTACCGGGACCGGTGACCGATGTTCGACAACCTTTCCGATAAGTTCCAGAAGATATTCAAGAACCTCAAGGGGCAGGGGAAGCTCACCGAGGCCAACATCAGGGAGGCGCTTCGCGAGGTGCGGATGGCGCTTCTCGAAGCCGACGTCCATTACAAGGTGGCGAAGGATTTCGTCGCGGGGATCGCCTCGCGCGCGGTCGGCCAGGAAGTGATGGGGAGCCTCACCCCGGGCCAGCAGGTCATAAAGATCGTGAGCGAGGAGCTGACGCGGCTCATGGGCGGTCAGGCCGAGCCGCTGAGGCTCACCGGGCGAACGCCGGTCGCGGTCATGCTGGTCGGGCTCCAGGGTTCGGGCAAGACCACCACGGCGGGAAAGCTCGCCCGCAAACTCTCCCAGGACGGCCGAAGGCCCTGCCTGGTCCCCGCCGACGTGTACCGGCCGGCGGCAATCGACCAGTTGATAACGCTTGCCGGGCAGTTGAATCTTCCTGTTTTTCCGTCCGCATCCGGTCAAAAACCCGAAGAAATCGTCAGGGAAGCCATAAATTACGCCCGGCAGCAAAACTGCGATACCCTGCTGGTCGACACGGCGGGCCGGCTGCACGTGGACGCCGGGCTCATGGATGAGCTCTCGCGCCTCAAGGATATTCTTCAGCCCGCGGAAATCCTCCTGGTGGCGGACTCGATGACCGGTCAGGACGCCGTGCAGGTTGCCGGGGCGTTCAATGAAAAACTGGGGCTCTCCGGGATCATCCTCACCAAGCTCGATGGGGATGCGCGCGGCGGGGCGGCCCTGTCGATCCGTTCCGTCACCCGGTGCCCGATAAAGCTTATCGGTGTCGGCGAAAAGCTCGATGCGCTCGAAGTCTTTCATCCCGAGAGGATGAGTTCGCGAATCCTCGGCATGGGGGACATGCTCTCCATGATCGAGAAGGCGCAGGGGGCTTTCGACGCCGAGCAGGCACAGGAAATCGCCAAGAAGTTCCGGCAGGATACCTTCTCGCTTGAAGACTTCAGGAACCAGCTCCGCCAGATGAAAAAGCTCGGCTCGTTCGAGCAGATACTGGGCATGCTTCCGGGCATGGGGATTTTGAAGGACCTCAAGAAAGTCCAGGTGGACGAGAAGGAGTTCGTGCGCATGGAGGCCATAATCAACTCGATGACCATGGCCGAGCGCAGGAACGCCGATATTCTCAACGCGAGCCGCAAACGGCGCATAGCGGAGGGGAGCGGGATGACGGTCCAGGATGTGAACCGGCTCCTCAAAAGCTACGAGGAATCGCGCAGGATGATGCGCCAGATGATGGGCGCGGGCGGTGGCGGAGGGAAGAAAAAGAAAGGCAAGATTCGGCGCAAAGGCTCATTTTTCCCTTTTTAATTTTGAGTCGATGCGGTATATGAACAATTTTGTTGTGCCGTTTTCCCGGGCAAGGGGAAAGTTTGCTTTGCCGTCCGTCAAGTGCTGTCGGCTGACGCAACCTTTTGATTGCGTTTGGTAAATTCCTTACTTTTACCAAATGCTCAGAGCATCGGATCGCAAATCGTCTCCCGGCCGGCGCCGGGATCGGCCCCGGTTGGTCGAAGAGAAGGACGGGCCCCGATGGGGGCCTGGAATATATTTCGTGGAATTTTTTGGGCCCTGCCCAATCCCAGTGGGAGGTTTTCAAAGAAATGGCGGTAAAAATTCGTTTGGCTCGCGGCGGCAGAAAGAAAAGGCCGTTTTACAGAATCGTTGTCGCTTCCTCGGAGGCTCCGCGCGACGGTCGTTTTATAGAGAGAATCGGAACTTACAACCCGCTGCCGCTGGCCGCGGAAGTGCAGATCGACAAGGAAAGGCTTCAGTACTGGCTCGAACAGGGCGCCAAGCCGACCGACACGGTTCTGAATCTCATCAGGAAGCTCGGATAAATCGGCAGCACTACTCCCCAATGAATCGCTTTTATGCAGCGCATACTATCCGGAGGCTACCATGTTGAAGGAATTGATCGAATTTATGGCGCGGGCTTTGGTTGATAACCCTGAGAAAGTGCGGGTTTCGGAAATCGAAGGGGAACAGACTTCGGTCATAGAACTCCGGGTGGCCAAAGAGGACCTTGGCAAGGTGATAGGCAAGCAGGGCCGCACCGCGCGCGCCATGAGGACGATCCTGAGCGCTGCTTCCACCAAGATTCGCAAAAGGGCGGTTCTGGAGATAATCGAATAGAACAGATGAAAAGACCGCGCCTGATACCCGTGGGCAGGGTCGTCAAACTCCATGGGGTGCGGGGCGCGCTGAAAATCCAGACTTATGGCGAAACCCTGGGCGAACTGAAAGCCGGAGAGAAGCTGTTTGCAGTTGCTTCCGAGGCAGGGGCGCAACGGGAGGTAACGCTTGCGGCCTTCCGCGGTCATAGACGGGGCTTGATCGGTGAATTCGAAGAAATCGGGGACATCGACCAGGCCCTCGAACTGGTGGGCCGGGAGCTTTTCATCCCCGAGGACCGGCTGCCGGTCCTGCCCGAGGGCGAATACTACCACTACCGGCTGATCGGCCTTGCGGTCGAAACGAAAGAGGGCCGGGTCCTCGGGACCCTTCGCACCATCCTCGAGACCGGGGGCAACGATGTCTACGTCGTTGTCGACGGTGAAAAAGAGCTTCTGGTGCCGGCAATCGAGGACGTCATCCGCGAGGTCGACCTCGAAGTGGGGAAAATGATAGTCGATCTGCCGGAAGGCCTCGAATAGATGATCTTTGAAATACTGACGATTTTCCCCTCGATGTTTGCTTCCCCGCTGGAAGAGAGCATAGTGGGAAAAGCGCGAGAGCGCGGCCTTGTTCGGGTGAGTGTGCACAATATCCGGGACTTTGCGACCGACAAGCACCAGATGACCGACGACCGGCCCTTTGGAGGCGGGGAGGGCATGGTGATGAAGCCCGAGCCCATTGTCGGCGCGCTTCGCGCAATAAGAAACGACGGCCCGCCCGCCCGGACCATTCTGCTCAGCCCGCAGGGACGGCTTTTTACCCAGGAAGTCGCGCGCGAGCTGAGCGGGCTTTCGCGAATCGTGCTCGTTTGCGGCCGGTACGAAGGCGTGGACGAGCGGGTGGCTGAGCATTTTACCGACGACCAGATATCTGTCGGGGACTACATCCTGACGGGCGGCGAGCTTGCGGCGATGATCGTCGTGGACGCCGTTGCCCGGTTGATTCCCGGGGTGCTCGGGAATGTGGATTCGGCCTCGGCGGATTCCTTCAGCGAGCCGGTCCTGGAATATCCTCAATACACCCGGCCCCAGAATTTCGAGGGGCTGACGGTCCCCGAGGTCCTGCTGTCGGGAAATCACGAAATCATACGGCGCTGGCGCCGGGGGCAGGCCCTTCTCAGAACGAAGACGCGCCGCCCGGACCTTTTTGCGCGCCTCAGCCTTTCCTCCGAAGACCTTGCATTGCTCGACGCGGCGCAAGAGGAGCTTCGGCAAACCTGAAAGGCAGTGAAGAGTGAAGAGTGAAGAGAGGCTTCGGAAGACCGGGAACGTGGGGCAGGCTTTCCAGCCTGCCGAGCTGGGACCATAATGGCGCTTCTTTTTATCGCGCTCGTGCATTATCCCGTTTTGAACAGGACGGGTGACATCATTGCTTCGGCGATCACGAACCTTGACCTCCACGACCTGGCGCGGTCGTGCTGTACTTACGGCGTGCCGGCGTGCTATATCGTGACCCCCCTGAAAGACCAGCAGGCCCTTTCACACAGGCTGACGGCCCACTGGATAGACGGCAGGGGAGGTGAAATCCTGCCCGAGAGGCGCAAAGCCCTCAAGCTGTTGCAGGTGGTCGAGGATATTTCGTCGGCGAAGATCGATATATTCAAACGGACCGGAAAAATGCCGGTCCTGTGGGCGAGTACGGCGAAGAAGGGAAACGGCTCCCTGTCTCACGGGGAGGCGCGGGCGCTTTTGGAACGGGAAGACCGGCCCTTTTTGCTTCTTTTCGGCACGGGCTGGGGACTTGCTCCCGAGGTTTTCGACGAGGTGGACGCGGTGCTCGATCCGATCCCGGGCGCCGGGGCCTACAATCACCTCTCGGTTAGATCGGCGGTCTCGATCCTGTCGGACCGGCTGCTGGGGCAAAGGTAGGCGGCGGTTTTTCGCCGGGGCGCGGACCCGATGGACCCGCCGGGCATCGCCCGCGGGCGGAGAGCATTATCATAGCGGGGAACGGTCTTGCGCGGCCCCTGTCGCGGCTGCAAGCCGCTCCCACGGTTCAGCGATTGTGGTCACCTTCAGGAATTGTGGTCACAAGGTAAAGTGATCACCCTGTTTTATATTCAGTATGGAGGATTTACGATGGCAAGCTTGCTCGAAATGATCGAACGCGATCACATGCGGGTGGACATCCCCGCTTTCAGGATTGGCGATACGGTAAAGATGCACGTCAAAATCCGTGAGGGCGACAAGGAGCGCATCCAGATTTTCGAGGGTGTGGTGATCCGCACCCACAGGGCGAAAATGGGCGCCACCATTACCGTCCGCAAAGTCTCCTACGGCGTGGGGGTCGAGCGTATTTTCCCCGTGCACTCGCCCCAGATCGACCACATCGAGATATTGCGGCGCGGCCGAATCCGCCGGTCCAGACTGTACTACCTGCGCCACCGGGTCGGAAAGGCGGCAAGAATTCGCGAAAAGCGCGTGCCGGCCAAGGGATAGGTGTCAGGGCAAAGGGGTCGCCATCCAGGCCGGGATTAACCGTTGTTGAAAAAGGTCTCGGCTTCCGGCAGTCCTCGGCTTCCGGCAGTCCGGGCGGGGATCAACCCCGCCCCTACGGT
>JBAQYM010000210.1:0-38229 GCA_049300095.1 Syntrophobacteraceae bacterium
GTGTCACGGTTCGCAATTTCATGGATACGCGACTGCGGGCAAGCCGCCAAGATCGTCATTCCTCGTTCCCATGCTCCCGGGGCTGTTGCCCAAAGAAATATTCAAGCTACGCGACTATCGAGCCGGAAGTGAGTCCCCCTCCCTTCGATGGGAGGGGTTAGGGGAGGGTGTTGAATTTTCAAGTACTTACGACCCCCTCCCCCAGCCCCTCCCGCCAAGGGAGGGGAGACCTCTGTCCTGTTTTGGCCACAACTGTCGCAACTTTTGCATTTGGGCAACAGCCCCTCCCGCGTGGGAATGCATGATGTCGGCGGCCGAAAGCACTTCCGCCCAGGCGCAACAGCCCCTCCCGCGTGGGAATGCATACCGGCGAGGAGGACGAATTCCCCATACGCGTTCCCACGCGGGAGCAAGGGAACGAGGCGCTGGAGCATGGGAACGAGGAATGAATATCGAGGAACTTGGGGGACGCGGCACTTTGGAAGATTTTGCCCGGATCAGGCCGGCCTCGCATAGGAAATGTGGACGGGACTCAGCCCCAGGTCGCGTGCTTTTTGCCACAGCAAACGGCTTTGCTGCCTCCTCTCGGGGTCGTCTCTCAGGACGAAATGGACGGCGGTCTCGAACCGGCCCATGAACTCAAGGCCGACCGGCGCGTCGCACAACAGCGCATCGAAGCCTTCGATCAGTCTCTCGCCTATGCAGATGAGAACGGGTTCGTCGCCGGGGCCTCCCGTTTCGGGGTTAAAAACGGCGTGCGGGACGAAGCTTGCTTGTGAAAAGGTCCACAGCAACTGGTCGATATACTGCGCGGCCGACGTCGAATCCACCACGATCTCGACCTTCCTGCCTTCGCCGAACAGGCGATCCGCGTGACGGCACAACTCGACGCGCTGCTCGGACACCGACGTCTCGACAAAAAGGAGGGGCATGGGAGATACTCCGCGCTCAGCAGGTCAGGTGAAAAGCCCCGGCCACCTTTCGGCCCGACGCAAACAGGTCGTTGAAAGTCCGCACCGCGCGCGCGGTGGGCTCTTCGATAAGCACCACTCCCATCCGCGCAAGGCGCCCCCGCAGGGCATCCCGCACCTTCATATATCCGGGATCGCCCATTCCGACCACAAGGGTTTCGGGTCCCGTGGAAAGGATGTCCTCGATATCGGAAATATCCAGGGCATGTCCTTCCTTCCGCCACCACCCCGAGATCACCTCGCCCGAAACGATCTTGATATCGCCGTTGTAGGACTTGCCGCCTACCCGGATTTGACCAAAATGGTAATCATCTATCATGCCAACACCTCACAAGAGCAGGGCCGTAGGTTGGGTTAAGCGATAGCGCAACCCAACGGGTACGTTCTCGTTCCGAAAAGGTGTTGGGTTTCGCTATCGCTTAACCCAACCTACGCCACTACGCCTTAACCCAACCTACGCCTTAACCCAACCACGCCACTGTTCACCCTTCACTGTTCACCCTTCACTGCTCGCTCCCATGCTGCCGGCAGTTCTTGTAAACGGGCTCGGCGCAGTCGGGACCGAAATAGCGGCGCATGTCCTCGAAAAAGGACTGCGCGGGATTCACCGGGAGCTTGCCCAGGCTCAGGACCGCTTCCCCTTTGTCTTTCACGGTGAGATGGAGCAGCACCTTGCACTCCCCCGGGTGGGTCATGAGCAGGTGCGCCAGCCGACCGAAACCGTCGCGGTCCATCTGCGCCGCATCGAGCCTTATGTGGACGGCCTCGACCGACTGCAACCGCGCCTCGTCCATGCTGAGGATGCGGTTTGCAAGCACCTTCGTGCCCTTCTCGTCGTGCTGGACCCTGCCCCAGAGCGCGAGGGGCTCGTCGCCCCCAAGGAGGTGGCGTGCCTGCGCAAAGGGTTCGGCGAAGGCCACCACCTCGATCGTGCCCTCCCGATCCAGAAGTTCGAGGAAGCCCATCCGGTCGCCGCGCTTTGTCGTCAACTCCTTTATAATGGAGAAGATGCCGCACAGCACCACTTCGGCCCCTTCCCTTTTTTCCTTTACCGTTTGGGTGTCGGCGGTGCAAAGCGATGCGATCCGGTCGGCGTAGAAATCGAGCGGATGGCCGGATATGTAGAACCCGAGCGATTCCTTCTCGAACTGAAGCCGGGTGCGGCTGTCCCAGTCCGGGATGTCGGGCAGCACGGGGGCGGAGGCCTTCTTTTTCGACCTGAGCATCTCGAACAGGTTCATCTGCCCGGCCTGCTTGTCCCGCTGCACCGCAGCCGCCCGTTCCAGCACCTCGTCAAGCCCCGCCATGACCTGGGCGCGCCGGGGATGAATCGAATCGAAAGCCCCGCACCGGACCAACTGTTCGAGCACGCGCCGGTTCACCCTCTGCGAGTCCACCCTTTCGCAGAAGTCGTGAATGGACTTAAAGGGCACATCTTCCTCGCGGCTTTTGAGGATCACCTCGATGGCCGCCTCGCCCACGTTCTTCACCGCCCCGAGCCCGAACCGGATCGCTCTTCCCACCACCTGAAAGGCCCTGCCGCTCTCGTTCACATCGGGGGGGAGGATGGCGATCTCCATTTTCGAGCAGACGTTAATCAGCTTCACCACCTGGTCGGAGCTGCTGAGGAAGCTGTTCAGGAGCGCGGCCATGAACTCGACGGGGTAGTGCGACTTGAGATAGGCGGTCTGGTAGGCGATCAGCGCGTAGGCCGCGCTGTGGGACTTGTTGAACCCGTATTCGGCAAATTTTGCCATGAGGTCGAAGATGTGGTTCGCCTTGGCCGAATCGATCCCGTTTGCGACCGCGCCCTTGACGAACCGGTCCCTCTGGGCGTTCATGAGGTCGCCGATCTTCTTTCCCATGGCGCGGCGCAGGATGTCGGCCTCGCCCAGGCTGTAGCTCGCCAGGGCGCTGGCGACCTTCATCACCTGCTCCTGGTAGAGGATAACGCCGTAGGTGGGCTCGAGGATGGGGCGCAGGACTTCGAGGTCGTACTTGATCTCGATTTCGCCGTGTTTTCCCTTGATATATTGCTCGACCATGCCGCTTTCCAGGGGGCCGGGCCGGTAGAGGGCCACCAGGGCGACGATGTCCGCGAAGTTTTCCGGACGCAGCCGGACCATGATTTCCCGCATCCCCGAACTTTCGAGCTGGAAAACCCCGGTCGTGTCGGCGCGGCTCAGGAGGGCATAGGTGTCCGGGTCGTCCAGGGGAAGGTCCTCGATGCTGATCTCGACCCCGTGGTTTTCTTTGATCAGCCGCACGGCGTCGTTTATCACCGTCAGGTTTCGAAGGCCGAGGAAATCGAACTTTATGAGGCCGGCCTTCTCGACGTACTTCATCGGGTATTGCGTAACGATTTCGCCGTCCTGCCCGAGATAGAGCGGCATGTAGTCCATGATGGGGCGGTCGGCCATGACGACGCCCGCCGCGTGGGTCGAGGCGTGGCGGGTAAGTCCTTCGAGGGCGAAGGCGATTTCGAAGAACTCCCGGATCTGGGGGTTGTCCCTCTGGAGCTCCGCCAGGCGCGGCTCGATCTGGAGCGCCCTGGTGAGGTCGATCCCGAGCGTGGGCGGGATGAGCTTGGCGATTTTATCCACCTCGTTGTAGGGCATGGCAAGGGCGCGCCCGACGTCACGGATGACGCCCCGGGCCTGCATGGTCCCGAACGTGGTGATCTGCGCCACCCGGTCCTTGCCGTACTTGTTGGACACGTATTCGAACACTTTGTCGCGCCCGTGCACGCAGAAGTCCACGTCGATATCCGGCATGCTGATGCGCTCGACGTTTAAAAAGCGCTCGAAGATCAGGCCGTGTTCGATGGGATCGAGGTCGGTTATCCGCATAACGTATGCGATGAGGCTTCCGGCGGCGGACCCCCGGCCCGGCCCCACGGGAATTTTGCACCCTTTGGCGTAGTTGATGAAATCGGAGACGATGAGAAAATAGGCGGCAAACCCCATCTTCTTTATTACGTCCAGCTCATATTCGAGACGCTTGTCATATTCCTGCCGGTCGCTGTCCGAAAAATCGGGGCGCTTCCGGACTATCGCCTCCATCTTTACCGCAAAGCCCTGCCGCACCTCGCGCTCGAAGCGCTCATCCACGCTCTCCCCCGGATCGAGCGGAAAGACCGGGAAATGGTATTCGCCCAGCGCGAGATCGAGTTTGCATTTCTCCGCGATGGCCATCGTGTTTTCGAGCGCCTCGGGAAGGTAGGCAAAGTCTTTGGCCATATCTTCCGGGGACTTGAAGTAGAGCTGGTCGGTCTGGAACTTGAGGCGCTTTTCGTCCAGGATGGTTTTGCCCGTCTGGATGCAAAGAAGGACCTCGTGGGCGCGGGCGTCGCTTTTTCGCAGGTAATGGCAGTCGTTGGTCGCGACCAGGGGCAGTCCGAGTTCTCGGGCAAGGCGCACCAGGCCCTCGTTTATGATGGCCTGCTCGGGAATCCCGTTGGACTGGACTTCGAGGTAAAAGTTTCCCGGCCCGAATATTTCCGCGTATTCGAGGGCGGTCCGCCGCGCCGCCTCTTCCTGGTTTCTCAGTATAAAGGAGGCGATTTCCCCCTTGATGCAGCCCGAGAGGGCGATGAGTCCCCCGCTGTACAGGCGCAGTATTTCGTGGTCCATGCGCGGCTTGTAGTAGAACCCCTCGATGTAGCCCAGAGACACCAGTTTCATGAGGTTCTGGTAGCCTTCCAGGTTGCGGGCGAGAAGGACCAGGTGGTGATTGCGGTCATCGTCGCCGTTGCTCGCCCCTTCCTGCCTCAAGCCCCTCTCGTGCCGGCCCCTGGGCGCAATGTAGGCCTCGCACCCGATGATGGGCGCGATTCCGTACTTTTTGGAAAGCTCGTAGAATTCCAGCGCGCCGAACATGTTGCCGTGGTCGGTTATGGCGACCGCCGGCATGTTGTAGCTGCGCGCGGTCTCGAAAAGATCCTTTAGGCGTATTGCGCCGTCGAGGAGGCTGTATTGCGTATGAACGTGCAAATGGACAAACTGGCTCATCCGGGGATTTTCTCCAGTAACCGGTTTCGGGGATAGGGTGCAAACGGACACGACCACCGGGGCGGCAGACCTGAACTTGTGTCCGGGTAAGCATTCACCGCGGAGGGCGCGGAGGCGAAGACAAGCTGAAATATCAGTGATCGGGCGTCAGCGTCAATTCAAGAAACTGTGGCTGATGCCGGATACGGGCTGAATACCTCATCCGGTGTTTCTCTTTGCGCCCTCTGCGTCTCTGTGGTGACCACCCACGTGTCCGGGGACCCGGCAACCGCAAGTATAACAGAAGAGGCCCGGCATAGCCGCCACAAATTACCCGGAGGCGCGAACTTCCCCCGAATGTCCTTGACAGCATCGAGGGCGGGTGCTACGCAAAAACCTTTAATAATCGATTTCTTATCACCTCGCCAAACTCTTGAAAATCACTTCTGATCACCTTGCCGGAGGAGAGATGAAAATGTCCTTTCGTTTTCGCTATTGCCTTTTTGTCGGCATCACGCTGGCGCTGCTGGCGGTCCTTCCGTCCTTGCCCACGGCATGCGCGCAGGCACAGGACCCGCAAGGGCCGTCCGATGTCCCGAGTGGAGACCAAACTTCCCTCTCCGTCGCGTCGGCATCCTCCGGCAGATGTAGCGTCGGCTTTGCAGTCGGCGGCTCGGCGGACGGATACGGCGTGATCTTGCGCACCAATGACGGCGGCATCACGTGGACGCGCCAGGGAGGGCCCGGCGAAATCCCCGACTTTTCCCCAATCGGCGTGAGCGCCGTGGATACACAAAACGCGTGGGTTGTGGGCGGTAAAGTGATCCTGCGCACGCGCAACGGCGGTTTGACATGGAAGCGGGAAAAGCTGCCCGATGGCTTGCCGCAGGACTTTGAACTGTTCCAGGTAAAGGCGCTGGACAGAGACACGGCTTTTGCCGTGGGCAGCCAGAGTGTTTTGCTGCAAACACGCAGCGGCCCCCGCCCCAAAGGCAGCTCGCCGTGGGTCCGGATGCCCACCGCGCCGGGCATGCCCCTGATCCTGTTCTCGGACGTGGATGCGGTGGATGCGACGCACGTGTGGGCGGTCGGCGGGGTCGTGTCCGGCAACAACTCGCGTGGCGGGCTCGCCATCGCGTTCTACAATGGAGTACGTTGGAAGCCGCAACTGATTACGCATAGCGGCAGTAACGGCACCTGCAGCGCGATGATCGGCGTCAGTGCGGTGGATAAGCGCACTGCCTGGGCAGTCGGTGGTTTCGACTGTCCGCCTTATAGAACCGTGAATGGCGGCAAAACGTGGCAGGCGACCGGGACGGTGCTGGGTCCGGGAATGTATGACACGAACCGGGTGGTTGGAGTAACCCGCAACCTGATCTGGGTTACCGCCGACAACGGGATTTTCCGAACGACCGACGGCGGTAGAACGTGGGCCATGACCGGGGGCTGTTCGGGCGGCTCTGATTGTTACGCCATCACGGCGGCGGGGAGCAGGCATGCCTGGGCGTCCGATTTGAGTTCGGAGCCGTCTGGCGATCTCTATCGCTGGGTTGGCGGCGGACCGTGGGAATCGCAGCCGGTGCCCGCGACTTCAAGCATAACGATGATGTCTTTCGTCGGCGCGCGGCGGTGAGACGCTCTCACCCCCCTTTTCTTTCGCGGAAAATAGTGGAGTTTTGTCTCAAAGATGCCGATTCTCGGCGTGGACGGTATTTATTCCACGCCGGGAAAGGCTATTTTCCATGCTGACCAACGAACTTATCGCCAAACTCATAGATTTGCAGGAAAAGGCGAACGCCCACACCTCCGAGTACCTGAAATGGGAGCATGCGCCGGGAGGCAAGACCAGGGCCTCCGTTCACCATCGCAAAGCGTTGAAACTGCGCTCGAAGATTCAGGGGCTCATCCGCGAAATCGCGGGGTGCCAGTCCGGACCATCCGGCAACTGACGCCCGGCGGGGCCATTCCACTCCCCACCATTTTCAACTTATTGAATATGCAAATATTTACGCTTTGCTGCCACCCCACCGCCACTACCCCTTTATCTTAGAGGTCTATTTCATAGATTCGGTGACGCATTATTGTGAGCGTTATGTTCTTATTCGCCTTCCGGTGTGGACCGCCACTTCGTCATTCCCGCGGCGTTTCTGGGCGGGAATCCAGTGACTCCGGGATAACTCGCCTTGCCTCAACTCATTGCGAAAACGCTGGATTCCCGCCCAGAAACACCGCGGGAATGACGTCGGCATAGCCCGCTTCTTGCGTCATACCCATGCATTCGGCGCCTCACTGTGATTATTTGACTGTGTACTTATGATTATTTGACTGCGTACTTAGTCCTTTACCTTGTCGCCAAATGTGGATAAAAAATAGCCTTTACAAAGACACGAATCCGGGCGCATGGAGTGAGTCCATTTGCCCGGCATTCCGACTGGACGGCTTCCCAGCCGCCGGGGGTCCCGGAGCGGCCGTGCTATTGCTTTCCGGGGCCGTGGCGGCAAAATCCAAACGACAAGGAAAATCCTATGTGCGGCATAGTGGGATACATCGGCGCCGATGACGGCAGGGACATCCTGATAAACGGGCTGAGAAGGCTCGAATACCGGGGCTATGACAGCGCGGGCATTGCAATGCTGGGGCCCGATTCCAGGCTCCAGATCGTCCGCTGCCAGGGCAAGCTCAACGGACTCGAATGCAAGCTCCAGGTGGAGCCGGTGAGCGGGACCGTGGGCGTTGCGCATACGCGCTGGGCCACGCACGGCAGGCCCTCCGAGGAAAACGCCCACCCGCACCGCTCGGGCCCCTTTGCGCTCGTTCACAACGGGATCATCGAAAATTACGCCGCCCTCAAAGAAGAACTCCAAAACAAGGGGCACAGCTTTGCTTCCCAGACCGATACCGAAGTCATAGTCAAGCTCCTCGACTACGAATGGCAGCAAACGCGGGACTACCAGGCGGCCGTGCGCAACACGCTGCGGCAGTTGAAGGGAAGCTACGCCGTGGTGATCGTCAACGAAGAGGAACCCGACCGGTTGATCGCCGCGAAAAAGGAAAGCCCCCTCATTCTGGGGCTGACCGATGACGCGTTCCTGCTGGCCTCGGATGTTCCCGCCATCCTTCCCTATACGCGCCGGGTCGTCTATTTGAGCGACGAGGAACTGGTCTTCATATCGAGGGACGGCTACCGCATCGAGTCCATTTTGGACGGAAGTGAGCGCACCCCCGTGGTCCAGCGGATTGACTGGAACCCGATCATGGCCGAAAAGGCCGGCTACAAGCATTTCATGCTCAAAGAGATTTACGAGCAGCCAAGGGCCGTCATCGACACGTTCCGCAGCGTGGTGGACATGGAGAACAAGACAATCGAGTTCGCGGAACTGAACCTGGAAAAGGATGTTCTCGACAAGGTCGGGAAGGTCTGCCTGGTGGCGTGCGGGACCTCCTATCACGCCGCGCTGGTCGCCAAGTACATGATCGAAGGCCTTTGCAGGCTCCCGGTCGAGGTTGACCTCGCCTCGGAATTCCGCTCGCGGGACCCCATCCTGGACGAATCCGTTCTGCTGGTCGTGATAAGCCAGTCGGGAGAAACCGCCGACACGAGGGCCGCGCTCAAGGAAGGAATCGACAAGGGCGCGCAGTGCAGGGCCATCGTCAACGTCGTCGGGAGCAGCATCGCCAGGATGGCGCACGGGGTGATCTACACCCACGCCGGGCCGGAGATCGGGGTGGCGTCCACCAAGGCGTTCACCACCCAGCTTACCGCTCTCTACCTCCTCGCCGTCTACTGCGCATCCACGACCGGCAAGCTGCCTCAAGACAGGGTCGAGCAGTATGTTCAAGACCTTATCGAGCTTCCGGGAAAGATGGAAAAGGTCCTGGCCGATACGGAAAAAATCGCCCTCTGGGCGCGCAAGTATATGCACTTCAAGGATTTTCTCTATCTCGCGCGTGGCCCTCTCTACCCGATCGCGCTCGAAGGCGCGCTCAAGCTCAAGGAAATTTCATACATCCACGCCGAAGGCTATGCGGCGGGGGAAATGAAGCACGGCCCCATCGCCCTCATCGACGAGGACATGCCGGTGATGGTCCTGCTCAAGCACGGGCCGCTTTTCGAGAAAATGATCTCTAACATCCAGGAAGTGAAGGCCCGGGACGGCCAAATCCTCGCCCTGATAGAAGGCGGACCGGACGACACCGTGGGAGCGGCCGAGAAGCAGTTCCCCATCCCGGCCTCATCCCAATGGCTCTCGCCCGTTTTGTTCTCGCTCCCGCTCCAGCTTTTCGCCTACCACGTGGCGGTGCTTCGCGGAACGGACGTTGACCAGCCCAGAAACCTGGCAAAGAGCGTGACGGTGGAGTAGCGATACTACGTTACGAAAGTACCGCGATGTTGGGTGGGCACGACTTTTCGTGCCCACTTTTTTTTCGAAGGCGTGTAGGGTGGACGCGATCAGGGGCTGTTGCCCAAAAAGATTGCGAACCATCACGGGAAAAGTGCAAACAGCCCAACCCCCGGTGGGAGCGGCTTGGATATCATCCCCGGCCGCCTTGCATGATGCCGACAGCGCAAACAACCCGACAGTCGGTGGGAGCGGCTTGTAGCCGCGATGGACGAGCCAGGGCGAAGAATGCGGGTTACCGTGGCGACGCCCCGGACTTTAACCGCTATTGCGCCGCGTTGGCTCGCCCCTCGCGGCTACAAGCCGCTCCCACAGTTTTTTTTCGGTTGTCTTTCACGCCGACGTGCAACCACCATTTTGATCCTGCAATTTCGGGCAACCGCCCCGTATCGGGAGGAACGCGCCGCCCACCGGAGGAAGCGGGACCTATCCGAGACGGTCACTTTCCTCGACCCTCCCCTACCCCGAATGAATGTAGAGAAGACTCCCGTTCTTGATCTTCTCCATCACCTGCGGGGCGACCTCCCTGGGAAGGGCGGGACATCCCAGGCTTCTCCCCAGTCTTCCCCGGTTCAGGGAAATGGCTTTGCCGCCGGCATAGTGCGCCCCGTGCATCACGATCCCCCTGCT
Organism: Syntrophobacteraceae bacterium; assembly: GCA_049300095.1. Classification (GTDB taxonomy): domain Bacteria; phylum Desulfobacterota; class Syntrophobacteria; order Syntrophobacterales; family Syntrophobacteraceae; genus SbD1. Next base: position 9,991 of record JBAQYM010000210.1, read on the forward strand.
CAGGGCGTTGTCGTTCACGCCCTTTTGCAGGCCGTGCAGTTGAAGACAGGCGCCGAGCTTGCCGTTGTACATGCCCCCGGTCCTGAAGAACCCTTTCGAACTCTGAAACGATCCCGACACGTTTGAAAACCGCCTCGCATAGACCCAGCCCGAATTCTTCCCGTGCGAGACCAGGTACTTCCACACCGCCCCCGATTCGGTGTCGACGAGGTACAGGCGCTTACTGGTCGAGGGTTTGCTGTAATCGATGATTGTGAGGTATTTTCGGTTCCTGAATTCGGACCTGTGGGACTTGAAATACCGGAGCGCGATCCAGTACGCCTCGCTTTCCCTGACACTTTTATCCTGTGTCGGGGGCGGGGGCGGAAGGGGCCGCAATATCGCGCGCGAGCCGCGGTCCAGCCAGGCGTTCGGCCACGGCAGCAGGACCAGGAGCGCGGTGATAACCAGGCAGAAGCAGGGGTGTTTTAGTCTGTCCATCGCCGTCTGGTACAATTCAAGCCGTGGGAACGACGTCCCGCAACGAAGCCGCTCCATGGGCGGCCGCATCGGTTACGCTGTGACGAAATCATGGGAAACGATAATACACCTTTTCCGGTAAAATTCCAACAGCCGAGCGTGACATACCGCAATGAAGGCCGGGTTTACGCTGGAAACATCAGCAGATCGGTGTTAATCGCAATCCCGCTCACTTACGGCACATCCGGCAACCGAGGCCGGCAGGCTTTCCCGGGCTGTTGCCCAAGTCAATTGCGGCAAGACCGTAATGCATTCATGGTTCAGCTCGGGACCCAAGGATCGTCATTCCCTGTTTGAGTGGTTTTGGGCGGGAATCCAGCTTCTTTCCAGGCGGTTGCAGAAACAACGATGCTGGATTCCCGCCCAAAAGCGCCGCGGGAATGACGGTTTTAGATCTCGCCGCCCGGACCTGAAGTATAAAATTCGTCGTAGTTTGACTTTGCCAACAGCCCCTTCCAGCCAGCCTGCCACGGAGCACGGAGCCTTCATCGGACCGCAGGCTGGAAAACCCGCCCCACGAGGCCCCCGCATTAAGTGAACGGCATCGGTATTAATCGTTGACAGATTTTTGAAATATTGTTACTGGAAAAACCTGGAACCGTGCTGTTCTACAGCTCGGCCGACCCGAGAGGCTGCTGGAGGGCGCCGGAAGGCGCCCTTTTATATTTATTTCCTGATTCGTGTGCGAGGCGGGCGAATATGGGACAGGACAGCCCACGCGTTATAAAGCAGGGCGGGGAAATTCAGGCCGCCATCGAGCGGCTCGCGGGCGAAATTATCGCCGCGACCAAAGACCCCCACAAGCTGGCCCTGGTCGGCATACACACCGGAGGGGTCTACTTGGCCCGAAGGCTCGAGTCGATCATATCGGAAAAGCTCCACATACCTGTCCCGGTGGGGACCCTCGACATCACGCTCTACCGGGATGACTGGACGCGCCTGCACGTCCACCCCATCCTCAAAGGCACCAATCTGCCCTTCCCGATCGATGACCGCGAACTGGTCCTGGTCGATGATGTTCTCTACACGGGCCGAACGATTCGCGCCGCCCTCGATGCGCTCATCGACTACGGCCGCCCCCGCAGGGTCCAGGTCGCGGTGCTCGTGGACAGAGACCACCGGGAACTTCCCATCTGCGGCCAGTTCGTCGGATTCGAGATCGAAACACTCTCCGAGGAACAGGTGAACGTCCTGCTTTCCGAAAAGGACGGCGTGGACCAGGTCGTCATCGAATCCCCCGTCCGGACCCAGCCAGGCCTGAGCGCCTGATCCCCTCGCCGGGCAATTTTCATTTGAAAAATCCCGCCGAACCTGATAGACATTTGCTGTTGGGCGGGAGTAGCTCAGTTGGCTAGAGCATCAGCCTTCCAAGCTGAGGGTCGCGGGTTCGAAGCCCGTCTCCCGCTCCAACTTCTTCCTTGCCGGAACCGCCGTCACGGCCAGTTCCGAGGACTTGATCAACAAGCAAGCCGTTCCTCCCCAACACTATCCGCAACATTTCGGACAATCCTGGAATCCAGACCACCCTAAAAAAATTAGCGGTGTAGAATGTGCCCGAAGAAGTGACCACAACCGGGCGAACCCGAATTGAGCGTTTATTTTGCCGAGTAAGTCGGCTCGTCATTGCGGCGAACCCCGGACCTGATCCGGGGCTCGCCGCAATGACGCCGCTCCAGGGGGTGAATCACTCGAATAAGGTTCACCTCTCTTTTCAACAAAGTGAACGATGCTCGGGAAGCAAGGATGTTAGTGAAAACAAGGCCTGAAAAAGAAGGCATTCCGGATTGGGTGATGACGACCGAATTTGTGGTATCCTGGCCCGGGTTATTGCGGATCAAACAAGAGACAATCAGGAGATAAGATGAAACATGCCCGGTTAATGTGCCTGGTAATAGCCGTATTGATCCTGGCGGCGACACCTGCTCCAGCTCATTCAGGCGAGGCGCCATCGTTCCTGCAAACGGGAAAGTCTTACAACATGACCATTGGCGGGACATTCCATGAAAACGTTACAATCGTCGAGATCGATCATGGCTGGCTCAAGGTAAAGCAGTCAGGCAGGGAGTATTGGCTCAACGCCAATTTCATCGAGCGGATTTTCCCGGACGTCCGAAAACCCGCCAATCGTTAGTTTGCCCCCATGCCGCGCATGTTCCGGCCAAGAACTGCAGTCTGCGGCTTGCCGACAGCAACACATAACTTTGTGCTTTCAACGACATACCGCAAATCAGAAGTGTCCGGACACCACCTTTTCGGCATATTCTAAAACCGACCGGGCAGTCATGCGGATGTGCGGGCCATGACCGTCCGGCAGGCGTCAAAGCTTAGCCCAGGGGATTTCCTATTACCAATTGGATACCTGGTATACGATAATGTCATTTCGAGCACCGGCGAAAAATCTTGTCCGGGTGAGGATCGAGATTCCTCGCCGGCGCTCGGGATTACACCCGTATAACGACGACTCGGTATTAATGCGCTCTCAGGACCACACGGCAAGACAATCCCGCCTGCGCCGGAAGCAACGGCATTGAACCTGACCGGCATTCGGGTCGGAAAGGTCCAGCCGATGGAAGCTCGATCCATCAGGGTGCTCAAAAAGGGAACTCATTGTAAAGAAACGAGAGGGAACACCACGGCACGCCATACCGGCGGAAGCCGGAATCCAGCGGAGCCGCCCATTCCGTAGTATGGGCGGAGCGGAGCGCAACCCATCGCTCTTTGCCTGCCTTGAACGCAATTCGCCATGGCGCCCGCGTCACCCGCGAAGCATCAAAATCTGTGTCTCGTTCCTCTATTTTGTACGTATATTTAGTATTAGTCCAATTTTATGGGTAAAAAAAACGCGGCGTTGCCTCGAACCAAGGCAACGCCGCGCAATAAGCAGAGGTAAAAGACTGTGGGGCTTAGTATGGGCTCACAGGTTTTTGCTGGATTTGTATGCGGTCATTGTCCGTTCCCCCCAGGCCAACAGCGCCGGCCGCGGCAGCAATTCCACCGGCAGCCACAAGAGGGACGGCCGCGGTAGTGGCGGTAATTCCCGAGCCTCCGGCCGCGGCGGCCGCGCCTGCGGTTGCACCGGCGGCCGATGCGGTCATCAGCGCCACCTTTCCTTCGGAAACAATTGCGGATTGACCGGCTGCTATCTTTTGTACCCCGTTATCAGCCCTCAATTCCAATTCACCGTCGGTTACGGCTACCTGCAATTTCGCTTCCGCAACGGAGGCGGTGCCTCTCACCATTCCATCACCGGATGGAAACACAACTTTTTGCACCTGAGCGCTATTGTTTGCCGAGCGGAACTCGACGGGCTGGTTCTCGGCCTTGGCGGCAAAGTCAACGCTTCCGCTCTGGATGAAAAGACTCCACCCCTGCGCTGATTCAGAAACGCTGAAGACGGCGCCGTCGTGCCCAACGAGTTGAAAACCGTTGCCCTGGACCAGACAATTGCCCTTGCACCGAATAACCTGGCCTTGCGGCAGAGGCGCTTCAGACACGAATTGGACATTTTCCTTATCCGCAAAGGTCGCAACGGCATCCTTGATGGGGATAATTCGCAAGTTGGAATTTCCGAGCGCAATGACTGGTTGCACGACAAGCGCTACGGCCAAGATAATAAACGCGATTCTCTTTATCGACATGATATGCCCCTTCTTCTCCTTAGTCACCGGGTCGAGTCTAAAGCTGGCACAGGCCTAATATGGATTCACAAGCCTTCCACCAGCGCTGGCGCTCGATGCTGGAGCTGCTTCAAGCGCCGCCGCGGCCGCGCTCAAGATGTTTCCGACAACCACGTCGTTGCATGCAGCAGCCAATCCTCCAGGCCTCTGTACAATTTTATAGTTCGAGGTCCCTGATGTTGTATTCTTCAGAACCTCGTTGTCTTTCACAATACAGATGAGCTTGCTGGGAAGTTCCTGATCAAGGGCGATATGCGCCACCTGCACGCCGTCTGTCGTTTTATTCATGGCCAGGGTATTACCGTAGAGGACATTCTGGTAATTCGCTTCGCCGGGATTCGCTGAAAAAAGGCATATACCCGCTGTCCAGTACTCAGAGGTGCTTGATCCGCCGGTAACAGCGCCTGAAACCGAATTGCCAATGACCATATTGCGACTTGATTGATCGATGCCGTTATTATCGCCGACCAGGATGCCAAGCCCGCCGCCGGTACCGGTAGAACGCAAGGGACCGTTTACCGTATTGTTGCTTACATTACAAAAGGTGCTATCCCAGAGGGTTATGCCCTGGACGGGAGACGTCATGGTGTTATTGTGAATAACCATTCCTTCAACATTGACGGCATAAATCGGGAAATCGATAGTAGTCGGGAAAGTAAAACCGCCAATGACTATTCCGGCCGCGCTTCCCGCGGGGATATAAAACCCCGTCTTCATGTCCGCAACTCTTATTGGCCCCGAAAGGGTAATTGCCGGGTCGTTGATGCCGATAAGCCTGACGGCCTTCGTAACGGTTATTCCCCGGTAATTTCCGGGATAGACCCGGATGGTGTCCCCATCGTCGGCAGCAGTGTGAGCCGCGGAAATCGTTTTGGCATTACAGGTTCCATCCGGGCAGACACTAATCACTCGTGCATGGGCAGCCTGGTGCAATAAAAACACCGAAACCATGCAGCATACTATTCCGATCAATATCCTCCTCATGCGCCCCTCCCATTCTTTTGGTTGATACTTTGTTGACATAGCGGAAAGCATTAATTTTCTATCGGCGGACAGCCACCTTCACATGACTGATTTTTGCCGTCATTCGGAATTTCCCGGAACAGACCAAAATCGCCGCACCTATCCCCGGCGCCTACACATAAGCTGTATCCCAAATTTCAGGCGAATGGACGACGCGACCGCTTTTGAATATTGGATCAGAATTGCTTGAGTCAGAAATTAACTCGTTAAACTTGCTTCTAGACCGCTTTGAACAGACTGTCAATCAAAATAATTCCAGCGGGAAGAAAATAGCGCTATTGAGCAGCAGGGTCGCAAGCGGCGCCAAAGTGAATCTCGACCGTAGAACAAGATATCATGTTATATTTTCACAAAATACAACATACACCAATTCAAAGGTCTTGTGGGACAACCTGGTATTTTTTTTTGATAAGCTCAAAATTCCCGCGTGCCAAGTGGGATGGCGGCCCCAACAGCCATTGGAGAATTTCCCGCGGGCGCCCCGATAATGGATTGCAAAAAGCAAGCCGTTTGCCGCTCTCATCGAGCACTCTTCGCATTTCATCAAAGGTCGGAATATTCCTGTCGATGAGTGCCCGGCTGATGAGCAGGCGCCGCCTGTTCCGCCGGTCCGGGACATCCGCGAGAGGGTCTTCATCAAGAAAGCCTTCGCCGATGGCAAGGATCCCACCTTCACTCGAACAGGGTGTTGCGGAGCCGATACATCTTTCGCTGTAGAACATAATTGTCAAAGAACTGCCTGAACATCGAGAAGCTTCTTCCGGGTTTTCGGAAGATTCATATTCACAGGGCCATTCAAACATGCGAACATCGCATTCCCATGACCGGAGTGTTAAGATTTGGTGAAACACAATCCAAAGCGGCTCTTTACAAATAAGTTCCCTTTTTCAGCACCTGCCGGCTTGCACATGGATAAGAACCGGGCGCCTGAAGATGACACGGAAAGGCTATTTCCCGCGCCTTGCGGCCCGGGCTTCGTCCTTGATCCGCTTCACATGACCGCGACCCAGGCCTTTCACCTCGCAATCGAGATCGAAGAAGCGCCGTATCTTGTCATCATCGAGGATACCGAAGCAGTCTATCACGGCTACCGGCTTTCCGGTCATTTGCACGAGATCCCGCGGGGACAGGTCCAGATAGTGCTCGTGGCGAACCGCGAGCACTATGGCGTCCGCATTTTTCAGCACTTCTTCCAACCCCTCGAAGACTCTCAATTCGGACAACTTGTCCTGGTTGCGAAAATGTCTCGACCAGGAAAGGCCGGGAGCGGGGTAGGTGTCCTGCTTTTCAAATTCCCACCAGTGTTTTACGTAAGGGTCGTGGACGGATATTTCCGCGCCCATTTCCGCCAGCTTGCGGACGAGCAACTCGGAACCGCTGTAGCGCGTGTCTCCGACATCCTCCCGGTAGGACGCGCCAAGAATTGCCACTCTGCAGGCCGCGACGATCTTCCCCATGTTTCGCAGGGCGTCGCGCACCAGGCGGGCTACATGCAATGCGCGGGTATCGTTGATGTCTATCGCCTGGGGTGTAATTTTAAAGATATCGTCTTCAAACCCGAGGAGCGTTTGATAAGCCCATATCCCGAGCCCTCCGTCCTTTGGCAGGCAGTAGCCTCCAATACCCGGCCCGGGGAAAATAATGTTCGAGTGAGTGGGGCGCACTTTTATCGCTTCGATGACTTTGATGAGATCGATGCCGTTGCGCTCGGCAAAAAGGCTCCACTCGTGCAAGAACGCCAGTATGGTGGCGCGGTACGAATTCTCGATGACCTTGCATGTTTCGCTTTCGATGGGACTATTCAATACGGTGAGGGGATATTCCGCGACGTTTAAAACACTGGACAAAAAGGCCTTCACTCTTTCGCGCGCCACTTCGTTGATGCCGCTGCAAACGCGCCAGAAATCCCGAATGGACGATACGTAATTCCTGCCCGGCATGACGCGCTCGAAGGAGTGCGCCAATACCGGTTCGCGGTCTGCGATTCCACGCCTGTTAAAAGCTTTTCTTATGATCGGATATGCAATGTATTGCGTGGTGCCTGGAGGGACCGTCGTTTCAATGAGGACGAGACATTCCGGTTGTATTTTCTCTCCGATGATACGTAAACATTCTTCCAGGGCCCCGATCTCTGCCCTTCCCTCGCGCACATTTCCCAAAGTCTCTTTGTGGTAATCACACTGGACATCCACGACCACCACGTCGGCGAGTGAGAGCACATCATAGGTGAAGGTTGCGATAAGGGTCTTTTTTTCGGTAACACAGCGATGGATCAATGAGGCGACCTCAGGATCTTCGGCCTCGACGGGGGGAACTCCGTTATTAATATAGTGTATTTTCCAATATGACCGTGTGGAAGGCCGCTGCATGCCGATGACGAATTTCGAGGGGTTGCCGCTTGCCTTGTCGGTTGAATCCGCCACGACTCCCGCCATAACGGCGCCGACAAACCCGACCCCCACAACCACGACGATTTCCCGACCCAGAAGGCGCTGTTCACCGACTATCTTTTGCAGCCTCTCATATTCCAGATCGTATTCGGATTGCGACTGGGGCAAGGGGAAGGCGTTGCCTGCGGGGCAGATCGAGTAAAGAGCTTGCGGGGTCTCGGGGATAGCCGAGCTTTCAGATGGACGTTCTGGCATTTAAGATCCTTCAGGGGTGCTTGGGAACAGCCCCACTATGGTGAAAGTGAAAAATTTGGGCAAAAAATAGTCAGGCCCCCTCCATACCGGAGAATGCCTGACTACTCTTGAACCATTCCATTCACACCGGCCTGAAATGGCCGGACGCTCTCTCTTTATTTGCGGAGCCACAACCGCTATTGAGGTCTCGGGGGCTCATAGCCAACGCCGACGATCCCACCGAGTCCGGTTATGCGTAATCCGTAAATGAGGGCCTGCATCTTATTGGTTTCAACGAAGATGATATCTCTATCCTTAACCTCGATATTTTTGTCAGACGTCAACTGCAAGTCCTTGAAACTCAACTGCACCACATCCGCCTTCCCGGTGGCGTTCTTTCGCACCAGCTTGATTTTATCCTCATCGGCATACTGGGCAAAACCGCCCGCGGCAACAATTGCCTCGGGAATACTCATCTTTTGCTTCATGGGATAATTCCCGGGCTTCCGCACAGCGCCGTCCACATAGATCATGCCGGCTTCGGGGACATAGATAACGTCCCCGGTTTTGATTTCCATATTGAGGTCTGTCCCCCCGCCACCTCTAACCAGTTCATCAAGGTCGACAAGGAACGTGGTCGGATGGTCGGGATCGTCACCCACCCGGCGAACTTGAACCATCTTCCCGGCATTTTCGGAAAGCCCCTCCGCCGACGCAAGGGCTTCGAAAAGATTTTGCCGAGCCAGATAAGGGTGGGTCCCCGGTTTTTTAACCGATCCCATGATCGTGATTTTTCCGGAAACCTGCTCTTTCACATAAATGTTTACGTGGGGATTTTGCAGGTATTTGGCGCGGTAAATGGTTTCAATTTTTTGTTCGGCCTCCCGTGTGGTCAGCCCCTTCACTTCGACGGCCCCAACGAGTGGCAGAGTTATGAAACCGCGCGCGCTGACCCTGCCTTCAGTCTTTAGCTCCTGCGCCTCAAAAACGGAGACCTGAATAAAATCCCCTTCGCCCAAGACATAGTCCTGAAGTTTAGGTGCACTCTTGACGGCTGCAAAAAATCTTTCATTAATCTGCCTAATTTCCTGCCTTGAACCGCTTTCCTGCGCGATAACATCCTCCACCCGGGCGGTAGGGTCGGGGCCGCTGCGCAGCGCGCACCCGGAAGTCAGTGCGGCGGCAAAAGCAAGCACACAGAGGATGACGGTAAAAATTAGCCTGTTTTTCATATAAAACCCCATTCCAAACAGAGCGACGGCACCCCCAACAGAGAGTACCGCCCTCCTGTGATATCTACGCTGAGGTAAGGACACGCACCGATATACCCCCAGACAATCGACAAGCCTGTCATAAAAGCACTCAGCACCTATGCGACGAATGGGGATTCCCTCCCGGCTTTCCCTCTGGCTGCATTGTCTAATGGATCGTTCCCTTGTATCTGATCCATCCAAGGGAGTCAAGAAAAATTCAAATCTTCACAATTCTGACACATTAAGCAGAAAACGGCGCAGGCTCTTATCTTACCCGGTTTTTTATCCAGGAATCTTTACTTTTATATTCACTGATGCTAGCATTCCGCTACCCGGGAATGCGACGACAATACCATTTCTTCACCAAATGTTTTGCAATTATGGTATTATAAGATCTTATTTGAACGCAGGAGAGCCAGACCGTGAATGATCCAAGACAGAACATGGGATACCCGCCTCCGCCCGTGCCGGTAAATGACCCGCAACTGCCGTCCATCAATATGGGGGGGCCGGTCCCGGAGTATGAAGAGTCGGCGGATTTGCGCGATTACCTGGATACCATCCTCCGGCGGAAGTGGCTTGTCCTCAGCATCCTTTTTGTCAGTCTTTTCACGACATTGATTGTAAGCTACACGATGCAGCCGCTGTATAAGGCGAAGGCCAGAATCGAGCTAAGCGTTCAGGCGCCCAGGGTCACCAAGTTTGAGGATATGGTGGGCTCCCAGCTTCAGACCCGCGAATTCATCCAGACCCAGTTGAAACTACTGCAAAGTGAGTCTCTGGCCGGTCGGGTCATCGAACGTCTCCAGTTGGATACCAATCCGGTATTTCATCCTCCCACGAAAAAGGAAGGGGGGGAGAGCATCTTCACGGGAGTTAAACAATTTTTCAGAGATATACTTAAGAGCTTTTCAGATTCTCAAGGCCAGGAACAGCAGGACGACCTGCAACTCCCCCAACTGCGACTCCGGAAAGCCACTGAATCGAAATTCTCCAAGAGTCTTGAAGTACAGCCCGAACGTGATACGACCCTCATCTCCCTCGCGTTCGCCTCACCCGATCCCGTGGTAGCCCGTGATGTCCTCAATGCGCTCGTTCAGGAATTCATGTCATGGCAGGTCGACAAGAAGATTGACTCCTCGATCAATGCCAAGAAACAGCTAGAAAAACAGATCGAAGTGGCCAGGATCCAGCTTGAAAAGGCCGAGACCAGTCTTAATGAGTTCTCACGCAAGGCGGGGATCGTATCTCTTAACTCAAATCTCAACCTTATTTATTCGCAACTCGAGGAAGCCAACAAAGCCTTTGCCGCGGTCCAGACAGAACGCATCAACAAAGAGGCGCTCTACAACCAGGCTCGGCAGGGAACAGGGTCGCTTCCAGCAATAGTTGAAAGCCAAATGATTCAGAAACTTCGTACCGACTACATTACCCTTACCGCCGAATACCGGGAAGCCAGTGTCACATTCAAAGACGATTATCCCAAGCTCCAAAACCTTAAAGCCAAAACACAGGATATCGAAAGGCAGATAAAGAACGAAGAGAATCGTATCGTGGAGTCAATCAAGAATGATTACCTCACAACGGTTAAGAGAGAAGAGGTACTGAAGCAAGATACCGAATCCAAGAAGGCCCTTGCCATACAGCTAAACGATCGGGCAACACAGTACAAGATATTCGAGCGTGAAGTTGAATCAAGCAAACTAATCCATCAAAGCCTTTTTGAGCGGTCGCGGGAACTCGATGCGAGGGTCGGGACCGAACTCGGCAGCGTTCAGGTGGTGGATTACGCTGCTCGACCCTTGTCGCCATTCACGCCCAATATCCCGCGAAACCTCTTGATTGCCCTCATAGCCGGAATCATGGGCGGAGTCGGCTTGGCTTTCCTGCTTGAATACCTGGATAATACCATCAAACGGATCGATGAGATTTCAGATCGTTTCCACGTGGCTATCTTGGGAGTTCTTCCGTTGCTGCAGGCTGATGAGGTCCAGGATATCAGTGGATTGGTGCGGCTGAGACCGACGTCCGGTTTTTCTGAAGCCATAAGGACCGCGAAAGTATCTATTCAGCTCTCGAGCTCGCTGGACGAACCGCCCAAAATGCTTCTTTTGACCAGCACCACTGCCGGAGAAGGAAAGAGCACCATTTCCGCAAATCTTGCTCAAACCTTTGTGCCGGAGGAAAAAGTCTTGCTGATCGATGCGGACCTTCGAAAACCCTCGCTGCACAGGCTCTTTTCCACTAATGGTAATGGCCACAAGTCCGGAAAACGAAGGGGGCTCAGTAACTATTTGACAGGCACGAGCAGTGTCGAGGAAGTGATCCAGGAAAGCGGAGTGCCCAATCTCCACCTGATTTTCGCGGGTCCCATCCCCCCAAATCCGGCCGAGTTGCTCGCATCGAACCGTATGCGACATTTGCTGGATGAAGTTGATAAGCACTACGACCGAATCATAATCGACGCGCCGCCCGCTACCGGCTTTGCCGACGCACTCATCTTGGGGCATTATGCAAATGGAGTAATTCTTGTCAGCACCCTTGGGCAGACCCACCGTGATGCCCTGCGAATCTTTCGCAAAAACCTCATGAACGTCGGTGGCCGCCTCATCGGCACCATTGTAAACAAACTGAATGTCCATAGCCACTATGGGGGCTACTATTATAAGTATTACAGATACTACAGATATTATAGCTATCAGCCCGCCTACCGGCAGGATAGCTCTTCCAGCCCACCCTCTTTAACCGATGGGGTCCTTGAGCAGGGTGAGGAAACACCACGGAAACGCACGTAAGTTGAGGCTTGTTGATATACACGTGAGCCTGATGGGCCGCTTCTTCATCTCCAAAGAGATCTCTAACCCATCTGAGCAACTGTACCCTGATCCTAAGTGGCATTCCGACAGATGATGCCGGGTCTCCCCTCGGGCTTATTCACCACTCTTGGGGTATTGAGCATCATCAGAGGTTCCCTGAAATGACTTCCGTGTCCAGGTCCATAGCCTGCCTTATTGCGCTCGTTATATCAGGCTGCCTGCTATGGTATTCCTTGTGTACTTTCAGGATTGCCACTAAAGACGCGGATTTTGTTCAGAGCGATTCTGCCTTTCTTTTCCCGACCGCTCTGCTTATCAACGGCAAGATAAAATATTATTCCACCCTCAATCCGCCAGCCGCTGCTGAATCCTTCAAAAAGGCCATCCTGGCCGAACCCTCGCTTTTGGATGCCTGGATGGCCCTGGCCAGAACAGAAGTCGCAATGGGCCATCGTGAGGAAGCCGAACGGATTCTCGGCATAGTTTCACCGACGATGTCTTCACTCAGTTCATGGAAATGGGAAGAACTGCTGCTGGCCTTCGATCTTCGCGACGAAAAGCATTTTCAAGACTGTTTCAATTTTATCCTTTCCTACCTTCCTCACCGCGTCCGCGAAGCAAGTTGGCTCGGCGCTCTATTTTGGGGTAGCTGGAAAGATGTGCTTCCCCACCTCTCATCCAGTAATTACCCGGTCTTTCTTACTCAACTAATGGCGGCCCGAGAGCCGGATGTCGCCCTCACCCTTTGGAAAATGATGACTCAGGAAGATCCTAACATTCCGGACAAGGACAAATTGCAGTTCTGCCAGTATTTAATCGCCAATGATCGATTGCAGGAGGCTAAAAACATCTGGAAGCTTCGGCAAAATGGTGATCTTTCAAACATCACCGATGGCGGATTTGAGCTTCAGCCCCTAAATACGGCCTTTGGCTGGCAGTTTCCCGCCAAGTCCGATGTGATCATCGAACGCACCACCGATCAGCCCTACGCGGGACGCACCTGCCTGCACCTCCACTTCAAAGGGACCACCAACATCAGTCTCGGCAATCTATTTCAGATCGTCCCTGTCCAGCCCGAGACACGTTATTGGCTGCGCTTTGCCCGCAAAAGTCGGAACATTACAACTGATCGTGGTGTATTTCTTGATGTTGGCGGGTATAAATGCAAAGGATTGGCAATCTCCAGCCAGCCGATACTGGGTACAAGTCCCTGGACTGAAGAAGAAATGGAGTTCGTTACTCCGGCGGGATGCGAGGCGGTGATGCTCAGGATTTGCAGGAGTGAGAGCCTGAAGTTCGATAACAAGATTTCAGGCGACTATTGGTTGGATGCCGTGGAACTTATGAAGCAATAATTTCTATGTGCGTCTAATGTCTCCTTCCCGGATATATTCGACTTTTGCCAGGCGCCTTCATTTACCCCGTTTGAAAAACGAGAAACATTTTTTTAACGGAAGTGAAAACCGTCCTCCCAGCGGCGAAAGCTCAAACGGCGCTACGGTCCCTCTCTTAACGATCTCCATTGGATTTTCGCGAAATATCCGGGCGGCTATCGTTTTGCCCACTGTTGCCTCGGTTTCTTTGAAGGCCCTCGATAGCTTCGGAGCGCGGTTCCTGGGACCATGGCAATCCGTTGCAATCAGGTGCACCATGCCGTGCTCAAGCATTAACAAGCAGAACTTCCGGACGGTTCCTCCAAATTTTCCAAGAAGGCTCCCAGCGGTCAGCTGAGTCAACGCACCGGATTCGATCCACTCATACAGCCGCCCCGGATCTTTCGCCAGGCCGGGGTTCCTCTCGGGATGAGCAATTATTGGGGTGATTCGTTCAACTTGCAGACTGTGAAAGAAGGCCTCGATTCTCGGAGGTATGAGTTCCGCCGGTAGCTCTATGAGGGCATAGGCGGATTCATTCAATGTGAGCAACTCGCGTTCCGAAATCCTGCCGGGTAGGTCGGGATCGATGCGCAACTCCATGCCCGGATAGAGCGCCAGGGGAATGTCGTGCTCTTTCAGATGCGGTTCGAGTGATTCTATGGCCTCCATCACGACAGTCCGGGTGTTTTCGTATATCCCGTTTATCCAGTGCGGAGTACAGATCATTCCCTCGATTCCGTCCTGGACCGCTATGCGAGCGGCTTCGACGGCCTGATCGAGGTCCTCGACCCCATCGTCAAGACCTGGAAGAATATGGCTGTGAGTGTCGATCATTTCTTAAAATGCCTGTTCCCGACCTATTCCTAAGGGATAAAGGTATGCTTGGTATGACGTGCCGCTTCCAGATTTTTGGAATCAGGAGGCACCCGAAACCGCATCAACACGAGCAGCATGACAAAATAAAGCTGATTGGCCGCTATCTGCCAGTTAAATTCCACCCAGATATGACAGAGGAACGCCCCAATTCCGGCAAGCGCACCGGCTCGAATAAGCCTTTCCTCCGCATGGTTCGCAGTCTGCCGTTCTCCACCTTGATTTTTGCGAACCAGATCGATTGCTGTGGCTATCCAGTATCCCCAGACAAGAAGGATTATAAAAAGGCCAAAGACCAGTCCCCATTCCGCCAGGATCTGCAGGTAATCGTTATGACCCTGCCCGATTTGCAGGAGATCGGTATGGAATAAATTATAGAGGAATACCACTGGCTTGTATGTTCCCACACCGGTCCCGGTAAGCCAATGGTCCCGTATCATTTTCCAGGTTGCCTCCCATATTTCGAATCTTCCCGCGGCATCGTCTTCCATTCGCAAAAAGCGATCCAGAATCGCCTCAAAACCAACGATCCAGCCATAAGCGATCATTATGACCCAGCAACCCGCAACGAAACGTCTCATGGAACGGCCCCGCGTGCCCGCAAAAAGCACCAGAACCGTTGTGCCGATAAGGGCGCTGAGTATTCCGCCTCGAGATCCCGAAAAAATCAATCCCATAAGGACCAAGCCGGTGAGGAACAGGAAGAAAACCTGTTTCTCCCTGGTCATCTGTTTGCGGGACTTATCATCATAGAGCGTGCGATCATTTACTTCTTCTTTATGAGACAGCGCCATCAGCCAGGCCAGTTGCAAGGGCCAGATCAATCCGAGGAAGGCCGCATAATGGTTGCGATTTACAAAAGTACCCGACGCCACCCCAGCCGCGGGATACATACCGAAAACTCCAATTGACGGAACCAGCACCTGAAAGATTCCATAGAGCGCTTCCAGGCTGGCGATTATGAAGAGAACCAAAAAAAACCTGTCTGATTTTAAAACACCTTTTCGAATTAAGCTGTGCAGGCTCAGCGCGAAAAGAGCAAGCATCACAAACCACAACCCGGAAAACAGCGTGTCCATTGGAACATAGGAAAGGCTTGCGCCCCAGGACGATCCGCCGGTGGCTTCCCGGGCCCGTTGCAGCCATAAGGCCCGCTGGGGACTGAGAATTGCAAGAATCGACAGTGGTATGGGAATGGCCTGGAAGAAGGGATAAAGCAGGATAGGCAGCAACACGAGAAGCGGTTTTTTTACGTCATCTACCGATATGAATTCCTGGGACTTCCACAGAATGAGGGCAAAGGCAACGCCGAAAATTCCGGCAACGCCGCCCCACAACCATGGCCTGGCGCCGCCAAGGAAGATCGGCAAAACGATTATCGGCCAATAGACCAAAAAACGTCCCAGTCTGCCAATCAGCTTGCTTTGTTTTTCCGCTAAATCCATGACGTATCGATCACCGACAGCCGTCGCCTGAATCCTCTACGATATTATCCCGCATACAGAAAAACGACCAATTTGTAAGAAACATACATGGTTGCAAGTAAAACGATGACTGTAACCGCTATCTCCATTTTGCCAGGGGTTTTCCTTATCCGAAAAGTGTAGCGATCCAGCAGGCGCAAGAATTTCCCACGGCATTTCGTACACTGATAGTGCTTGGATTTCGGGACCCAGGCAAGCGGCCCTTTCCGTTTAGTCCGCTGAAGAATTCCCACCTTGCAGAAGGGGCAGGGTCTTCCGGAATGGGATGCAACCTCTTTTTTCACTTCCAAAACAAAACCTCGCTCGAACGACAAAACAAAAGGGCTACGTTCAAAATCCAAAACACAAGATTTTGAACATAGCCCACCAAGCTGCCGAGAATCAACCCTATGATAGGGTCCCGGTCAAAAAAACGAAAAAAGCCCCCTGAAACAGAGAGGGAGAATGATGTTTACCTGAAACTGGACCACATTATCTTCAAAATACCTCCTCTCGCAGAAGAAAATACACCGATCACCTGATTTTCCCCGAACTGAATGATGCTCATAGTCACAGAAGAGATCAAAGTGCGGTTTTAGCGCATGAGAGAAAGAATCGAGATGTGACCACAACATCTCTCCCGTGGCCTATACCGGAAATACCGGCGCTTGCTTTCGCGAACTGCGGGATAATCCAAAGAGCCGGACAAACCGGGGTCTGAGTGCAGTGAAATTTTAAAAGGTGAGGTTTGAAAAAACAGCATGATGTGGATCGGTATCGGATTTAGTTTGGTGGCAGGATTGGCTGCCTTGGGAATTTTCGCGATCCAGGTGCTCCATACGGTGGTCAGGCACCACGACCGAGTGGGCTGGCGAAGCATCGTCCCACAATCTGTTCAAGGAACACGAGTCGAGATCGACCGGCAAGTAGGATATTCGCTGTGTTGGGCTAAAGATGAGAAGCCCCCGACAAATGCTTGCTCGACACCCTCAATTCCAGCGCTCTAATCGCCGGATGTTCTTCTGCACAGTTATCCTTTGGCTGCCCGGTGTTCCTGTGAGTTTGCCGGACCATGATCGACGACCTTTACCTCTTCCTCAAAAACTTTCAGTTTCCGCACAACAGTTCGCCTAAGATGCTCGATTCGCCTTAGAGTGTAATGGCTGATTGGATCAAGCATGAGGTCCTTCTCAAGATGGAGGTTACCATAACTCTTTTTATCATCGGCGAGCGGCAGACTAATAGACAGAAGTCTGTTCTCCTGGCATGGTCCCAGCACTCCATTTATTATTTCACGCCCACACCAATTGCGATAGTTATTCATTCCTGCCCCGAGACATATCCCATCAAATTTGATATCAGCCTGATCGATCTTCAAGAGTTCCAGTGCATCTGTTACCCGCTCCCATAACTGATCAATGTTGATCGCCTCATTTATCGCAACCTGACAATTAAGAAAGGTCCGGCGATCCTTGCTCAAACCCATTACATCCGTGACATCCTGAAGATAGCCTATCACCTTGTCTACAGCCAGGTATTCCAAATATCCGAGCTTCTTAATTCCTACAGCAATACTGATTCCAAGAACCAGCAAAACCAGGGCAACTTTCTGATCCTGTGCGTTTACGAGCAATAGTGCAAAAAGTCCCAAAACAATCGTTGCGCCATACAGCAGCAGCACTGCATTCCTGTGGGAAAAACCCATTGCAAGAAGCTTGTGGTGAATGTGGCTCTTGTCGGGCCGAAACATTTCCTTCCCGACAATAAAGCGCCTAATCGGCGCGAGGATCGTATCCATTAACGGCAGCCCCAAGGCGATTATGGGTATCAAAATGGCCACAGTAGTCTGACTTTTCATTGAACCGAGAACACTAAGCGATGCAAGCATATAGCCAAGAAAGTAGCTCCCGCTATCCCCCATAAATATGGATGCCGGGTTGAAATTGTACCGCAGAAACCCCAGGCAGGCGCCTGCAAGAGCTGCGAGCCCCGCCGCCACAAGAAATCTCTCCGCAAAAATACTCAAGATCAAAAGAATCAAGGAGGCAAAGAGGCAGACCCCCGCAGCCAAGCCGTCAAGACCATCGATGAGATTGAAAGCATTGATAACGAGCAGAAACCAGAACACCGTCAACGGCAGAGAGGTCCACCCCAGGTCCCATAACGGAGTCCAGGGAAGCTGCAACTGGGAGAAGCTGATACCTCCCCAATAAGCCAAAAGAGCTGCCGCAGTCTGTGCTCCGAACTTGACGAAGGGATGCAAATGGAAAATATCGTCTAAGAGTCCAACGAGAAAAACTAATGTCGCCCCCAATGAAATCAGGAGGATGGGTTGCTCTGAAAGAGCTTTGTCAAGAAGAGCACTGGAGCAAAAGAGGGTGCCCAGAAACGGACCAAAAAAGGCAAGATAAATAGCAACTCCACCGATCCTGGGGATCGGCCTGATATGGACTTTCCGCCCAGTTGGCCTGTCAACAAGGCCAAAACGCCTACCCACCTCAGCAACTACCGGTGTCAACAGCAGGGCCAGGCCAAGACTTACAAGTAGAACAACTAGAACAGTTCTCATTCTTGTCTCACAGTTCGATTCAAATCTCAAACATGATCAAGAAGTTTATATGTAATCGGTCGTTCTGTGTTCATATTCAATGTGATCCAAGAAATCCCAAAACCGCCGTCTTTTCCTGGAGCCCAAAACTACCATCGAGAAGCATCCTAGCATATTCAAATACGACAATTCCAAATATCTCAGCGCTTCGGTACATCAGACCCACCCGCACCAGTTCCATTATTCAGGTGATGGAGCTTCAGCCGCCGGCTTATCGACCTGGTCCGATTGTGTCACCATCTATTGATGCTCGGAGGGAGTATCCATAAAAACATAGCGGGCGCAGAGAATGCCCGTCTGGAACATTGCTACCGGGTTGATAGCATCGGGGGCGCTTCCGGCAGGTCCGGAAATAGTGAATTGTAGAGCGTGCTGTTGGGGAAAAATATAACCCAAGCGGTTAGAGCGACCAATTTGATATCCAGCCAGAAGGTCTGACGGTCGCGATACCAGACTTCAAGCTCTCCTTTGTACGGGGCTATTACAGTTCGGTGAAACTCGACAGGGTCCATGCCGGACATGGCGGCGATCTTCTCCTCATCCCGAAAGACTATGGACCCTATACCGGTCAGGCCGGGTTTGAGGTGAATGATTTCCTTTTGGATCTTTTCGGGAAAAAGAGCGAAGGTTCTGGGCGTCTGAGGCCTTGGGCCCGTAATGCTCATATCACCTTTCAGAATGTTAATAATTTGGGGTATTTCATTAATTTTGGTCTTTCGTAAGATTTTCCCGAAGGGAAGCACGCGGGGGTCGTTGCGCACCGTGATGTCCCCGGGTCCAATATTGGGACTATCCTTGAGCATCGTGGCGAACTTTATAAGGCCGAACCTGCGTCCGCCTTTCCCCACCCGTTCCTGAACATAAAACACCTCCCCTTCGCCCGTGCACCTCAGTACCAGAGCAACGATAAGGCAAAGCGGAAATAAAACTGAGAAGGCAATGGCAGATAGGATAAAATCGAGTAGGGATTTTGCCGACATGGATCATTCCGTAGACTTAATTGTTAACACAGATAGAGTGCTCAACTCAAACCGGCCTATATTGGTCACATTTTCTGATCAAGGTATTTCCCGGTCTCTTTGTGTTGAAAATGGGGAAGAATCGTTTCAAAAAGGCCGACAAGGTCGCCCTTGGTCCAGTGTTGATCGTGGCGCAGGGTTCTGATCGAATTCTCGAACTTATCGAGCTTACCACTATCGAATTCGGGGTTGTTCTTGATAATTCCTATGCTTTCAAATCGCTCCATCTCCAATTCTTCATTCCCTGTAAAAAACTCCTCGAAATCTTTTTCGCCGCTAGTGTCGCTGTTGAAAAAATAGCAGGGCCATTTCTTTTGCCGTGTGAGTTCTTCCACCCGAGCCCTTGCCTCGTCTTCCGTGTGGCACACATGCGGCTCAAAACCCAGTGCATCGAGGTACCGGACGGCTATTTCCGCAAAAGTGACCAAGTGAAGCTTCTCGCTTAGCTTTGGGAAAAAAATGTCCCGATTTTCACCCAGAAGACAGGACAACAGACAAAGTTCGCCGGATTCCTTCGGGGTCACGAAATAGCGCTTTACATCAATGGGTGCGGAAAGAGGCTGGCGTTTCTGAATTCTCTGGTTGAAACCGTAGAGCAGGCTTCCGTCGGAAAACGCCACATTGGCAAAGCGGGCCGAGGAGACCGGGACATCTAAGCTACGGCGCATCAAAAACATTTCCATTATTCGCTTGGATGCTCCCATCATGTTGACCGGATTTGCAGCCTTGTCGGTCGAGACGCAAAAGAACTTCCGGCTCCCTTCCCTGATCGCCTGCGCGGCTAATCGGTCCGTATTGAAGACATTGACCCTGATCAAGCGCATCAGGGTAAAAGGGTCCTTTTCACTCCTCACGTGCTTCAGCGCTGACAGATTTAGAATGAAATCGTAGGGCTCTTGGGAGTTCACGAAAGCATCGTATTCGACGGAACTGCAATCCAGGGGGAGGGCCTGGAAGTCACCCTCTATATAACCAAGGCAACTTCTCACCTCACGGACAAGTTCGACCAAGTTGTTTTCACTCAGATCTATGACATGAAGTGCTCTGGGCTTTCTCTTAAATATCTCCTTGACAACGGCTTGTCCAACCGAGCCTGCTCCGCCAATAACCAGAAATCGGCTGTCCCTGATCATTTCACCGAGCAAGGCCTCGTTTCCGGCCATATCAGCTTGGAAGAGTTCATTTTGCCTACCAATCAACTGAAGAATCATTGTTCTCCCTTGAAAAGATCGAGAGCCTCATAAGTTCCGGTAAATTGAAAACAATGGTCGATATTTGGAATTTGCATAAAATGGCGCTTGCATGTTCCGGGGGGAGTTTTTCCCGATTTCTTGCCAGGAATATAAAGGCTGCCGAAAAATGTATTTTCAGCCTGCTCGCGAGAGCAGGGGCATCATTTGTGCCTCATCTACGTGTGGACTCCCAGGCCGTCCTCTGGAGGCCGAGGGTATTCTTGATAAAACCCCACAGGATGGCCACGTTCACAAGCATGAAATAATAGGGAATGTAGAGCGGCTTCCAGCGGATCCTTAGCAAATGCACTGCCGCCATGAGACCATATCCGGCGCAATGCAGGGCCAAGATGACCCGGTAGGTCGGATACGAGGTCGCCAATGATGCATTCGATACCAGCGCGACCATGAGTAAGAAAGGGACTATCCAACGCAGCACGCGGTGGCTGAAATAGAAAAAGAACCGTTTGCCATGGAAGGGATTGAGCAAGCCCCGCAAATACACCAGTGCGCGGAAATGACCCGCCGCGTCGCGGACATGGCGGCGGAACTCCTCTGCATCGGATGTCACGAGTTGCTCCTCGGCGACCGCATCCCGGGCATACACCACGGAATGTCCGCGCTCATAGATGCGCATCGATATGGAAAAATCGTCGTTAATCGTATTGGGCGGGAGAGGCTCGAACAATTCCCGCCGCAATAAATAGATAGCACCGTTGGCCCCTACTACTGAGCCGAAGTCGCTCTCGATCTTTTTCAAAAAAGTCTCGATCCGCCAGTAAAAGCCCTCTCCCGAACGCCCTTCCCCATCCACCAGCACCAATCGCCCACAGACCACCCCCACGATCTCATTCATCCGCTCCAACAACCTGGTCACGGCATCCGAATGGAACATGCTGTTGGCATCGGTCATCACCACGAATGGTTGGCGCACCTCTTTCAAGAGTGCGTTGAGAACGCTCACCTTACCGCCCCTAGGGTATGAAAAGACCCTGACCCGGTCGTCACGGACAGCCCGTCGAATTTCAGCCAGGGTGTTATCCGTGCAGCCGTCCAGGCCCAGGTAGAGTTCTACATCGCCGTAATCGAGGCGATAGAAATTCTCGATTTTGCGGGCGATGATTTTTTCTTCATTATAGAGCGAACAGACCAGGGCCACGGGGCCCGCCGCACCGGCACCGGACGCCTCCTTCCTCTTCCGGGGCAGCACATAAAGCAGCGCCGGATAGATAAGGTGCGGATAAACCACCAGCAGAAGTGAAAACCAAAAGACCAATTCCATTATCGGTGCCTCTTGAAGAGATGGGTCAAGAGCGTGGCCCCAGCCTTGAGGGTCCGGCCGATCTCTTGGGGATTGCACAAAACGTCCAGCGCCTTGTAGGCCAGATAGCGCGGCCGGAGGTAAAAGCGGCGTCTGGCGTAGTCGCAAAAATCCACCAATTCATCGGCGGAAAGCTCTTCGGTATAGAGCACACAGTTGTGCATCCCTTCCGCGGTAAGCCACTGGCGGAAGTTATCGGCCCGAATGTATCCCTTCTTTTCGGCCCACTGGTAGGCCTCCGTGCCGGGATACACCATGAGGGGGAAGAATTGGGCAGTGTCCAGGGGCAGCCTTAGCGCGAAGTCAAGCGTGCGATCCAGTGTCCGCCGGCTTTCACCCCGGTTGCCGACCATGAAGCATCCATGCACCCGCAACCCGGCCCTTTTCGCATTCCGGGCAAACTCTTCGCCCTGGACCAGGGTCGTTCCCTTACAGATACTGTCGAGCACGCCCTGATCCCCGCTTTCAAAGCCCGCCACCAGAAGTCGGCAACCGGCCGCCTTCATTTTGACCATGATCTCATATCGAAGATTGACACGGGCCTCACATGTCCAGGTGACGGCAAGTCTGCGGCGCACGATTTCATCGCATATCTCCGCGACAAATTCCTGATCCGCAGTGAAGTTGTCGTCATCGATGAGGACTTCCCGCACTTCAGGAAATTCCCGCTCGATGTATGCCAACTCATCCACCACATGCGCAACAGATCGGTGACGATAACGGCGCCCGAACATAACCTGCGGGTACACACAGTAGAAGCAGCGGTTAGGGCACCCGCGACCCGCGAAGAAGGAAATCACGGGATTCCGGCAATGCGCGTAGAAATAGTTATCGATGTTCAGATGCCTCTTATACACGCTGCTGACAAAGGGGATCTCGTCAAGCTGCTCCGAGAAAGGACGATCCTGGTTATGCGCCACGGAGCCGTGCCTACGGTATGATATCCCGGATATTTCCTCCAGAGATCGCTGTTCGGCCAGTTCACACAGCGTCCAGTCGTACTCTCTACGTGCGATAATATCGACGGCGGCACTCAGCTTGAACGTCTCCGCGGGCAGCGCGCTGGGGTGGGTCCCGACAACGACACAGAGCGGCTCTTGCCGGCACCACGCTTTCAGGACCTCCAATACCTTAACGTCAGATTCGATACTCGGTGTAGAGGTGTCACAGACCACCATATCCGGTCCAAAGGAAACGACGGTTTCGCGGTAGTCGTCCAGTTCCTTGCACTCGGCCGGGGCATCGAGCAAGAGCACTTCATGCCCGCGCTTTTCCAGAAGCCCCGCTGCATGCGCCAGCCAAAGCGGATAATAGATGGTGGCACTCTTGGTCACCGCGGGACTGCGGGAATTGCGCGAATATTTGGGGAGAAACGGAGGGTTGAGCAAAAGCACTTTCATGAGATTATCCAGATTCGATGCATGTTTCTAAGAAACGTGGTCCGCCGCTAATCACTTTCGATTAACCTGTCGACCGTACTTTGACCAACCCGCAAACCGCGCCCTGTTTTTATTCCAATAGAGATTTGCGTACTGATGATTGCCTCGAAGCATCCAGAGGCAGGCCGCGAGAAAGGACCTGCATAGGAAGAAAAGAAAAGCGCAACGTATGAGGCCCTGCCTCGGCCCTCGAGAAGACCATTTACGGAAAAGCGCGCCCCAGGCCTCTTCATAACCCCATTGTTTTTCGGGCTTGTTGAGTACGTATTTGTCCTGCCGGTGCCACACCACGATTTCCGGATGGTAGATTATATTGTTTCCGGTCTCCAGCACCTTCAGCGTGAGGTCCGTTTCTTCCCCGCCCCGGAAGAAATCGCTTCCCAGGCCAAAACTCTCGTCATAGCCTTTCACGTCGCGTACGACTCCGGCCCGCAGAAAGAGCGTCAGATTGGTCACCGACGACCAGACGTCAATCCAGTTGGCGCGTTTTGCAGTTTTACTTCCCATGGCCAGTTCGCCGGTGATGCTGTCCATCCATACACCGGATACTCCGGCGGTTTCGGCGGAAGAGGCTGAAAACGCGCGCAGGACCTTTTCAATCACATCGGGGGCATAGTAGCAGTCATCATCGGGAAAACCTAGAAACGGATAGCGGGCATGGGCAATGCCGATGTTTCGGTTAAAGGAATTACCTTTTCTGAGCGAGTGAACGTATTTTATGTTCCTGTAGCCTTTGACCACGGTTTCAGCTTTTTGCGCCGGGCTTTGATCCACGATAATGCACTCGTAATCGGGACATGTCTGTGTCTCGAGTGAGTCAAGCAGCGGGCGAAGGTCGCACGCCGCCAGCGTGGCGACGATCAGAGAAACACCGCTTTCCTTATTTTCCGCCAAGGCTAATGCTCCCCGATTCGGTCGACCCGCGCGGGCTGGAAGGTTGCGGAGCGCAGTCTCTCAAGGATCTTTATACCTGTCCACATGCCGGGATAAAGCGCTCGCTCGAATTTGGAGTACTTGCCGTTTCGCAGAACGGACCGTTCTCTATTAAACGCTTCAAGATTGCTGCTGGCCCCCCGAACATCCCAGTCGCAAACGGTCATTTGACAATGGCGGCTTGCCAGTCCGGCCTCAAGAAAACGAAACAGCCAGTCTTTGTCGCAAAGCAGCCTGTAGGCCGTATTGAAGACCCCGATCTTTTCGAAGGCCGACCTCTTGACCAGCATCGACTGGTGACAGACCATGCCGCCAAATAAAAAAAAACGGCTGATCCTTTCGGGCACGCGCGCGACCCACCAGGGCCTTGCAGGGTCGCGCATGAGGGTGTCACCGTAGATCATCCAGGGGTCGCCGACCAGGTTTTCAGGCCTGAGCATCCCCGAAAGCGTTTGATTGGAATGAAACCTGTCGCCGATGTTCATAAAGACGACCCACTCGCCCCCGGCATGGGCAAGGCCTTTGTTCATTGCATCGTAGATGCCGGAGTCGCGTTCCGACACGAAAAACGAAAACTTCTCGGAATAAGAGTTCAAACAATTCATCGTTAGTTCATCAGATCCGCCGTCGATCAATATGATTTCCCTGGACACATTCCTCTGGTTCAATACACTATCGATGGTGTAGCGGATTTGATCCGGGACTCCGTTGAAGCAGACGGTTATAATGCTGACAGAACATTCGTTTGTCGGCGATAAAGACTCATGCATACTAAAGGCCTCACAATTCCACAGTCTGCTACTCTAAACATTTCAGTGGTAAAGCGTACCTCTTTAGTGATTAGAGACAGTGGTTCATACATCTTCCAGCTAGCGATTAGCGGCCTGCTCGCGGCGCATTCGCGGGACCCTGAATGATAGGGCGATACCAAGCGCAAACCAAACGCAATAGAAGTAATAGGCATTGAGAACAGGTCCGTGTTTGATGAAGTCAACAAAGTAAAAAAGCAAAAAACAAAAGGCCGCCGGGGCGTATGGCTCGTATGGGGCCGCTTTCCAGGCATTGATCATGGCAAATGCGAATAAAGCCATAAAAATCAGCGATAAAGCGATACCGCCCTTTAAAACCAAGTGCAGAGGACCGAAATGGACCATGCGCCAAAACAGTCCGCTTGCAATACTCCAACTAGGATACCACCCGCCACCCCAACCATGACCAAATAACCATGTGAACCCTGAAGAGCGTGAGACGAACTCCTCGGCCTCGGCGCCTCTGACATCGGTTATTTCTGTCTCGAAACTTGATTCCAGTCCTCTGGTCAAACTGGTCTCGTATTGACCTCCAAGGAGGCGGTCAATTGTCCCGCTCCTGCCTATCTCCAAGTTTTCTCTGACAAAGGAGCTTTGTATCGCGACAATAAAGGTCAGCGGCGCTATTACCAAAACCGACAGTACCACCAGTAGGATGGACCTGGTGTTTATTCTCTTCGCTTTTCTTTGCACCAGACACAGCGCGATTGGAAAAATGACAAAGGCGTTGAGGCTTCCCCCGCGGCTCTGATA
Source organism: Syntrophobacteraceae bacterium (assembly GCA_049300095.1). Taxonomy (GTDB): domain Bacteria; phylum Desulfobacterota; class Syntrophobacteria; order Syntrophobacterales; family Syntrophobacteraceae; genus SbD1. Next base: position 35,729 of record JBAQYM010000210.1, read on the forward strand.
TGAAATTAAGACAAAAAAATACAGAAGCAATCCGGCAATTGCGAATAACTTTTGACGCAGGTTGTAGACGTGCAAGCCGGCACATGCCATAATAGCAATGCTGGAGAGGTTCATGGCAAAAAAATGTGGTGAATCAACGTTCAGGCGTCCGTATTCTATGGGTAAACGCATCACGATGGAAAAACCGACCAGGCCGGCAAGCAAAGATTGAACAGGAAGAGCATTGATGAATAAGTATTGGAGATTCTTTGATGTGGCCACCGGGAAAATGGTGACAAGCGCCATCATCGGCAGAAACTCAAGAATCATCATGCGTATATTCTCAACTCCTCCTTCGTTGCATACGACACCGTTCACCAGCTCCAACACGATCAAGATCATCAGGAAACATGAATATCCTATCCCCGCCGGCGTCTCAATTAATTTCCTCATCACCGTAAAATAATGTTTGGCACTCAAGTAGATCATCACGCAAAGACATAAGAGTGTCGAGTAATTTAGAATCTGGTAGGACGTTCCAGGAGCGTCGCCAATTGCCGGCGGCATTATTATGCCGCAACCCAGAAATCCAAGAAACAGGCACCAGTAGGCGCAGTAGAGTCTCCTTGTTAATTTGTCCACTCGCTTCAGTTTGCTTTTCGTGGAAGTCGAACACAATGCCGGTCCGGAAGCCGTGACGGCTATATTTTGCATAACCTGTTACATCCCATCGGTTTGGTTATAGATGGCGATGATCTTTTCGAGATACCGGTCCGCCCCGTACATTCGAGAGGCCGTTTCTCTCGCCGCCGCTCCAATCCGGACGGAACCTTCCCGGTCATTTAGAAGCCGCAGTATGCCGCTTGCGAGATCTTCGGGATCTCCGGGCCGGCATAATATGCCTGTTCTACCCGGCTCGATCAATTCCCGGACCCCTCCGATATCCGAACCGATTACAGGCTTTCCAAAAGCTGAGGCTTCGATGACCGGACGCGCAAAATGTGGCAACACCGAAGGGAAGACCAAGACATCGCATGCCGCGAAATACGGCATTACATCCTTTGCGAAAGGCAAAAGCCTGACGGAATGCTCCAGGCCGTTCTCCCTGATAAAACGCAAAACCCGCTGGGCCCCCGTGCCCATGTTGAAATAAGGCAATATCCTCTGGACCGTCCGTTTCAAACCCCGCTCGGCCAACCTGATCTCGGAGCCCGGCATCAAAAACAGCGCGTCCGCTCGCTTCTCCACAACCTCCAGCGCGGCTTCGAGCAAGACATGAAAACCCTTTATCATCACCACGCCGCCAAGATACAGGACTACCGGAGAGACCGGGCCGAGGCCGAGCAGTTTTCGAGCCTCATTGCGGGTCGGCGCTTCGTCGATTTTCGAAAAATCCACGGAATTCGGCAATATTGTGCCGTGGGTGGATTTTGTCCACTGCCTCCGGTCGTATTCGGACAGAAAGATGACCTGGGGAGAGTTTAACAGATGCCGTCGAATAAAGCTGGTTCGGGCCCCCTGGAACGGCGGGCACTCCCGGACATGCCAGACGAACGGGACGCCTTCTTTTCTGAGTGCTATGGCTGACGGACAGAGTACAACGGAATTGAGATGCACCAGGTCGGGATTTACCCTTTGCACCAACCGGATTGTGGCCTCCTGGCCGGATCGCCAGCGATAGAGGGTATTCATGAACTGCCGAATGCTGGCGACCGATCTTAAATGCGCCCATCCACCGGTGGTGTGTGCAAAGATGCCGATCCGCGGCGCGTCATGGACTGGAAAACCTTCGTCTGCATACAACCCTCTAACGTCCGCGGCGGGGTGAACCAGTGCGACTTCGGGCCGGTAGCCCCGCCGCGCAAGGCCCCTCATCAGTAAGAGAAGACTGTAGGTCGATCCGCCAAGAGCGCCGGCGTGCTGGATGAAAAGGATCTTCATGGTGATTCATTTTACTGAGGTCTGGTTTGCTTCGAACAGAGCGAAAAACTCCCCGTGCATTGAAGACCACAAGGAATAACATCGTCGGCTAACTGCGGCACGAGTACATTGACAGATGTTTACTTTTTGCACTAGACCGAGATTCTATAAGCCTATAGGTTAGATCTGCCGCACAAAGCACGATAAGCAGTTGCAGTATTCTCAAATAAGATTGATAAATTACCAGTGGAGTTGTAAGATAAAGTAGAGGCATCTGAATAGCATACAATGAATAACTCCTCTCGCCGAACATCCCTGTTATTCTGGAGCATATAGATGAAGTTTTTGTTGAATAATCCTCAATCGGCAGCAGCAAAACCAGCAGAAGCGCACACCATAATGAGAAAAGAAGGCTCTTAAAATAGTGGTCCCCTCTAAAATTGACCAAATTACATAGGAGTATGTAGGCGACGAAGCTAAGGACCTGTCCAAAAATAAGTTGAACAAGTTGTGAATATCTCCGATAATATCCTCATGCGAAATGAGGACGTAATAAAAATAGTACGAAGGAAATATCAGATATTGGCCCCGGTGCTGGATGA
>JBAQYM010000211.1:0-3404 GCA_049300095.1 Syntrophobacteraceae bacterium
ACCCCGCCCCTACGATTCAAAGGAAGGCATCAGACCTCCTCCAGGATCGTAGGGGCGGGGTTGATCCCCGCCCGGACTGCCGGAGGGGTACGGGCTGGCCCTGTCGAATGCATTTGGTTTGGACCCGCATCCATGTGTGGTCTTGCCCCGCATCCGGTAAGGGCCATCCGGTTTTGCGGCGCACCACCGGGAGCGCGGGAACGAAAACGGCCTCTTTTCCTCGCAGGCAATGCGTCACTGAATGTGATGAACTGACCCATTTAGAGAACGATTCAGGATAGATTTGAAATGGCGGTATCACAAGCACGCAATTTTGACCGGTTCACCAGTGTAAAGCAGTTCGACGTGACGGGCAGGACCCTGCTCATCCCGGACATGGCGCGTTTTGCCGCCCGGGGGCTCGCGGCCTCGTTCCGGGCGGTCGGGGTGAACGCCAGGGTGATGGAAACCTACAAGGGCCTCGCCCTGGGCAAAGAATTTACATCGGGAAAAGAGTGCTTCCCCTGCCAGGTGACTCTCGGGGACATTCTCTATTTTCTGCAAAACGAAAAAGAAAGGCTCGGACCGGCGTTCAAGGCGGAAAACTATGTCTATTTCATGCCCGAAGCCGACGGCCCGTGCCGGTTCGGGATGTACAACAAGATGCAGCGCCTCGTGTTGGACCGGTTCGAGGAGTTCCGGGACGTTCCCATCACCTACGTCTCGACGCGCAACTCGTATTCCGCCGAGGCCATTATGCCCCCCAAGGTATCTTCCATATTCAGAAAATTAAGTTATGTTACTATTGTTGTAGCTGATATTCTGGATCGCACCGTCTGGCGCGTGCGTCCCTACGAGCTGCGTCCCGGGCTGACCGATGATTTCATGCAAAAAGGCATCGAGGCGGTGTGCGCGGAAGTGGAAGAAAAAGGGGCCTCTCTCGATTTCCGTGGACTTCACAACCTGATCGAAGACATTGTGTCAACGGCCAAGACATTCATCGACACCCGGCAGCCGCGGCGACCGCTGATCGGAATAGTCGGTGAAATTTACGTCAGGACGCACCAGGAGTCGAACCAGGAAATAGTCAGGCTCATTGAACAGTTCGGTGGGGAAGTGGTGGTGGCGTCGATCGCGGAGTGGGTCAATTACATTACCTACGATATGGCGAGGGACCAGAAGCGGCTCTTGAAGCTCGCCTGGCTGAACCGGGATTTCGGCTCGATAAGGGAAATCCTGCCGAAGTTTGCCGCCACGCGGATCGAGGACTATTACCAGTTCTACCGGCAACACCAGTGCTACAGACGGGCGCTCAAACATCTCGATATCCAAAAGGACCACAGGATTGGGATACTCGAAGAGCGCCTCGACAGGAATCACCTCTACAATTTCGATATCGGCACCGAATCGGGACTGAGCATCGGGGCGGCGCTCGAACAGGCGCACGAGGGATTTGACGGCGTGGTAAACGTCTTCCCCTTCACGTGCATGCCCAGCGCCATCTGCACGGCCGTGCTCAAGCCGCTGCTCAACAAGATGCGAGTGCCCTATCTCGACGCTCCCTATGACGGAGCCATACAGCCCAACCGGGAAATCGCGCTGCGCACTTTCATGTACCAGGCAAAGCAGCGCCGGGAAATCCGGATTGCGGGCAAGAACAGGAACGGCAGGCGGCATGTCATACCAAACAATGATAATCAATGCGATTCATCCGGAGGAATTCCGGATCGCGGTGGTCGAAGGTCACACCCTTGAGAGTTTTTTCATAGAAACGGCGACTCGCGGCAAGGTCGTCGGCAATCTTTACAAGGGAATAATCACTCACATACAGTCCAGCCTCCAGGCAGCTTTCGTGAACTATGGGGCCGAGCGGAACGGGTTTCTCCCCTTCCCCGAAATCCATCCCGAATACTACGATTCCGAGGCCGAAAACCAGGTCAAGATCCAGGACGTAATCCACCAGGGCCAGGAAGTGCTTGTCCAGGTGGTAAAGGAAGAGATCGGCACCAAGGGGGCCCTTCTCACCTCGTATGTCTCCCTTGCCGGGCGCGACATCGTGCTCATGCCCGGGCAGGACCAGCGCGGGGTTTCCCGCAAGATCGAGAGCGGGGACCGGCGCGAGCGGATGAAGGAGATCGCCAAGAGCCTCAAGGTGCCCGAGGATTTCGGCGTAATCCTGCGCACGGCGGCCGAAAACCGCACCAAGCGCGAGGTCATACAGGACCTCAACCACCTGATGAAGATCTGGGAGGAGATCCGCAAGCAGGTCCAGGACACCTCCGCCCCCGCGCTCATCTACAAGGAGCAGGACCTGGCGATCCGGGTCATCCGCGACTACTTCAACCCCGGGACAAGAACCATCCTGGTCGACAACAAGGATGTCTACAAGCGGGTAAAGGATTTTTTGGGCATCATCAGCCCGAGGCACCAGAAATCGTTGCGGCTGTTCAAGGAAGAGGGGCCGATCTGCGCCAAGTACAACCTCGAGGAGCAGATCGCGCAGATTTTTCGCAAAAAGGTGCCGCTCAAATCCGGAGGGTACCTGCTTTTCGACCCGACCGAGGCCCTGGTGTCCATAGACGTGAACTCGGGCCGCACGACCGGCGAGGGCGCGGTCGAGGAAATGGCCTTCAAGGTCAACATGGAAGCGGCGGCCGAGATCCCGAGGCAGCTCAGGCTTCGCGACCTCGGAGGCCTGATCGTTATCGACTTCATCGACATGCGCGAGGCGAGGCATGCGAGGGAAGTCGAACGGCGGCTCAAAGAGGAGATGAAAAAAGACAAGGCGAAAATAACCGTGGGCCGCATATCGAGGTTCGGACTGCTCGAACTCTCGCGCCAGCACCTCGGGCTCAATATTTTGCGCGGCTCCTACAAGGAATGCCCGGTATGCATGGGGGCCGGCATGGTGCGCTCGGCCGAAACGGCGGCCCTTTGCTATTATAGAAAAATCTGGCAAACCCTCGTGCAGAAAAAACCGGCAACGCTCAGGGCGACGCTTCCCCCCGAGGTGGCGAGCTACCTTTTGAACCGCAAAAGGAGCGAACTCGCCAATCTCGAGACCACGTACAAGACGGCGATCATAATCGAAAGCTCCCCTTCCGCCCTGCCTCACGAGGGCCAGATCGAAACCACCGCGCACGAAAGCGTGAACGGATAGGGAGCGGCCGCGCATCGGGACATGGGCCTCTTCCATTTTTTGGGAGGGGCCTTTTTTTTGGACGACCTAACGGGACTTGCACACGGAGGAGCAACGATGCGAGGCGGAAGCATCGTTGCGGCACGTGCGACAAAAGCGAGCCGGAGGGCTCCCCTCCCTTGGCGGGAGGGGTTGGGGGCAATGCTGTTGCCTTAACGAATCGCTTGAGCATATTGTCATTTCGACCGGAGGGAGAAATCTTTCCGTGGTGCGGAACAAACAAGAT
>JBAQYM010000212.1:0-5360 GCA_049300095.1 Syntrophobacteraceae bacterium
TCATCCAGCACCGGGGCCAATATCTGATATTTCCTTCGTACTATTTTTATTACGTCCTCATTTCGCATGAGGATATTATCGGAGATATTCACAACTTGTTCAACTTATTTTTGGACAGGTCCTTAGCATTCTATGCGCCCTTGTCTTGCACCCGATCAGACATCCTCTGAAACCCAGAGATACTTGAGTCCGCATCGGCAAGAATTCTCAATAGTTCCATTTCCGGCTTGCTCTGCAAAATATCAATGACTTCCTTGAACTTATCAAAATTATCTGACTCCACTATACCCAAAAGATCGAGAACAGTGGTCCGAACCTCAGGTGTTAAGGTGGCTGACGAAAGGAGAGCCAAGACCAAGGACCAAGAATGAGGGAGAGTCTCTGACGCAAATGAATACTTCAGGTTATTCAGGAGTTTCTGCGCCACAGGGTGTGTCTTGCCGTTAGTAAAAGACAATAGTCTTAATAGTCGCAGGAATGAGATTCCAGCGAACCAAAACAGGCTTGAATTGTCTCCAGCATGCCAACCTATGATTCTATGACTATCCAACGAAAAGATGTGTTCTCCGTATCGCTTATGATAAAAGACCGCACACTTCTCATCTGTAAATAAAAGTGCTCCGGCTCCGGCCGCTTCCAGCTTCACAGCTCCAGTCACGCCTGACCCTGAGAAGATGTTGCCTACGAAATTCTTCAAGGGCGCAGCCAAAGTTAAGGCAGAGCTACTGTTTTCGGTGTAAGTTCCAGATGATAATCCTCCTCTTACTAGAATTCCATCTGCACTCCATTGCAGAAAAGCAAACCGAACAGCGGAAAGCAAGTCTGACGCACTTTCTATGCTTGCCGCCACAAACGCGCAGTCACTAAAGACGTTGAATCTTACATTCGGATACCGTTCTGCTGCTACTGCAAGCGGAGCAAGAAAATCCAGGAGGCATAACTCGATATCCTCGTCATCCTTCTTCTCCGAAAACCCGAGTACGTCAAAATAAGCCACAATTGCCTCTGAAAAGAATGTCCCAGGTATTTTTCCTGACCGGATATTTTCAATTGGAACCTCCATGATCCGACCTTCAAGCTTCATTGGAGCAACAGGACGCTTACTGGGCTTTTCCCTGTGGTCCTTGGTGCGAATCTTGGCCATTCCTAGAGTATCCGTTCCGGTACCGTTCATCTGATTTATTGCGAACTAATTATAATTACTGCCAGCCATTGTTGTGTTCTACTCTTCAGCAACATTACCCAGAATTGCTCCGGCCTCTTCGACTACCTGAGAAATCGATGGCCGAGTCGATGATATGATCGAATTCTGCCGGTGCTTATGATGAGGAAAGGTCTCGATTTCCGGAAAATGAGGAGTGCTGTCATATCGGAAGAGGAGGCGATTTCGCCCGTCCTGCAAATGATAACGGTAATCCAGGTGATCGAGGGTATCCGCTTCGACAATGACGGCCTCATTCAACTCCAGTAGGCTGCCGTCAAAGAAACGTGTCCGAATTCTCAGATTCACGCGATTCGGTGTAAGGATTTCCTCCTGATATTGTTCGACATAGGCGTCTTCAATTTTCAATAGGGCGAATTCCACTTCTTCGAGATACTGTCGCAGCAGATCATGCAACATGACGCAGATGCTTTTCTATCTCGGTTCGGATAGCCAGGTAATGCCGATAGTCGTTGGACCATTCGACAAAATCAACCGAATCTTCCATCGATCCCTTCTCATATTTATCGAAAAATTCCTCCGAAGACATACGATGGCGAGTTTCGTAAACGCTAAGGCGCTTGGCTACGGCAACAAGAGCATCTACGGGGGAGCGATATTCGTTTCTTTCCTTTCGCATGTTTTCCTCACTTCTCAGTGAAAAATTAACTGGTCGCCAAATAATGTATCAGTATTCGTCTGGAATTGAAAGAGGAGGCAAGCCGTAGGACCGTGGCGACTGAACGGGAACATGTTGTTAACGGATCAATCAAAGCGTGCGGACTCGCTCACATCGTTTTGCCCGCACCGCCCCAACTGCCAGCCACTTCCGAGACTGAGGGCGCTCGCCGCCCCAGGCCGCCCAAGTTGCGAATCCTGCATCAGCGGTTCAGGGGACAGGCCCTGAGGCACTCCGAACAGGTGTACATCCCGTGATCGTCGACACTGACGGTGTTCAGCAGGGTTTCGAACCCGAATTTCGCGACGATCGACTTATCGGCGAGCAGGTTCGCCAGGAGCGGGTTCGCCCCCGAATGCCTCACGCATCGGTTGTGATCGACCCTCCCGGTCCGGTCTATGGCGCCGACGGGGCAGGACTCCCGGCACAGGGCGCAATCCGGCGGGCATGGGTCCGGGACCGGCGCTCCGGTATTTTCGAATTCGGCGCCGCTTATGACTCCTCCGAGGAGGAGCCTCACGCCGAATCGCGAATTGCCCGCCAGCCCGCACGGGGTGAGTCTTGCGATCCCGCATTCCCGTGCCCACCAGACCAGCGGCATGAGACCGTAAAACCTGTTTTCGAGCACCTTCCACGGGAAGCACGAGTAGACCGGGGCGGCCGTAAAACCCTTCTGTTCGAGAAGGAGGCAAAGCCCGTTTGCAACCGAGTCCAGGAACCGGTATGATATATTGCAAAATCGCCAGTAGAGCAGGGAGAAATTGTTTTCCGCCTGGATTATCCCTTTGGGGGTCGGGACCGCGAAACAGAGCACCGACCGCGCTCCCTTCATGATGCTTTGGGGAGAAAACTCGGCGGGAACTTCGGTCAGCGTGCGGGCTTTCGCGGTCCCGAAGATCGGGATGCCGCTATGGTTCAGGAAATCACCGATTTCATCGATCATGAGCATCCTCCAGTGCATAGGCGCGGCCGCGGTCCGCACTATCCTCATCCACTCAACGATCTCGATCCGGCTCGGTTCAGCGCATTGAAGTTTCCTGAAAGTCGTTAGAATAATTTTATTTTCACCGTACCGCAAGAAGTTCTAAACTACCTCCGGTCGATGGTGGGCAGATTCTTCATCCGTGGAAAACTCGCATGGGGAAGGAGACAAAAAATGTCCGGCGCTCAAAGGATTCGCCGTCTCCAGGACGTTATTGCGCAAAGGAAGCTGGCCGGGGCGATTCTTTTTTATTCCCGCGATGTCTTTTACTATACCGGTACGGCCCAACCCGCATATTTGGCAATCCGGCCGGATGAAGCCCGCCTTTTTGTCCGCAGAGGGTACGAAACGGCCCTCCGGGAGTCGTGGTTCGAAGAAAGCGCGATCGCGGACGAAAGAAGCCTCGATGTCGTCGTTCGGACCATGTTTACGGGGCCCGCCTCCCCCGGCGGGAAGATAGGGACCGAACTGGACGTGCTCACCATTCCCCAGGCCCGGGCGCTGAACAGCGCCCTGCGAGGCCGCGGGCTCTTCGATATTTCCCCGGACATCCTCGGGCAGCGGATGAAAAAAGAGGACGGCGAGGTGGAGAGCACCAGGAAGGCGTGCGCGGCCGTCCACGCGGGACACCTGGCGGTGATGTCCGCCCTTCGCCCCGGCATCAGCGAACTCGAACTCGCGGCCTCCGTCGAGAACGCACACCGCCTGGCCGGGCATGAAGGGTGCTTTTTCCTTCGCAGCACCGATTTCGTGATGAGCCGCGGCCCCCTGGCTTCGGGAGACAACCTGCGCCTTACGAGCGGCACCCTCTTTACCCTGACCGGCGGAGGGCTCGGCAGCGCCGTCCCGACCGGCCCCACGCGCCGTGTGATCCGGGAAGGAGATCTCGTGCTGGTGGACATTCCAACCTGCGTCGAGGGCTATCACGCCGACCAGAGCCGGACATATTCGACCGGCAAAGCCTCGGGCCGGGCCGTCGAACTGTTTCAACGCCTGCGGGAGGTCGCCGACTTCCTGATTGGAAACATCGGCCCCGGGACTTCCTGCAAGGAAATGTACGGCCTGGCTTTTCGCAAGGCCGAGGCCCTTGGCCTGAAAGATTCCTTCATGCGCTTCGACAACGGCGCCACGGCCCATTTCATCGGACACGGAACAGGCCTGGAAATAAACGAGCCCCCGCTCATTTCCGCCAGGAGCAACGTGGTCCTGACCGAGAAAATGACGCTTGCCCTCGAACTGCACGTCATGGAACCCGGCGGTTATACGATGAAACTCGAGGATACCCTCCTCGTTTCGAATACGGGAGCGGAAATCCTCACCCCGAGCCCGCGGGAACTCATCCAGGTAACCGCCACGAAGAGCTAGTGCGTACTTGCATAAGTTAGCGTTATAATATATAACTCTGGGCAAGGAGGGAATGCCTATGCCCAGAAAAACCCCGATTCTAAACTGCACAGAGCAGGACAGAGAAGCATTGGAGCAGATGGTGCGCAGCCGGACTGAGGAAGTGCGAATGGTCGAGAGGGCCAAGATCATCCTCAAGTGCCTGGAAGGCGAACGGGTCCATAGGATAGCAAAGGATTTACACGTACGTCCGAACACTGTAATCGAATGGCGACGGCGTTTTGAGAAAGATGGTATCAAAGGACTCAAAGATAGACCTCGTAGCGGAAAGCCCGCAACCTACGATGCGGAATTCCGCAATAATGTTTTAAAAACTCTGGAACTTCCACCCCCAGCCGGTCAAGCCCAATGGGATGGACCTGCAGTTGCAAAACACCTCGATACTTCGGTGGATGCAGTTTGGCGCCTATTGCGCAAGGAAAACATATGTCTAAGTCGACAGCGCAGTTGGTGCGTGAGTACCGACCCAGAGTTTATCCCCAAGGCTGCTGACATCGTGGGGCTCTACCTGAATCCCCCGGAAAATGCTTTGGTCATCTCGATTGACGAAAAGCCCAGTATTCAGGCATTGGAGCGAGCCACTGGATATGTCCAAACAGATAACGGGAAAATTGTGCGCGGCTTCAAGAGCACGTACAAGCGCCACGGAACTCTGAACTTGTTTGCGGCGCTGGAGATTGCAACCGGGGCCATTCATACGCAAACCACCCAGCAGAAGCGTCGTCTGGAGTTCCTTGCATTCATGGATCAAGTGTTGGCCGGACTTCCCGGCGATAAAGAGATTCACGTCATTCTCGATAACTACTGTATTCATAAGAAAAACGACGAATGGCTGGCCGCCCATCCAAATGTCCATTTCCATTTCACGCCAACGTCCGCAAGTTGGCTAAATCAGGTCGAAATCTGGTTTGGTATCTTTTCCCGTAAGGCGCTCAAAGGTGCCAGCTTTGAAAGCATCGAACATTTGCGCCAAGCCATTGAGGCTTTTGTCGCAGCTTACGGTCCAACCGCCAAACCTTTTGTCTGGCGTAAAAGAGAGATAAAGGGGACTCAACTCAGAAATACTATCGCCAACTTATGCAATTAAGCACTAG
>JBAQYM010000213.1:0-13937 GCA_049300095.1 Syntrophobacteraceae bacterium
ATCGTGCCCATGCGATCTCCTTGTAATTAATCATGGGTAAACCCCCGGCTCTGCCGGGGGACTCCCAGAGTTTGACATTTCCGGGAATATACGAAAGCCTCCCTCCTGTGAACCGCTCAAAGTTTACGGGGAGGAAAGCTTTCGTATGGATGAATACCAGAGTTTAAGCCACACAGTATGGGACTGCAAGTATCATGTGGTGTGGATCCCGAAGTACCGGAGGAAGGTTCTTTATGAGCAACTCCGCAAGCGTTTGGGCCAAGTCTTCAGAGAATTGGCCAAGCAGAAGGAGAGTAGAATCCTGGAGGGGCACCTCGTGTCGGACCATGTTCACATGCAGATCTCTATTCCACCCAAGTATGGTGTGGCGCAGGTGGTTGGTTTTATCAAAGGCAAAAGTGCTATCCACATTGCCAGGGTTTTCCAGGGGCGAAAGAAGAACTTCACAGGACAAAGCTTCTGGGCCAGAGGCTATTTCGTATCCACGGTGGGCAAAGACGAGAAGATCATCCGGGAATACATCAAGAAGCAAGAGGCCGAAGATAAACGCCTGGATCAACTGCAAATGTTCTGAAGGATGCCACCTTTAGGTGGCTAATGATCTACAACCGCTTTGAGCGGTCCATGATTTTCCAGGCCTCCGGCTTGGCCGGAGGTATCTGACTTCACTTTTTTTTCATGCTTCTGCAGAGACTGAGACTGGGCCTAGTGTTTGAAGACGACGCTGTTCGAGGCTCCGTTAGTGATAACGATCATGATCGGGCCTACTCGGTTGTGAGGACCACACGAAACCGTGCTTTGCCGCTCATCATTCGCTCGTAAGCTTCGCCCGCGCGCTCCGGCGGGAAGACTTCAATCATGGTTTGCAAGCGCTTAGGAGATGAGGGTTATGCCATGGAGGAACTTGTCGCGAAGATCGGCGCGGCTTTTCTGTGCGCCGACCTTGGACTTGCGCCCGAGGTCCGCTGATTTTCAGCAGGAACTGCAACTGAAGCCGGGGCCGCCCGCCCAGGTGCGCGAACGCGATCAGGCGCGACGGTGGGAAGTGAATGCTTTGTAGTGTATGGCGGCAGCACGGCGCCACAGACCGACTTGTTTCTTGCCCCCACTGTGTATCAACCTATTTGATTTAGAGGGGATTCACGCCTCGATGTCTGAGTACTTGGCAGATTCGAGAGCCCCTGCTCTCAATGCAGCACGGATGACTTCTGCAGAAAAGGTTGCTGACAGTCCCGGAGAGAGTTTTGTGCTTCCTATGTCTGGGTGGTGTAAAAGCCATTTTTCCAGGATGGGAAAAACGGCTTTACTAACAGATTCTTCATAGAGAGGCAGAAGGGCGCCAGCAGACATATGGAAATCTGGAAAGGGTAACACCCTCCCTGCCATGGACATCCCCGAAACGGCAGTATCCCCCAGTCCAAGGTCCATCAAGAACACCTTCTCTTGCCCGAAGCTGGAAAGCAAGACGCCCCTTCTGGTGTAAACCCGCTCAACCATAAAAACAGAAAAGTGCGAATCCAACATAGCCTGGAGAACCTGCATTTCGTCCGATTCCGGCAGCGGCGGCGTCTGCTGCGCGTAAAGTTCTATTATAGTTTTGCCGCCCTTGCGGGAGTTGTACAGGCAAAAATCCATGAGTACATCGACCTCATCAGGACTATCAAAGATCATGACCTTGCTTTTTGCCAGCCCAAGCTTCTTTGCACATTCCAGGAGGGATTTCTTGGAGAGTTGACTGGCAAACTGACCATTCAACGTCTTATGGACATTTCGCAATCGCTTATATGTAGTGAGAAGATCATCGTCGTTGGACGAAATCACAAAACGCTCCTTTCGGATTTATCCCACTTTCTACACAAGAAGCAGTTTCTAAAGTCGCCTCCCTTCGAATCTGATGGATTTAGCCCTGGCAGGCTGCCGATCCAGAGAGTGGACTTCTTACTCCTGCTCGCCTCCCAGGCCCCTCACACTATACAGAATGATGCACCCGGCCTCAAATCAAAATGCGCTCGACCTCATCGAGCGAGACCTGATCGTTGCGGCGGTCGTAGAGGCCGGTTGTGCGGGCGGATTCGTGGTTTGCCATCTGCTGCGCCAATTCGAGCTTGCCGCCGTTTCTCACAATATTCCGTGATCCCGGTCGCGTGGAAGCAGTGACAGCATATTTTCATGCGCACCCTGGCATCCACGGCACACGTGTGAACACTGCCGTGGATGCAGTCCTCGCTATTTGCCTGCCAAAATGAACAAGGCGTCCGGCATCCGCCGTGACCCACCCGCACGGTCTGTCACAGAATGTTGCAGAGGGAACCATCGACAAATCCATAGGTAAGGTATTGGATTCATTAATCGTAGCAGCTTTATGCGTATCCCGCTTACCTGTTCCATACCCCATCAATTACGCCTTGACATCTTTCGGACAAAGATCAAAGGTGATTCACGCAAGGTCAACCGCAGCTAATTGGGAGTACTTGATATGCTCGGAAAAAGATCATCGGATGGGGATCGGCGATTTTACCGCCTTCTGGCGGCAACTGCGACATTCTGCCTGGCTAGCCTTCTGTTCGGTTTCCCCTTCACCGCCTGTTGCCGGGCATCCGTGGCTTCCTGCCCCCTTGTGGCTGACGGCCGCCTGTATATCGGGGCATCCGATGGCAAGCTGTATGCGCTCGATGCAAGCTCAGGGAATCAAATCTGGGCCGCGCCCGCCGGAGATTTTGTCGATCCTTTCGCGGCGGGGGCCAACGGCATCGTCTATGCGAGCTCATGGGACGGAAATGTTTATGCCTTCGATGCAAACACGGGAAATCAGCTCTGGACGGCTAACTTCCCTTCCGTTGTCAATTCACCCATAGTCGCGGCCAATGGAGCGGTTTACTTCTCGACGGCCGATGGCTCTCTTTATGCCCTGGATGGGAGTGCGGGGAGCCAGCTCTGGGTGGTGAACTCCCTGCCCGCCGACCTGAATCTTGCTATTGGCGGGAAGACCCTGTACGCGAGTTCCCTGATGGAGGGCCTGTACGCATTTGATATCTCCGGAGGCGTTCCGCTCTGGACCTCCATAACATCGAGCGCCCTGATCGGTCCGCCCGTTGTTACCGGTGACAGCGTCTGCATCGGCTCAGATGGCGGAATTCTGTATAAATTCGACGGCGGCTCGGGTGCTCAGCTCTGGGCCGCTCAAGTCCCGGACGGCATTAACTCCGTCTCGTTCAACGGCGGAAGTGTCTATGTGAGTTCTCCCGAGAGCACCTTGTATTCCTTCGATCTGCTTGGGGGCAACCTTCTGTGGACGGCATACACGGGTTTTGGCTACAATAGCGCTCCCGTCCCTGCCGGCCAGACCGTTCTTGTAAGTTCGCCCGAGGGGCAGTTTGCCTCATTCGATTCATCAAACGGCACTCAGCACTGGACGGTCCTCGTTGGCGGCAGTATAGATTTTGCTCCCGTCCCTGGGAATAACTTCGCATACCTTTACGGGCTGGACCAGATGCTGTATGCAGTCGATCCCGCGACCGGCAACCTGGTCTGGACCACATTGGTGGGGACTGGATCGGGGAACGCGGACCCGCCGGGAGAAACGTATGTCGAGCCGGACCCCGATCCTCTGCCGGTAGACGTCATTACTATTGATTGGAATGATCCTGGCGCCATAGGTACGGGCCTGCCCGGAGACAACGAGGGTTTGTACAATATCGAGACATTTTATGGATTGGGGCTGGCTGCCAGCATAGGCAGCTCAGTCCGGCAGCAAGACACCTTTCGCGCTCTCAAGGGAGAGATGTCCAGGCCGAGAGATGTTGCCGATCCGGGAGCATCGCCGACCCGTTCCCCTTTCCCCAACATCTCCGTTTTCGGCCCGCTTCAAAGCGCGTCATGGGATGGCTCGGACATAAGCGGTTCGTTTATAAACAGTCAGTTCCCCGATTTGACCTCCGATAATCCCCCCGGCACTGGTTTCGAAGTCAACGAAACTGCCAATGCGGCTGTCGAGGGCGGAGAGAAATGAGACTGGAATAAATCCCCCTGATAAATGGCTTGAACATGGGTCAGCGCCTTGCGCTGGCCCTTTTTTTGTCGGAATCAACGTTTGCCGGCCTCTCCCGGTGTGTGAAAACAGAAAGGCGGCAGAAAATTTCCCGGATGTGATCCGGGGGTCACTTCAAACGTTTGCCGCAACGGGGACACTTCTCGGGGTCGATCACAACTCCCAGATAGTATCTGTCATGGCCCCTCACGAGTTCATCGCAGGATGGACACCGGTACTGGTTGAACCCGATTATGGCAAAAATCACGGCCGCCACGAATTGAGAAGCGGCAAGGGCGCACCACTGCTTGACCCCAACTGCAAGGAAGGGGGCGACATGGTCCGACAGTTGAAGAAATCCAAGAGCAAGAATTATCAGGACCATTGAGCACGCGAAATGCCGGAGCATCCGAGTCCTGCGACGCTGAAATTCTCTGATGAAATTATCGTCGCCGGCAGGGAGCATTACGTTTTTCCCACGCTTCAGCCCGAGTAATGCTTCGGATGGGCCACAGCAGGTCCAAGGCTAAGGTTGAAGGACGCACTTCGCCCCATGATGCTCTGGAACCCACTGGCGGTCCATACGATGCCCCCGAGATGTTAATGGCGATTGGTTTCCACTGATGTCATTGTATCCGACCCGGACTCATTCAAATCTGCCTAGCTCTTTTTTTTGAGCCTTGTTTGCCCACCACGTTTTCCACCTCTCTTGCTTGCCGTATCTCCTGGGCCACTCGATTCGGGAGTTGCTGTCGCCGCAGCCTTACTCTGTCTTTTTGCTTCAATTGCCTTCCTAAGATTTTCGGGCAATCCCCTCTTTTTTGCTGCTTTGCTTCGAGCTTTGGTCAGTGACTTGGCGGCCAGAGGTGTTTTCATGGGGAAGCCGTACTTCTTTTTGTACTCTTTTGGGCTTATGCCATGGGCGACCAAGTGCTTTTGCGTGAGCTGCTTCATCTCAGCGCCGCATTCAAGGCAGATCACCTTGTCATTTTGAATGGAGTTTTCCGGTGCGAGTTTCGGAGCAGCTTGTTCCTCTACTGCAGTTTCTGAGGCTGTCTGAGTCAGCTCAAGGTCGGCTCCCGCCATTTCGGCCTTTTGCAGTTCCTGGAGCGTGCTGAAGACCTGTCGAAGCGATAATGAAATATCGGTTGCCGACATCGGGGTTAAAGATACTTGGGTCTGGACAATCTCTGATGCGATTTCGATAAGTTTTTTTGTCATGGAGGTATCTCCTAGTGTTTTTAATAATTTCCAAGTGTGTGTTGTGTAAGAGTGGACTTGTACGATATGGGGGTGTGAATGTAAATAGTTTCAGCATCTGGAGCTTCCGGAGAAGATCAAAAAGTACATCGTGGACAAAGACCATCCAGAAGGCACCGCCCAGGAGATCGGATGGAACTCGGCGCTCGCAATCGGCATAGCCAGGATTTTTTATCGGCGGATTTTTGCGGCGCTTGCCCCGGCAGAATGATGTCCATCGACTCGCCACTTAACTGCTTGACCCGGCCCCGAAGAGTTGGACTTATGTCATTAGGGCTATGGACGGTGACCGACAAGCATTCGCCGAGAATAGACTGGCTCGAAGCACTTATTTTATCGTCTGGGCGATTGCGAATAATAACGTCCTTTCTCAAACATAAAAGAAAGGGACTATTCGAATGCAACGAAGATGAATCTGATGCCTTTATCGGCGCGACAGCGACTTGTACCAGCACCGGCCTACCGGTGTGCATGTGGTATCGTCGCATCGGAAACATTCTGCAAAGTCGTCTATGCTCTTAAGGACGCCTTTCAACATTGGTGGGGAAAGGCTGCTCCCTGAAGCTGTTTCATAGTGGGTTATCCAATTTCCGACAAGCGACGGTACGTGCATGGTGTCGAGGTCTGTCACCTGCCGGGGATCGAGAACGAGGTTTCCGGCAAGTTTGTGCAACTGGATTGCCGCATTGATTGCCTCGATGCAATTGGAGACCATCTTAAGGTGATCCTTGATGGCAAAATCAAGCGGAACAGGGATGCGGCATTTATTGCCCTAATGAACGGGCTGTTGCTCTTCCGCCGTTTGAAAGCGGGGTTCGGTTGCTTGTTTGAAAACCGCCTCGTTGAGGCCGGTCAGAAAGGTTTCAAGGCGATCTTCGCCGCCAAACACACGCGTTGCCTGCATCACGCCGCCCATGAGGGTGAAGGGCGGAAAGGCGAAATGCGCAAGGCTGAATTCGTCCAAAGTGTCGGCATTGGCGCGGAGCTGGTTGCCGATCACGCGCAACCAACTCTCTTCGTTCGGGGTTAGCTCTTCCTGGCCGAGGAGCCAAGCCTCAAAACTGGTGCCGAGTTCCGCCGCTTTCTGCTCCGAAGCTTCGGGGAAGACCATATTGCCGCTTTCGTCGATAGTGATCCATTCCCGTGTCGTGGGGTCGATAAGATTGTTGATGTCGAGCGCGAGTAAATGGCGCGGCTCGTATTTCTTCTTCTTGGGCGTGGTTATGACCAGGCCGCCCTCGGCCATCTCTTCATCGTCCCCGTGATAATCGCAGACGCCCACGAAATCGAACATGGTGAAGACGGGTTTGCTCGGAAACTTACGCGTACCGCGCCCGCATTTGCTGGTAGAGAATAGCCGATTTCGTGAAGCGGGTAAATATCAGGTTGACGACCTCGGGGCAGTCGAAGCCGGTGTCCAGCATGTTCACCGAGACGAGGATTTGCGGAAACTCCTCTTTCTTGAAACGCTTGATCTTGCCCATGCCGTCGACGGTGTCGTCTTTGCCCATGCCCGACACGACGTAATCGGCATAACGGACTTCGGGGGATGCCTTTTTGTCCATGAAAACATCATCAACCATCTGGGCCAGGGTCTCGGCGTGACGTTTAGTCACCGCGAACACAATGCTCTTGCCGATCAGCGGCTTTCGCAGCATTCCCTTCCCGTCCCGATAGCCGTTGTCGTACACGTCGCGGAACTCCCGCACAATGGCCCGGTTGCGCTCGGGGATGGTGAAACGCCGCTCCAAGGCCGAAGGGTCCACCATGATGCTTTGTTCTTCTGCAAACACCTTTTCCAACTCGGCCTTGGTTTCAGCATCCATGGCCGACCAGTCCAGCTCATCGCGCCTAACTTCAAAGCCCCCCTAGGCGGCCGTCTTCACGGTCTTGGCCTTATAGATTTGATATGGAGCAAGCCAGCCTTCGCGGATGGCGTCTTTTAGTTTGTAGGTGAAGGTCGGTTTGTCCACTTCGAATATACGAAGTGTGTCGCGCACGAAGAGCTTGTCCTCCTCATCGCCCAGCTCTTCCCCCGCTACGCAAGGAGTCGCCGTGAGGCCGCTCTGGATGCCGTCGAAGTGCTTCAGGACGCCGCTCCACTTCCCGTAAATGCTCCGGTGACACTCGTCGCTGATGATCAGATCGAAATATCCCGAGGAATAATCCCCGTAAATGTTGATCATGCTTTGCAGCGTTGTGATCGTGATTTGCTTTTCATCCTGGAAGCGCCGACCGGCCCGCAGCACATAACAGGGATAATCCGGCAGATGCTCGGCAAAGGTGTCTTCCGTTTGTTTGGCGAGTGGTATCCGGTCCACCAGGAACAGCACCCGTGTGATCGCGTTCGCCTGAAACATGCGTTTCATGAATGCGGCCGCCGTGCGGGTTTTGCCGGTTCCGGTCGCCATCTCGACCAGGAGCTTGCGACGGCCCTGCCTTATCTCGCAGCACAGGGTCTCGATGCATTCCTTCTGAAAGTATCGTCCGCCGCCCCCGGCGATACGCTCGTCGATAGGCACCGCGAGAGGGTCTTGCCGCACCTGGCGCATGGCAAAACGCCTTTCAAGGTCCGGCTGTTTTAAAAACGTTTTGACCAGTCGTGGAAAGGCTTCACGTTCCCATTCCCAAAACAGAATCTCTTTGCCATTGGCGAGGAATATATAAGGGACGCCGAGCTGGCTGGCGTAGCCTTTCGCCTGCTCCGCCGCCACGCCGAGGCCCGCCGTGGAGAAGCGCTTGGCCTCAATAACCGCTGCTGAGCGCCCATGCCGGTCACAGAGTACATAATCAGCCCGCGTGCCGTCCGGTAGCGTGTATTCATAACGGACGCTGTTCCGGTCTTGTGTGCTCCAGCCCTGATCGGCGAGCTGGGAGTCGATCACAACGCGCGAAAAGGCTTCATTGCAGGTCGTCATGCGCGTCCTTTCCTGTAAACCCTACCCACCAAACGCTTTGTGGCCGACAAGGCTTCGGCAAAGGTGATCGTTTCGCCGGGTTTGGCAAATGATACCTGTAGGACAAACTTTTCGTACTCGGTCGCCCACAACTTGTCATTGTGCAGAAGATCGAGCATGGCGTCGAACCGTTCGGTGGGGTTTGCAGGTATCGCCTCGCCTCCCCGTCCGGCATCGTCTGCTGCCGCTTTTTGCGCCAAGGCCGCAAAGCCGGATGCGCCCGCTATGATGCCTTCAAGCGCCGCCAGATCATGAAGGTGCCGGATGACCGTTGGATCGTCTTCCTTGCTTCCTCTCCGGCGCGCACACACGCGCCATGCCAGCGTGCTCAACTTGTCGGCGGCAGTTTCGACAGGATCGATGCAGGGAAAGCTTGAAACTTCGGGAGGTTGTTTCTGTGCCTGTGCGATCAGCGACTGAAGCGGCCGGTTAATCGGATTCAGCGCCTGTGCGTGAAAGGACATCTCAACACGAAGGTGCGGCCGGAGACCTTGACCTGTGGCAAAATGGCTTTGATAGGCAAGATTTGCCGCGAAAAACTGGCTTTCATTGCCGATGAGGGGCTCGCCCACAAGCTCGAATTCGTTTGCCGTGAGGGCTGAGAGAATCCACTCACGGAAGACCCGCCGTTTATTACGGCTTGCCGTCCCGCTTGCGGTCAGGGGCATAGCAACCTTGAAGTCGATATCTTCCGAAAAGCGCTTGATAAGGCCCCATCCCTTCGACAACGACGTGCCGCCGGAAAAGACCGGTGTCACGTCGGTATAATCGAGCGATGCAAGGACGCCAAGGGCGCGGACAACATGCCAATCCTTCTCGACCAAACCGGGGTTTGTGCCGAGAACGTTGGCGAGTTGTTCAATGAGGGGCCGGTCGAGCACGTTCAAAACTCAAAGAGACGCCATCATAGCCGAGCTTGCGGCGGACACGCCCGCGAACGGCGACCACGCGGCCCGTGGGCACCTGGGTTGTCCGCCCGGCATCATAGTCTTGCTCAAGACGGGTTTGTGTGATCTCGACCCCGAGGCGCTTAAGCGCTTCAATCAGCGTGGCCAGTCCTTTCGGCGGTACGGGTTTGTCACTGAATGGTGTCTTCACGGCGCGGGTGTAGACGCCGTAACCGACCTTGAGCAGCTGGCCGTTGCGAACCAGCCCACGAAGAGCCCGCCCCACCTGGTCATAGCCGCCAAGGTCGCGGAAATCCGCACGCAAAAAAACGTCACCGCGTTTGCGGGCAATGCGTTTCATGACGCGCGTTTCCAAGTTTTCGGCTCTCATATCACCTCTTCTCTCTTTACCAAAATACGACATTTGAACGAGCTTTTCAATAGAAGAATCAAGGAACTAAATAATGGCAGATTCGCCACGGCCACTCATCATAATCTCACGACATCATGGGGTTATGACAATATAAAATTTTAAAACCTCGGAGCGCAACAGAAAGGACGATCAGGAATTCATGCCCCAGAGGTGAAGCGTTGAAACATTTTGGAATAAACCGACATCCTCGACGCCAATCATGCCCTTCGAATCTATCTCGGTAACGAAAATCTTAATTTCCGTTAACAGCATTGATGGTCTCGTAAAAAGTCACTTTTCGCAAAACCGCCCTCAATAAATTCAATATGTTGAGACGGGCCAAATCGTCGTTTTTTGGTCTTTTTACGAATCCATCAGCATTGAGTTATGCGCCCGTTCCATCCGCATACCAAGCAGGCATAATCAAAAAGGTTGTCGTTTTTCCAAGATGCTCCAAATTTTTCGCCACCCATGAGTATTTGTCCGATTACCCGTTTCCATCTCCATCTTCCCGTCCCGCTACAACCAAGAGGGCGTGTCAGCGTATGTTTTTCCGTCCAGATCGAGATGGATTAGAGAGGCGCTGCTTGGGGTCCACTCGAAGCCACTTGGGATGGCTCAGTGCGGGCTCGTCAATATCCATTGGGGTCGCGCAGGAGCGGATCGTCAATATTGGGTCGGGGAAAGGGCCGTCACGGCTGATACGGCTCTGAGGCACGGCCGTTTTCTTGGCACCTACGGGAAGAATTATTTGCCCCTCCAGGCCCAAGATGAATTGACGATTGCCAAGGAAAGGCTCGAAAGCCAGTCTGAAAAGGAAGTCATGTCCGCCGATACGGATTGCGTGACTCCCTTTGTCTCTTTTACTACCGGCGCTTTGTTCCGATATGAGGCGGGGTAGCCCCCTTCATGCTCGACGCTGGATTTCGCGGCCGGACAACCTAATCGCTCTTCGAAGTCCCCTTGATTACCTGGGTTGTCGTTGGATTCGCAGTTTTAAAGCCCGCCGCTCGTGTTCTTGAATACGCCGTCGTTTGCAGTTCCGGCGTAGATGATTTCCGGATTCAAAGGGTCGACGGCAAGAGACTCGATCCAAGAGGTCGTCAGTCCCGAGTTGACCGGGGTCCAGCTCGTACCGCCGTTGGTGCTCCTGAATACGCCTCCGAACTGGGTCCCGGCATAGATAGTCTGCGGCGCTACGGGGTTTATGACAAGAGACAAGACAGTAATGTCTGTCAGGCCCGAGTTGACCTGGGTCCATTTTGTACCGCCGTTGGTGCTCTTGTATACCCCACCGTAATAGGTTGCGGCATAGACGGTCTGTGGAGTCACGGGATCGACAGCAACTGAACAGACATTACTGGTAGATGACAGGCCCGAATTGATAGCCTTCCAGCTCGTACCTCCGTTGATGCTCCTGAACATACCGCCCCCGGTTGCGGCATAGACGGTCTGCGGAGTTACAGGGTCGACGGCAAGAGAACCGGCAGAAGTGGTTGTAAGACCCGAGTTGACCGCAGTCCAGTTTGTGCCGCCGTCGGTGCTCTTGAACACGCCTCCACCATCGGTTGCGGCATAGACGGTCTGCGGAGTAACAGGGTCGATGGCTATAGAACGGATATCAAAATCTGTAAGGCCCGAGTTGACCTCAGTCCAGTTTGTACCGCCGTCGGTGCTCCTGAAGACCCCGCCGAACTGAGTACCGGCATAGACGGTCTGCGGAGTTACAGGATCGACGGCGAGGGAAAAGATAGTAGTGTGTGTAAGGCCCGAGTTGACCGGGGTCCAGCTTGTACCGCCGTTTGTGCTTTTGAACACGCCCTTTTTATAAGTTCCGGTATAAATGGTCTGCGGAGTTATAGGGTCGAGCGCAAGAGAATTGATAGTGCGAGTAGACGGCAGGCCCGAGTTGACCGGGGTCCAGCTTACACCTCCGTTGGTGCTTCCAAATACGCCGCCGTCGGTTCCGGCATAGACGGTCCGCGGAGTTGCAGGATTGACGGCAAGGGAATAGATACCAGTGTTTGTAAGACCCGAGTTGACCGCAGTCCAGTTTGTACCGCCGTCTGTGCTCTTGAACACGCCTCCGCCATTGGTTCCGGCATAGACGGTCTGGGGCATTGCGGGGTTGACGGCAACGATTCTTATTTCAAGGAACGTCAGGCCCGAGTTGATTGGAGACCAAGTTGTACCACCGTTGGTGCTCTTGAATACGCCGCCACCCCTGGTTCCGGCGTAGACGGTCTGCGGAGTTGCGGGGTTTATGGCAAGAGAAAGGATTCCATCGTTTGTCAGTCCCGAGTTGACCGGGGTCCAGGTCATGCCCTCGTTGGTGCTCTTATATACGCCATCGAAAAAGGTTCCGGCATAGATGGTCTGTGGGGTTACAGGATTGACGGCGAGACAATAGATCGTGCTGGGTGGCAGGCCCGAGCTGACCCCTATCCAGGTTGTACCGCCGTCGGTGCTCTTGTATACCCAACCGTTAGGGGTTCCGGCATATACGGTTTGCGGGGTTACAGGGTTGACAGCAAGAGACGAGATGTAATTTCCCAGGATCGAATTGACTGGCGTCCACTTTGCACCACCGTTGGTACTTTTGAACAGCCCTCCGCCATAAGTTCCGGCATAGACGGTCTGCGGAGTCACGGGATCGACGGCAAGAGACGTGACATAAGTCGCTGTCAGGCCCACCTTGGCCGGGGTCCAGCTTGCACCGCCGTTGGTGCTCTTGTATACGCCGTTGCTTTGGGTTCCGGCATAGACAGTCTGGGCAGTTGCGGGGGCGACGGCTAGAGAGTATATCGATGTGGCCACCATGCCCGAGTTGACCGGGGTCCAGCTTGTACCGCCGCTGGTGCTCTTGAACGCGCCGCCGCCGTCGGTGCCGGCATAGACGGTCTGCGGGGTTACCGGGTTGAGGGCAAAAGATTTGACACGGAGGGTCGTTAGGCCCGAGTTGACCGGCTTCCAGCTTGTACCGCCGTTGGTGCTTTTAAATTCGCCCCCGTTTTCCGTACCGGCAAAGATCGTCTTCGGATTTGCGGCATCGATGGCGAGAGAATTGATACGAGTGTCCATCAGGCCTGTGTTGACTGGGGTCCAGCTCTTGCCGCCGGTGATGCTTTTGAATACGCCTCCGAAATCGGTCCCGGCATAGACTATCTGCGGATTTGTGGGGTTGACGGCAAGCGAATAGACGGAGGGGGTGGCGGTGGTCTTTGTCAGGCCAGTGTTGACCGAGGTCCAGCTTGTACCGCCGTTGGTGCTCTTGAATACGCCGCCGCCGATGGTTCCGGCGTAGATGGTCTCCGGGGTTACGGGATCGACGGCTAGAGCGGCTATATGAGGGCATGTGAGGCCCGAATTGACCGGTTTCCACTTCGTGCCGCCGTTGGTGCTTTTGAATACGCCCCCGCCGTCGGTTCCGGCATAGACGGTCTGTGGAGATGCGGGGTCGATAGCCAGCGATTTCACAAGGGGGTTTGTAAGACCTGAGTTGACCGGGCTCCAGGTAGTCCCGCAGTTATTGCTCTTGTATACGCCGCTTCCATCGGTCCCGGCATAGATGGTCTGCGGGGAGACGGGGTTTACGGCAAGAGCGAGGATATTGGCGCCCGGAAGGCCCGAGTTGATCGCGGTCCAGGTTGTGCCGCCGTTGGTGCTCTTGTATACGCCGCCGTTGGTTCCGGCATAAATGTTCCACTGTGTTACGGGGGTGATAGCAAAAGAGGTTATCAGGCCACCGTCCGGGCCACTGCTTTTCCACTTCGCGTGGGAAGAAGTTGCCGGGAAGAGGCAAGCCAAGTTCAGGATCAGTAGAAAAAACACGATGGAAATTGGACGCACTCTTCCGGCCTTCGGGGTACTCAACGCCGCCACACACATGATGCTCTCCAAAGTTAAGCCGTCTGATCGGGAACTGGATGCAGGGATTTAAGATGATAATTCTACGCCATAAAGAGTGATAACTCCAGCCTTGAAGTTGGTTTCCGAATAACACAAGTTCCAAAATGGTCTGCCGCTTTGTGTGCGCCAGTCATGCGGCTAATTTCCTGACTGATGAATTTAAACCCTAACATGAATATTGTGACAATCTGATGACAATCGTGCGCTGAGGCGCATTTTACCCCAAAATTTTATCTGAAAAGTCTCCTGGCCTCGATGCGGCCCGCTGGAAGAATGAGTCGTTCATCGATTTGTTAGAAGCTGCGCTAGGCGGGCCTCAACAGCCGATTCATCACGCAAAAGCTTTGGTTGGTCTGTAATACTAAGTTGCGTGCAAGTTCATACTAATAATCCAGGGGAATCCAGTGATGCTTTTTACCGACGCCGGATCGCCCTCAAGCGCAGCTAAAGCTTTTTCCAATTGATCTTCCACTGCTCCGATGCTC
>JBAQYM010000214.1:0-11199 GCA_049300095.1 Syntrophobacteraceae bacterium
CCAAAACAGGGCGGAGGTCTCCCCTCCCTTGGCGGGAGGGGCTGGGGGAGGGGGTCGTAAGTACTTGAAAATTCAACACCCTCCCCTAACCCCTCCCATCGAAGGGAGGGGGACTCACGTCCGGCTCAATAGTTGCGCAACTTGATTATTTCTTTGGGCAACAGCCCCTCCAGCGTGGGAATGCGTATCGGAATATATAGTGAAAAGAGCTCCATATATGCATTCCCACGCAATATGCATTCCCACGCAGGAGCATGGGAACGAGGGAATCGCGCGCCCATCGCGGCTGCAAGCCGCTCCCACCGATTCATTCAGGGAGAAATTCCACGGTCGTCTACACGCCAAGCCGGATGCGCACCGATTGCGCGTGGGCGTCCAGGCCCTCGAGTTCCGCCAGCCGGATGATCGAGTGCGCGTCCCGGTCGAAGGCCTGTTTTGAGTAGGCTATCACGCTCGTTTTTTTAAGAAAATCGTCCACCCCGAGGGCCGAGGCGAAACGGGCCGTCCCGGCGGTCGGGAGCACGTGGTTGGGGCCGGCGAAATAATCCCCGACCGCTTCGGGCGTATGGTCTCCGATGAATACCGCCCCCGCGTTCTCGATTGCGCCGAGCAGGGGCAGGGGGTCTCTTACGTGCAGTTCGAGGTGTTCCGGGGCGATCCTGTTTGCAAGCGCAACGGCCGCGTCGATATTTTTCACGACAAAGATCGCGCCGTAGTTTGCAATGGATGCCGCCGCCGTCTCGCGCCTGGGGAGGGTCCTGAGCTGGTCCTCGACGCACCGGGAGACGGATATTGCCAGATCGTAGCTCGTGGTGATGCAAACGGCGCTTGCCATGCTGTCGTGCTCGGCCTGGCTGAGCAGGTCCGCCGCGATGAAGTCCGCCTTCGCGCCGTCGTCGGCTATAACGAGGATTTCGCTCGGCCCGGCGATCATGTCTATTCCCACCTCTCCCGAGACCAGTTTCTTGGCCAGGGCGACGTATATGTTACCCGGTCCGACGATGACGTCCACCGGGGCGACCGATTCGGTCCCGAAGGCGAGGGCGGCTATTCCCCATGCGCTGCCCGCCCTGTGAATCCTCGCGACGCCAACCTCGTGCGCGGCGGTGAGCAGGAACGGGTTTACGCTGCCGTCTTTTCTCGGAGGGGTTATCATGGCGATGTCGCGAACGCCGGCAAGTTTTGCGGGCACGGCGTTCATGACAACCGACGAGATGAGCGGGGTTTCGCCGCCCTGTCCTCCCGGAATGTAGAGTCCGGCCGCGCGGACCGGCCGCACTATCTGGCCGAGAAACGTCCCGTCGGGCCTTGTGATGAAGTGGGAATGGCGAAGCTGCTGCCGGTGGAATTCCTCGACGTTGCGGATCGCCGCCCGCAGGATTTCAAGAAATTCCGGATCGACCTCATCGACCTCGGCGCGGGCGGCGTCGATTTCCGCATCCGTGACGCTTATCCGCTCGATCTCCAGCCCGGGCGCGTCGAATTCACGGGTGTACCGAAGAAGCGCCGCGTCGCCCCCGGATTTTACCGCCCGGATTATTTCGGCCACCTTCTTTTCGAGCTCCGGGTCGGCCCCGGGTTTTCGCTTGGATACGGCGGCAATTTTTTGTTCCGATTCAGCCGACGGATATGCAAATATCTCGATCACGTCTATTTCCCTTCAACGGCCAGCACGAAAGCATCCGAAAATCCCTTCGACCTGTACCGTTCCAAGTCCTGCTTTGCCGCAAGCAAATCGCTGTAGTTTCCGACCTGCACCCTGTAGAGGTTCCCGCGCCAATCCCAATGTTGGCTGATCCTGGCTTCCGTTTGCGCCCCGGCCATGCGGTCACGCAGCCTCACGGCGTTGCCCTGGTCCTGGAAGGCGCCGATTTGTATTACGAAGTGGCCGTAGCGGAAAGAGGGCGGCGGGTCCACCTTCCAGTAGGTGTCCTGCCCGATTTTATACTCGGATGCCACCTGCACCGCCTCGACGCGGACAGGGGCCGTCCCCTTGCCGTAGGAGCCGAGTTCCTGGGCCGCCTTGCACGACAAATCGATTATCCGCCCCGACACAAAGGGTCCGCGGTCGTTTATCCGCAGAACAATCGAGTGCTGGTTCTTGAGGTTCGTTACCTTGACGGTCGAGCCGAGGGGGAGGGTCTTGTGGGCGGCCGTCATCGCCCACATGTCGTAGCGCTCCCCGCAGGCGGTGGGCTTGCCGTGGAAATCGGCGCCGTACCAGCTCGCGATGCCCTCCTCGACGTATCCGTCCGCCGTGGGCAGAGGGTAGTACCAAACGCCCTTTATCTGGTAGGGTTTCTGGGATTTGAGACCGGGTATCGGCGGGGAAGGCGGGACGTATTTAGGCTTGGAACAGCTCAAGACCAAAGAGCATAGGATCAGGCAAACCACCAGTATCCCGCCGACTCGGCTCTTCAACGGTCCCTCCCCCCTTTAAAAAAATTTCACCGCAGAGTACGCGGAGAACGCAGAGAAAAAAAGAGAAAAGATAAGAGTCGATCAGGCGCTAAAAGATCTTTGTAATCAATCGTTTTCTCAGCGTTCTCTGCGCCTCTGCGGTGAATGCCTTTGCTCTACTGGTTGCTGTCCTGAGGCTGCGCTGAGTATGGATGACAGATGTCGGATGACGGAAAAACCCTCTGTCCTCTGTCCTCTGTCCTCTGTTATCCGTCCTCCGTCCTCCGTCTACCAGTTGCTCAGTTCCCCGTTTTCCTCCATCTTGGCGAGGTCTTCGAAGCGGATGTCTATCCCGAGAATACCGGTAATTTCGTCCGATTCGTTTCTGATCGGCGCGGAAACCGTTATACACAGCGCCCCCGTGTAGCGGGAAGTGTAAAAGTCCGTAACGTGGACCTTGCCGTCGCGCATCGGAGCGATAAACCAGGGACGGTCGGAGAGGTCCTCGCCCACCTTGGCGCTCTCGTATTTGGCCTTGTCGACGATGTGGGTGATATTGCGCGTGATCTTGCGGCCCACGCTGTCGGTAACGTAAATGTACTGGATGAAGGGGTTGAGCTCGAGGAGCGTTTGCAGCAGCGGTTCCTGGCGCACGGGGTCGAGGCTCTTCACCATGTCGCTTTCCACGACCTCTTCGACCAGGTGGGCCGCGAGAGCGTAGGCGCGGCGCTTGAGGAGGTCGAATTCGCTGATGAAGTACTCGGGCAGGTAGCGCCTCGCCCAGCGTTCGAGTTCCTCGTTGGAAATCGAGGTGTTCCGGCCCTTCTCGTATTCGTTCATCACCCGCTTGTGAATCCTGAGAATGCCGGGATGACGCTTGTCCAGGCGGCGCTCACCGTCGAGGCGCAGCCGCTGGTTCACCCAGTAGGCGATGCTCGCCACCCCCGACTTGTCGGTCACGATGATGCTGATGGGACGGTTGAGCAGCTTGCCGGTGTCGAAGACGTTGTAGATTTCTTCATTTTTTACCAGGCCGTCGGCGTGTATGCCCGCCCGCGTCGCGTTGAATTCCTCTCCCGCAAACGGGTAGTTGGGGGGGACCTTGTAGCCCAGTTCGGATTTGAAATACTCGACGATGTCGGTGATCGCGGTGGTATCCACCCCGTTGAGGTCGCCCTTGAGGCCGACGTATTCGAAAATGAGGCCCTCGATGGGGGCGTTGCCCGTGCGTTCGCCAAACCCGAGCAGGGTGCCGTTTGCGCCCCCGCACCCGTAGAGCCAGGCCGTCGCGGTGTTTACCAGCACCTTGTGGAAATCGTTGTGGCCGTGCCATTCGAGCAGGTGGCCCGGCACGCCGGCATCGTCTATGAACGCCCGCACCAGTTTGGGAACGCTTCGCGGAAGGGCCGATCCGGGATAAGTCACGCCGAACCCGAGCGTGTCGCAGAGTCGAATCTTGACATCCACCCCGCTTTCCTCCCGCAGGCGCATCAGCTCGACGGCGAGCGGGACGCAGAAGCCGTGGATGTCGGCCCGCGTGACATCCTCGAAATGGCAGCGCGGGGTGATGCCCCTCTCGACTGCCGTCCGTGCGATGTTGAGGTATTTTTCGAGGGCGCCCTTGCGGTCGAGCTTGAGTTTCAGAAAAATGTGATAATCCGAGACAGAGGTGAGGATCCCCGTTTCCTTGAGGCCCAGGTCGGCCACCAGGTCGAGGTCGCGTTCGACCGCCCGAATCCATCCCGTTATCTGCGGGTAGGCGTAGCCCTTGGCGAGGCAGGCTTCGAGCGCCTGGCGGTCCTTGTCGGTATAGAGGAAAAATTCGGACTGGCGGATCACTCCGTTCGGCCCGGAAAGGCGGTGAAGAAGCTGGAATATGGTCTCGATCTGCTTCACCGTGTAGGGAGGGCGAGCCTGCTGCCCGTCCCGGAAGGTGGTGTCGGTGATGAACATCTCCTCGGCCGGGTCGATGGGCAGCATCATGTGGTCGAAGTCGATGCGGGGGACTTCCTCGTAGGGGTAGATGTCCCGCATCAGGTTGGGCTCATCGACGTCCAGGACGTTTTTTTTGTGCACCGGCCCGGAACGCTCGTGGTCCAGGACTCGTTTTTTGGGGTTCCAGCGGGCCATTTTAATACCTCTTGCCTTTTTCTACTTTTTTCGCTCGGCCTCGACCTTGAGGCACAGTTCCAGGAGCTGGTTG
Organism: Syntrophobacteraceae bacterium; assembly: GCA_049300095.1. Classification (GTDB taxonomy): domain Bacteria; phylum Desulfobacterota; class Syntrophobacteria; order Syntrophobacterales; family Syntrophobacteraceae; genus SbD1. The sequence continues at coordinate 4,604 of JBAQYM010000214.1, forward strand.
AGGTCGGCGTCCGAGGGCGCGCCCGTCATGAGGCACGTCGCCTTCTGGGTCTTGGGAAAGGCGATGACGTCGCGAATCGAACTCGATCCGCTCAGAAGCATTACCAGGCGGTCCACGCCGAAGGCGACCCCGCCGTGCGGGGGCGCTCCGTACTGGAGCGCTTCGAGCAAAAACCCGAATTTCTCGTTGGCCTCCTCCTCCGAGATACCCAGGACACCGAACACGCGCGCCTGAACTTCCCGCTGGTGGATGCGGATGCTCCCGCCGCCGATCTCCGTCCCGTTGAGCACCAGGTCGTAGGCCCTGCTGCGCACCTTCTCGGGGCTTTCTTCCAGGAACTCGAGGTCCGCTTCGGCCGGCGCCGTGAACGGATGGTGCACCGAGGTGTATCTTTTCTCCTCGTGGGCCCATTCAACGAGCGGAAAATCGGTTACCCACACGAAGTTGAACCGCGCCGGGTCGATCAGCCCGAGCTGCTGTCCGAGGCGGACCCTCAGGTTCCCGAGCGCGTCGTTTACCACCTTGCGCTGGTCGGCGCTGAAAAGGACGACGTCTCCGGTTTCGATCCCGAGGCGCTCGGCGAGCCCGCGCTGCACCTTCTCAGGCAAAAACTTCGTTATCGGAGACTGCCAGCCGTCGGGCTGAATTTTTATCCACGCAAGTCCCTGCGCTCCGAAAATTTTAACAAACTCTATGAGATCATCCAGCTCTTTTCGAGTCAGGCGCGCCCCGTCGGGCACGCGCAGCGCTTTTACTATCCCGCCGCGCTCGACCGCCTGCTTGAAGACCCGAAGATCGGACTCGGAAACGATGTCGGTGACGTCTTTCAACAACAGCCCGAAGCGCGTATCCGGGCGGTCGCTCCCGTACTGGTCCATCGCCTGGGCGTAGGTCATGCGCGGAAACGGAAGACTTACGCGCATGCCCGAGAGTTCGGCAAGGAGCCGCTCGACCCAGCCCTCGATCAAGTCGTAGATATCCTGCTCACGGATAAACGACATCTCGATATCGAGTTGCGTGAACTCGGGCTGCCTGTCCGCCCGCAGGTCCTCGTCCCGGAAGCACTTGACGATCTGGTAGTATCTCTCGAAGCCCGATACCATGAGGAGTTGCTTGAAAAGCTGAGGGGACTGGGGCAGCGCGAAAAATTTTCCCGGATTCACCCGGCTGGGCACAAGGTAGTCGCGCGCGCCTTCCGGGGTGCTCCTGGTGAGCACCGGGGTTTCCACCTCGATGAACCCGCGGTCGTTAAAAAATCCCCGTGTAAGCCGGGCCACGTTGTGGCGCAGCAAGAGGTTTTTGTAGAGCTTCGGGCGGCGCAGATCGAGGTAGCGGTACCTGAGCCGGGTATTTTCGTTTACGTCGGCTTCGTCCTCGATGTGGAAAGGCGGGGTCTTCGATGCGTTCAGGATACGCAATTCGGTTGCCGCGACCTCGATTTCCCCGGTGGGGAGCTTCGGGTTGGTCATCCCTTCGGGGCGCAGGCGCACCTTCCCTTTGGCGGCGATGACGAACTCGCTCCGCAGCGCGCCCGCGTGCTCGTGGGCCACGGGGGTGATCCGCGGGTCGAATACCACCTGGGTGAGTCCCTCGCGGTCCCTCAGGTCGACGAAAATAAGTCCGCCGTGGTCGCGCCTCCGCTGCACCCAGCCCATGAGGACCACTTCCCGCGACACGTCCGCGGCCCGCAACCTGTTGCAGTCCGTGGTCTTTTGCCAACCGCCGAGCTGGTCGAGGACGACCGCGCTCTCATCCGAAATATCATCCGGATTTTTCCTGTTTAGGGGTTCCACTAAATTCACCGGGATTTCCTCCATTTCCGAACTATTTTGCAGCGGGGTAGTCCCGCCGAATGATCGCCATTAACAATTCAATTCGAGACCTTTAACAATTCGAGCCGAGACCTTTGCAAGATACTCTGATTTCGTCGTCCCGGCGGAAGCCGGGACCCAGGAAGCGTTGAAGAGCCTGGATTCCGGCTTCCGCCGGAATGACGTCGGGGTAGTTGGTAGTTGGTAGTTGGTAGGTTGGGTTTCGCTATCGCTTAACCCAACCTACGGCCTTAACCCAACCTACGACTGTCGGCGGACAGCCCGGGATCGCGGCAGGATGCCGCTCCCACATTTCCACCGCGCCTCCGCTAAGGTTTTCCGATCCTATTAAGGATCTCCGCGGCGACGCTCTCGATCCCCAGCACTTTCTGGGTCTTCTCGCGCATGTCGCGAAGCTGGATTTCGCCGCGGTTCATTTCGTCTTCTCCAAGAATAAGGACGTAGCGGGACCCCGCCTTGTCGGCCCGGCGCATCTGGCTCTTGAGGCTGCGGCCCTCGTAATCCATCTCCGCTTCGACCCCGAGCCCGCGAAGTTCCTGCACGAGCAAAAAGGCGCGGCCCAGGGCCGGTTCGCCAAGCGCCGCGATAAACACTTTCGACGACCGCGCGGATTCGGCCCGGTCCTGTTGGAGCAGCAGGATGAGGCGCTCCATGCCGATTGCAAAGCCGATTCCGGCAACGTCCGGCCCGCCAAGGTCCTTGACGAGCCCGTTGTAGCGGCCGCCGCCCCCGATTGCGTTCTGTGATCCCAGGCGGCCGGTGACCACTTCGAAGGTCGTGCGCATGTAGTAGTCGAGCCCCCGGACCATGCGCGGATTGATCACATGCGGTGTCCCGAGCTTCGAGAGATATTCCCGGACGGCGTGGAAATGCGCGCGGCACTCGGCGTCGATGGAATCGATCAGGGCGGGGGCCCCCTCGATGAGCGCCTGGCATCTCTCGACCTTGCAGTCGAAAACGCGCAGGGGGTTCGTCACTCGACGGCGCAGGCAGTCGGGGCAAAAATCGTCGCCCACCGACATGAGGTATGCCCGGAGGACCTCCCTGTACGTCTTCCTGCACTCGGGGCAGCCCAGGGTGTTAATGTTGAGCATGACGCCGGACACGCCCAGGCGGTCGAGAAAAAGGTGCAGCATGTGCATGATTTCGGCGTCGATCATCGGGCTGTCGATCCCGAAGACCTCGGCGTCGATCTGGTGGAACTGCCGGTAGCGCCCTTTTTGCGGCCGCTCGTGCCGGAACATCGGCCCGATGGCGTAGAATTTTTGCAGGACGGGGTCCGCGTGGAGCTTGTGCTGGATGTAGGCCCGGACGACGGACGCCGTTGCCTCCGGGCGCAGGGCGAGCCAGTCGCCGTTTCTGTCCTGGAAGGCGTACATCTCCTTTTCGACAATATCCGTGCTCTCGCCGATGCTCCTTGCGAACAGTTCGAGCTTTTCCGCCACCGGCGTTCGAATTTCCCGGTAGCCGAAGTTTTCGAGCACTTCGCGCGCGGCGCTTTCCACCTGTTGCCACCACCCGACCTGGTCGGGCAATATGTCGTTCATGCCTCTAACGGCCTGAAGGGCTTCCATTCAGTCTCCGGTAAGCAGTCGAAATTTTCAGAACAATCGAACACTTCTAAAAAAGAGGCAAGTAAAAGTCAAGGAAAACCCTGCCCCGGCGCAAATTACAAATATATCCCGGATATTCGCGAAGTAAACCGGAAGGTCGGATTGCCGGATGCGGCAACGCGGTAAAAACGGGAGGAATGATTCTTGAGGAGCTGATGACGGATAAAACCAACTATTTAGCCGTCTCGACCTCTCAAATCCCGGTGTGCAACTCCTCGCGGATGATCCGGCGCAGGGTGGATTCCAGATCCCGTTCGAGTATACTCGCTTTCAAAGCCTGATTTATCAGGGTCTGGTAGCCCCGCCCGCCCGCCCGCGCCTTAAAGTGGGCAACCACCTCGGCGTCGAGCAGTATGTTGACGCGGACCTTTCCCCCGGAAACGGGTTGGCCGCCGATGCGCATCCTGGCCCGTCTTACCTGGTCAACGGTAAGCTCCGGAATATCCGAGGTATCGACGTCCTCGTCGCCCATGGCGTTGATGCGCTCCCAATCAGTCCGTGAATTCTTCAAAGTAGATTTTGTGCTCATTTGCGAATAATATGTATTTTTATGCAGATTTCAATGAAAACCTCGGGGATTGGTACCTTCGGTAGCTTCCGATATCCCATGGGGGCGGCAATTACAACAATCTATTTGAAATATAGGCAATACCGATATAAGATAACGCTCTATATCTCAAATCTCAAGCGAGGCGGACTTTGCCGATGGGACTTAAAGTGCCTGCTTCATCCGAAATTCTGACGCCATTGCTGGAAAAGTGCACCGAATGCGGCGCATGCATCTCGGAGTGCGCTTTTCTGGAAAAGTACGGGACACCGGCCGAACTTGCGCGGGAGTTTCTCTTATCGGAGGACCCCGACCCGCTCTTTCCCTTCGAGTGCAGCCTGTGCGGCCTGTGTGGGACGGTGTGCCCGGAGGGGCTCGACCCCGCCGCTCATTTCCTCGATATGCGCCGAATGCTCATTAAAGACGGCAGGGGTATTCGCCCCGGGCATTCGCCGATGATGAAACACGAGGAAAGGGGAACGTCCCGTCTCCTCACCTTCTACGCCCTGCCCGAAGGGTGCGACACGGTTTTCTTTCCCGGGTGCTCGCTGCCCGGTACGCGGCCGGACATAACACTCGATACGTACCGGCGCCTGAAAAAAAGCGATCCGGCCCTGGGAATCGTTCTGGACTGCTGCTGTAAACCTTCACACGATCTCGGCCGCCAGGACCATTTTCTCGCGCTTTTCGGCGAGATGAGGGCCTGGCTGCTGGAGCACGGGGTGTCGGCCGTCTTGACCGCGTGCCCCAATTGTTACCGGGTCTTCGCGGACTACGGTGCGCCGCTCAGGGCCGAGAGCATCTACGAGGTTCTCGCGCGCACGTGGGAGCGCGGGGCGGGTCCCACCGGAAATGTCGTCACCGTTCACGACTCCTGCGCGGTGCGTCACGACGAGCACATTCATGCGGCGGTGCGCAGCCTCCTTCGCGCCGCGGGCTGCGTGCCGGAGGAGATGGTCCATTCGGGCAAAAAGACGCTCTGCTGCGGATCGGGAGGGTTTGCGGACCTGATATCCCCCGCGCTTGCCGGCCGGTGGGCGGAGATGAGGCAAAAAGAGGCCGGAGGTCGCAGGCTGGCGATGTATTGCGGCGCTTGCACCAAGCGTTTCGGCTCGGCCGCCCACGTGCTTGACTTCCTGTTCGACCCGGAAGCCGCTCATGCCGGGAAAGTCAAGATAGCCGGTCCGCCCTGGACCTACTCGAACAGAATTTGGCTGAAACGTGCTTTCGGCAAAGAGGTGCGGCCGGCCGTCACCAGGGTGCGGGATTTCAGGGTGGAGACGGACCGTGTGGATTCACAAAGCTGAGGTGGGCACTTTTTGGATCAGGTTTGTGCCGCGTGGGAGGGGCGTTTTCGTCCTGGGAATAGACGGGCGCGAGTTGGGGACCTATTTTTCGCCACAGGCCGCGGCCGATGCCGTCTATTTGTATGACACGGGGTTCGCCGCCTGGGATTCGGCCGCCGAAGCGGCAAGGCCGGCCGGCCTCGAGGAGTGGGTGCGCCTGGATTGCGCCGCCTGGGACTCCGGCGAGGGAGTCGGGCACAAATAGCGGGCTTTTCATCGGAGAGCCCACTGGCGCCGCGTCTCCTGAACTCTTCGATATTTCAAACTCCTCAACTCGTCATTATTCCAAACGCCCCAACTCGTCATTATTTCAAACGCCCCGACTCGTCATTCCGGCGAAAGCCGGAATCCAGGGCGTGCATGATCTAAGCTGCTGCAAATACACTGGATTCCGGCTTTAGCCGGAATCACGACCCTGGCGGCCTGCTCGCAGTCGAATATCAATGAACATCCGAAACGTGACACCGGAAGGGAATTGCGCGGGCCGTTTCGCCTCACCCGAGGCGGGGCGGCCTTGTTCTTTTCAGGAGGGAGAGGTCGGAACAGCCGGTGGAATTGCGGCGCGGGTGTAGACAAAATCAAAGCGGTAAACGTTATTGCGGTATAGACATGGGGTTTTTGGGACAATTCCGGGGCCATGGAAATTATTGACGCAGTGGTTATTTGTCGCGAATCGGGCACGGAAATTGCTCCATGTCAGGGGTGAGAGTTGATCAAGCACATATTTCTCCAAGGAGGGTTAAAATGAGAATACTTGCCATATTGCTTGTTGCAGTGATGCTTTCCGCAACCCTGGGGTGCGCCGGAATGAATTCCCGTGAACAGAGAATGCTGAGTGGCGGCGCGCTGGGAGCGGCCGCGGGGGTCGGAACGGCCGCGATAGTTGGCGCTCCCCTCATTGTGGGGGCCGCCGCGGGAGCGGCTGCGGGCGCCGTGGGCGGATTTGTCGTTGACGAGTACCAAAACAGGTAAGAAACCGAAAGCCGGCACTCTGTGGAAATAGTCACATAGTGATGTGGGGTGGGCAACAGTCCGTAAATCTGTGCCCACCCTTTTTATATTGAGGACTTGCCCGCAAATAACTCGTTGGGCTGCGATCACAGCCCCACAGACTGCTGCCCAAATCAGATACGGACAAAATTGCCATTCAACTGAAGTTCGGCTCGGCTCGTCAAAACCGTCATTCCCGCAGTGCTTTTGGGCGGGAATCCAGTGTCTTTTCGGTCAGTTGAGCAGAGCAAGACGCTGGATTCCCGCC
>JBAQYM010000215.1:0-9238 GCA_049300095.1 Syntrophobacteraceae bacterium
CTCCCCCAGCCCCTCCCGCCAAGGGAGGGGAGACCTCCGCCCTGTTTTGGCCATAAAGGGAGGGGAGACCTCCGCCCTGTTTTGGCCATACCTGTCGTAACTTTTGCATTTGAGCAACAGCCCGTCAACCCCGCTCCTACGTCCAAAGGACGGCATCAGACCCGCCGTAAATCCGTAGGGGCGGGGTTGATCCCCGCCCGGACTGCCGGAATGGGAAGGGCCGTCCGTCTCGAACGTATTTGGGGTGAATCCGCACCCGGGAAAAACCCGTGATTGGGGCAACAACCCGATGCCCCCGCGCCTCCCATGGTTTCCCGGGACCCGAGCGAACCGGACATTCCTTCTTTTTCTATTCCTCAACCGCTTGTTTTGCTGTATTTAGACGGATATATTTTCAAAGGAGGGACGATACATGCTGAATTTACTGTGTGGACAGGACCCCGTCGACCTGGGGATAAAGACCTACGAGGGATGGAACATTACCGCGTTCCTGGACCACCTGAACTCCTGCGAGAAATGCTCGAAGTCCCAGGACACTCTGATCGGCAACCTCAACAGGATCATAGGGAGTAAAGAACAGGATTAAATAACCTGGTGGGATGTTCCGCGTTTTTGGAACCGCTTCAATTCCCCTCGCTTCACCTTATCCGCACCGCGAGACCCACGGTTTTCTTTCTTTGCCATCAAACGTCCGGTAAACATGGCCGCCGCCCAAAGCCCGACACGGCGGGGCCGCTCGGGCCAGTCACTCCCGGAGACGTTATGTTTCCGGCGATCCATTATCCCCGCTGCCCTTAATCTCGAAATTCGAGGTAATGCACGACTCCGGCTGATAGATAGCCGGCCCGGTCTGCGAAGCGGTCTTTCCCTTCATAATTTCCGGCAGCAAGACGCACTGGTTCGCGGGCCCGCTTCTATCGGCGGACGCCGCCACTGGACCGGCCGGCAGCGCCATCAGGGCGATCAAGCCGAGAACCATTTTTAAATACCGCATTTTGACGCTCCTTTCCCTTATCTTCCCGGCAACCGGGCTGTTGAAGAAGGGGTTCACCACCTCGGGGCATCAACTCGCCCGGGGAAGCCGCTTGTGCCCGGCCCGGCGACATATCCCGCCGCTTACGGCAAGTATGAGTTGCTTTTCCGATAGGGCCGGAATACAAACCCTGCTCATTTGCAAAAATGTTTCTTATAACATAATCATTATCACACCTTATCACACCTTCCTTCAGCACCCCGGCGGCATCCGGACCGTCAGGGCAGGTCCCCTCATTTCCATAGACTACAAGCCGGGGACGCCGATGATGTTTATCTTCGATTAAATGACAGCTTTGCCGCATTCGGAGTGGGGTCGCGGCGGGCGGCCGGTTTTGCGGCGGCCTGGCGGCACGGACTCCGGGGCGGGTGTTCTTTTGATCCGAACGGGAACAGATTAAGAGATTAAAAGGAGGATGATGATGGCTGATCCGAAAATGCCGCATCCGGCGCACGAACAGCATTTATGTTATCTGCACAACCTGGGCTACGTTGATTCACACCTGGACGACTACAAGAGCCTGATAAAAAATCCGCGGCATGTGTGCAGAAACTGCGGCCGGGCGGCGGCGAGCGAAAAAAATCTTTGCAACCCCGACAAGCTGTAGGTTGCCGGGACACAGGGCCGGGGGGGGGGGACGACCGGGCATTTCGTTCCCCTTCGCCCGCCGGGTTGCCGGGTTAACTGCCACTTCGAGCTTGGACGAAGAAATGCCTCTTCGCCGCCATAGCGTGTCATTCCGAGCGGAGCGAGGAATCCGGGAAATGCCCGGATAAGATTTCTCGCTCCGCTCGAAATGACGTTCTATAGTGCTCGACAGCAACGTTTGAGGGCCGGTTTGAATTTCTGGTGAGCAAGTGACGCCGAGACGAAGGGATATCTGTAAATTTCTGTCAGGGGCGTTTTTTGTGAGCGCGGGGGTGCTCTTTTATCTATACCTTACGGATACTCCCGTGCCGCTGCTGGGTACAAATTTTATCGTGTCGCCGGCAACGAACGGCTGGCGCTCGATTGTTCACGGCGTCCTGTTTCTGGTCTTTTTCTATCTCGGTTTTATTCGAAAGTGATGTAAACCCTGTCAGATGTCCAATATGACCAGGGTTTCCCAGCCCCGGACAGTCTGCTCGACCTTGAACTTGTGCAGGGTGACGGCCTTGACGTCCACCAGGAGGTCGTGGCGGGACGGGTCGATTTCCTCGCCGTAAGCCTTCGCGGTAACGAAATAGGATCCGTCGTTGTAGCCGACGATCACATCCTCGATGCGCAGCAGGAGCCTATCCGCATCTTTGTAGTAGATGAGTTCCTGAAGCAGGGCGAACAGGAGCATGTCGGTCGCCTCGGCTTTCACTTCGATATCGAAGCTCCGTTTTCGGCCGATCGTATCGAGGTCCGACACCATCACGTTCATGGTCGCATCGGCCGCCGCCGCCAGCATTTCCTCCAGGTCCTCGCCCCAGGCCTCGAAAGCGATGTCGGCCGTCGCAATTTCGTCCACAAATTGATAAGGCATCCTTACTCCACCTCACATTTCCGGAGTTCTTCCAGGATTTGCGGCCGCACCGCATCGAGCTCTCGGCCGATGAACACCAGCCGGGTCGCATCGGTCGCGAAGGGCTCGAAATCGGTCCGCCCGGCAACAAAGTTGAAAAGACGGCCCCCGTCCGTGGACCGTACAAACCCCTTGGCGCGAAAGACCTCGTCGGGGAGCCCGCGCGCAAGGTCTTCGAACCTGCCGGCATCGAGCAAGTTCGAGCTTTCCCAGGAAAACGACTGGAACCCGCCCCCGCCCCCAATGCTCGCCGGCCGGGGCCGCGCGCCGACATTGAGCCCGAAGAGCGCCTCCGTGTCCACGTCGCAGCCTATCGCCCTCACGACGACCGCGTGGTCGTTGTACCTTCTGACCTGCTCCTCGACGGCTTTGGCCTCGTCGCTCGTAACGAGGTCGATTTTATTGACGAGCAGCGCGTCGGCCGAAGCGATCTGGGTCCTCGACGTGTAGCCGACGTAGGGGTGGCGGATGCTCAAATAGGCGTCGATCAGGCACACCACGCTGTCCAGGCGCACCTCCGGCAGATTGTCCTCGACTTCATAGACCAAGGCGTCCGATTCCGCAACCCCCGTCGCCTCGACGACGATAAACTCCGGCTTCGCCTTCTCGATTATTTCCCTTATCGCCGCTTCGAACTCGCCGGTCATGGAACAGCATACGCACCCGCCCGCCAACTCGACGATATCGACGTTTTCGCCTCGAATCACTTCGCTGTCAATGGCGATTTCGCCGAACTCGTTCATCAGCACGGCGATGCGCGGGGGCGAACTGTCTAGTATGCGCCTGACCAGGGTCGTCTTGCCGCTGCCGAGACTGCCCGTGATGAGCATGACGGGTGTTTTATGCACTGATCGAGACTCCGCTCTCCAAATTGACCGGGAGTTCCCTCTTCGCGTGCTTCGTGCCCTTCGTGCTCTTCGTGGTTGGATCGCATCTCTTTTTACCACGAAGCACACGAAGGGCACGAAGCACACGAAGAGGTTCGCCCTTTTAATATCTGGACGAATCACCAACCGAACGGCTGCAGCCCGCAACCGACAGCCTTCTGCCTCTTTGCCCTTTTGATATCGGGACGAATCACCAACCGAGCGTCCATTGTGGTACTGTCTCCCAGCAACCGTTGTGGCACGGTCTCCCGACCGTGCCGCCGCGCCCGACCGAAGGTCTCCCAAAGCAATCAACCGGTCCTGTGGTAAGCTGGAGACCTTCGGTCGAGAGACTGGCGCGGTCAGGAGACCGCGCCATAACCGGAGGGGTCAATGAAGTCTCATCCTCGTTCAAACCCTGCCCGAGGACTGGGCGGCCTCGCTGGATTCCGGCTTTCGCCGGAATGACGTTCCGACTATTCCACCATAAATTTAGCTGACAAAGCCTAGCCCTTTACGTTTCCTACCGGGATGAAACGGGCCACCCTCCGGCTGATGCCGGCCTGTTCGGTCGCTTCGACCACCTCGTCGATGTCCTTGTAGGCGGCCCCGGCCTCCTCGGCCAGCCCCGACCAGGACGCGGTCCGCACATATATTCCCCGCTGTTCCATATCCTGCTGGAGCTTTTTGCCGTGGAACTGCCTCTTTGCCTGGCGGCGGCTCATGGTCCTGCCGCTCCCGTGGGCGGTGCTGAAAAATGTCTGCGCGCCCGATTCCACCCCGGCGAGCAGATAGGAGCCCGTTTCCATGCTGCCCCCGATTATTACCGGCTGGCCGCTCTTGCGATAGATGGCCGGGAGGTCCTCGGCACCCGGCCCGAAGGCCCTGGTGGCCCCTTTCCGGTGTACGAGAAGCCGGCGCGCCTGGCCGTCGACGACGTGGGTTTCGAGCTTGGCCGTGTTGTGCGCGACGTCATAGACCTGGTGCAGCCCAAGGTCCGCCGCGTCCCTGTGCAGGACCTCGGAAAACACCTCCCGTATCCGGTGCAGGATCACCTGGCGGTTCGCAAAGGACATGTTGATGGCGCATTTCATGGCCGCGAAATAATCCTGGCCCTCGGGCGAATTGAAGGGGGCGCACGCGAGTTCGCGGTCGAGGATTTTTATGCCGTACTTGCTCTCCATAACCTTGAGGAAGACCTGGAGGTAATCGGTCGCCACCTGGTGCCCGAAACCGCGGCTCCCGCAGTGAAACATCACCACGACCTGGTCGGGCATGGTGAGGCCGAAGGTCCTGGCCAGTTGCGGGTCGAAGATGTTTTCGCTTTTTGCCACCTGGATTTCGAGGTAATGGTTCCCGGAGCCGAGGGTCCCGATCTGCTTGTGTCCGCGGTCGACCGACCTCTGGCTGATCTTCGAGGCATCCGCGCCCGCGATGCAGCCGAACTCCTCGGTGCGTTCGAGGTCCTCCGCCCAGCCGTAACCTTTCTTCAGACACCAGCGGGCCCCAAGCTGGACCATCTCGCGAAACTCGTCGTGGGAAATGTTGACGAACCCGCTGCTCCCCACTCCCGCCGGAACTCGCTGGAAGAGCCTGTCCACCAGGGTCCTCAGGTGCTCCTTGATTTCGTCGAAGGTGAGGCTGGTGAGCACGAGGCGCATGCCGCAGTTTACGTCAAAGCCGATCCCGCCCGGGGAAATCACCCCCGATCTCGCGTCCATCGCCGCCACGCCGCCTATCGGGAACCCGTAGCCCCAGTGGCCGTCCGGCATGCACAGGGCGTAGTTTACTATTCCGGGCAAGGTGGCCACATTTGTCACCTGGTCTATTACTCCCTCATCCATTTCCCGAACGATTTTTTCGGTCCCGTAAAGCCTGGCGGGCACCCGCATGCCTTCCTTGAAAGTTTGCGGGATTTCCCAAACCGTCTCCGAAATCCTCTTCATCTCGGTGAGAATGGCCATTTTGATTACCTCTCGGAAAATTTTTAGTGCAATCTCTGTGCGAAAAACCGGGCCGGTGACGGGCGGCATGCCGAACCGGCATTCCTACGGAGCGCGGAGTGCGCGGGAAGTGAGGCACCACCCTAAAGTTACTGACTGTGGTAAGGATTGTCCAGAATGTTGCGGGCTCGGATGCGGGGGGGGGGAGTGCCGGAGATGTCTGTTCACCGCGGAGACGCAGAGAGGCAGAGGAAGGAAGACAAAAGCAGGATGTCAGATGACGAGGTTTTTTCCGTCTTCCGACATCCGTCCTCTGCGCCCTCTGCGTCTCCGCGGTGAACTGTTACAGCCCTATAAAGGCGGGCCGAAAATCTTTCCGCGAACCGGTCTTTTTCGGTATAAGTAGGAACAGCGGACGAAGCGGCGGGCCGCAGTGGAAACGGCCCGCCGCCACCCCAAATGCACTGTTTCCAGGAAAGAGGCCGGCGGAATTTTCATGAGCGATTTGCCCGATGCCGGAAATCCGGGAGGACGATCAAAACGGCGCCCCGCCGCTCCCGGTCCCGAGGCGGGCGGGATGACTTCTCCCGCGCACGCTCCGGTCTCGCTTGGAAAGCGGCTTCGCAAAAGCGCTCTTCCCTGCTTCGGGATATGTCCCAACTGGGAAGACTACCCGGTGGAGGCTCGCAAAAAAATCGCGGACGCAGCGAAGGTCTGCTATCCCGGCCCGGTTTATGCGGAAATTTTCGCCGCGGCGGGCAAGGAGATTTTCCCCCGAAATTACTATCACTTCCTCGGAAACAAGATAGCCCAAAGCGACCTTTTCGAGTTCCTCGACATCCCCCATCCCTGGACACGTCTCTATTACGGCCGGGACCGATTCGGCAGGATAGAAGAAGATTTCCGCTACCCTTTTGTCGCCAAGACCCCGGTCGGTTCCTCGCAGGGCGCGGGGGTCTTTCTCATCCGCGCCCCGGAAGAACTCGCGAAATACCTTGAAGTCCACAATCCCGCATACATCCAGGAATTTTTCCCCATCGACCGGGACCTCAGGACGGTAGTCATCGGCGGCCGCGTCGTCCACGCCTACTGGCGCATTCACAGGGAAGGCGATTTCAGAAACAACGTCTCGCGCGGCGGGCTCATCTGCTTTGAAGACATTCCCGAGGCGGCCCTGGAGTTTGCCCGCGCGACCGCCCTGCGATGCCGCTTTGACGAAGTCGGGCTGGACATTTGCGAGCACGGGGGCCGGTACTGGGTCATCGAGGCCAACATGGTTTTCGGGCTGGAGGGGTTCAAGGAAAAGGGGATGGACATACACGAGATTTTGGCGGGGCTGGTGGAGGCCGGCGCTATTTAGCGCCAAAGAAGAACGTCGCTCATGATACGGACATCGGAGTGTGGGAGCGGCTTGCAGCCGCGATGTCCGAGGTCCCGCTTGCCGGAGGTTGACCGGCATTTGTCCGGCCGTCGCGGTTGCAAGCCGCTCCCACAGCAGGCGTGGGCCGTTCTGATCCATACCCGGCCTATTTGCGCGCATATACGGGCTATTGGCCAACGAAATATTCAAGCCGCGCGACCATTGAGCCGGACGTGAGTCCCCCTCCCATCGCAGGGATGGGGACTTACGTCTAGCCCCATTGCCGCGCAGCTTGAGTATTCCTTTGGACAACAGCGCGGGAAAACATTCCCCCGCCCGGACAGCGGGAAGGGTAAAGGCTCACCGTTTCGTAAGAATTACCACGGGGGCATCGGAGGAAAAGAGACGGATATTATTGCCGCCGATCGCACATGGCTTTTTCGAGCAGCTCTTTGGCGTGCTCGCGGACCTTATCGGAGATCGAGACCCCACCCAGCATGCGGGCCAGCTCCTCGCAGCGTTCGCCGTCGGCAAGCATTTGAATGCTCGTGGCGGTCCCGCCGGCCCCGGCTTCCTTTTTCACCAGGTAGTGCCACCGGGCGTGGCAGGCGATTTGCGGGAGGTGCGTTATGCAGATTACCTGGTGGCGCCCGGCGAGCTTTTTCAACTGGAGCCCCACCAGTTCCGCCGTGCGCCCGCCGATCCCGGCGTCCACCTCGTCAAAGATGAGGGTCTCGGCCTCGCCCTTGCGGCTCAGAAGGCTTTTCAGGGCGAGAAGAATTCTCGAAAGCTCGCCGCCCGAGGCGACCTTTGCGAGCGGTTTCAGGTCCTCGCCCGGGTTTGCCGAAAGAAGAAACTCGACCCGGTCCATCCCGGCCGGCGAGAACAGGGGTTCGCGCCCGCCTCCCTCGCCTCCCTCCGTGAATTGGGCGGCAAAGCGCGCGCGGGGCATGTCCAGTTCCGCAAGGTTTCGCTCGACTTCTGTCGCGAGCCTGCCGGATGCCTCGGACCTTTTCCGCGAAAGCTCCCCGGCCAGATCGAGGTATTGGCGGCGATGCTCTTCGAGTTTTCTTTCTATCTCTTCTTCCCGAAAACCCGACTCCGCCTCCTGCCCGACCAGTCCCCGCAGCTCCTTGAGCCGGGCGAGCATCTCGTCGGCGCTCGAACCGTATTTTTTGCCGAGCCTGCCGAGAAGGGCCAGCCGTTCCTCGACCTCGGAAAGTCTTGCGGGGTTGAAGACGATCCGCCCCGAGTATTGCTGGATCAGGTGGGAGAGCTCCTTGAGGTTGATCCGGGCCTGGTCGAGGTATTCGAGCATGTGGCCCTGGGCCGGATCGATGCGGGTGAGGGAAAACAGTTCCTTTTCTATCTCGGCGAGGCGCTCCAGAACGGCGCCCCTGTCCGCGTAGAGCGAGCCGAGGGCCTTTTGCGCGGCCTCGCTCAGGACCGCCGCATTCTTTAATATCTCCCGTTCGCGCCCGAGTTCTTCGTCTTCATGGGGCTGGATTTTCGCCGCTTCGAGTTCCTGGAGCTGGAAGAGCAGGAAGTCCAACTGTGCCGCCCTCTGCTCCCTTGCGCGTCTTGCCCGTGAGAGTTCGTCTTTGGTTGCCAGCCAGGCGGACCAGGATTCCCGCACACGGCCGCAGAGGGGATCGAGGCCGCCGAACGCGTCGAGGAGCCCCAGGTGGACCTCGGGATCGAGCAGGAGCTGGTGCTCGTGTTGCCCCGATATCGAGATAAGCAGGGGCGAGAGCTGCTGGAGTTGCTGGACCGATACGGCCTGATCATTTATGAAGACGCGGTTTCGCCCGGTGCGGCTGATGCTTCGGCGTATGGTGAGTTCCGCCCCGCGTTCTATCCCCCACCCGTCAAGGACCCCGCGGCAGATATCGCCCGGAGGACCCGCGAGGACGGCTTCCACGGCCGCTTCGGCCGCGCCGGAGCGAATCATTTCCTGTGATGCGCGGCTGCCCAGGATGAGGTTTATCGCCCCGACCAGGATGGACTTTCCCGCCCCGGTTTCTCCCGAAAGCACGTTGAGACCGTCCTGAAACCCGATTTCCAGCTCCCGGATGATCGCAAAATTATGGATGGCCAGCTCTTTTAACAAATCTCCCCACCGACTCCTTGAGACTGCGAAACGTCACCCGATTCTAACAGCAAATGGAGCGAGTTGCGAGTTGTGAGTTGGGGGTTGCGAGTTGCGGGTTAAAGGCAATACTGTTTGTTTTAGGTGGGGTACATCTTCGTGCTCTTCGTGCCCTTCGCGTCCTTCGTGGTAAAAACTGAAATGATCAACCACGAAGAACACGAAGGACACAAAGCTGAAATTCGGGTAACAATTCAGGATCGCATTTATGAAATTAAACCACTACCTGCTGAAGCAGGTAGATTTGGGGTTACGACTGGAAGTCGGCGGTTCGGCTGAAGCCGCTCATCCGTCCGACAACTCCG
The DNA here is from genome assembly GCA_049300095.1 of Syntrophobacteraceae bacterium. Classification (GTDB taxonomy): domain Bacteria; phylum Desulfobacterota; class Syntrophobacteria; order Syntrophobacterales; family Syntrophobacteraceae; genus SbD1. Next base: position 9,206 of record JBAQYM010000215.1, read on the forward strand.
CCTGCCCGCCGGCCCACAAGGGTTCCCAAGCTG